>JADGNZ010000098.1 GCA_017883205.1 Thermoanaerobaculia bacterium | reverse complement strand
CGTCGTACGTCTACAACAAGGATCGTCAACTGACCAGAATCACCCGCCCCGATGCGACGGCCGTGGCTTTGGATTACGATAGTGCCGCCCGGCTTTCCAGCGTTGCGCCAGGATGGCGAATCCGGCTAGTGGACGCTACGACCGTGAGTCGTGCAGGGAGCAAGGGGACCGATCACCGCGTCCATCTGAGCATCAATCTGGCGCGCAACCATATCGACGAATTCGAGTTGACGAGTGCGAAGGGTGGGGAGACGCTGGATCGGTTCGTGGTCCGACCGGGCGAGATCATGATCGCGGATGCAGGCTATGCGCATCGCGAGGCCTTGGCCCGCGTAGTGCGCCAAGGCGGAAGCTTCATCGTCCGCTTTGCCTGGTCGAACCTCCCGCTGGAGACCATGGAGGGCGAACCGTTCGAACTGATGCAGGCGCTGGAAGGATTGCCGGAGGCGAAGGCGGGAGATTTTCCGGTCGCGTTTCGGGCGCCGGATGGTCAGGTGATCGCCGCCCGGGTAGTGGCAATCCGCAAGAGTGAACCGGCAGCGAGCGCGGCGCGGAAACGACTCCTGCAGGAGCGGAGCAAGAAAGGTCGGAAGGTGGACATCCGAACGCTCCAATTTGCGAGCTACATCTTCGTTCTAACGAACTTGCCGGCAGATCTTTCAGCCGAGAGTGTGCTGGAGTTGTACCGCTTCCGATGGCAGATTGAGATGAAGTTCAAGACTCTCAAGTCGTTACTGCATCTCGACGATGTACCGGTGCGTACCGACGCAGCACTGAAGGTGTACGTGCTTGCCAAGATGCTGGTGGCGCTACTGATCGATGCGCTGATCGAAAAAGCCGAATCTTTTTCCCCCTAGGGGTATCCCATCCCGGCCGGTCAGCGTTTGGCGTCTCACCCGACTTCTGCTTGACGCCATCCTTCAAGTCTTGAATCCCCTCCTCACACTTCGCCAAATCTATGCGGCACTCCGCCGTCGATCACGTCACCTCATCCAATCATCTCGAAGTCGACGCTATCAGCGCGCTGATGCTCGCTTTATCGCTGGAGGGTTAAGTTAGTGCGTATGGGGCCTTGGGGCCAGGCCTTCGTTTTTCGATCATGCGTAACTGATGGAGAACGCAACTACTTGCGATGGGCATCATAGAGACGCAATCGTTCATTAATCACTCGCAGCAGAGAGCCTTCCTTTCCGAAGATGCCGATCGTCAGACTGTCCTCGCGTCGCCGGAGTGCGCGGGTATCCCACCCACCCGCCGCTGACATGAGGCAGAAGGTTAAAGGGAGGTTAGTCAGTGTGATGTGCCAGGACGTTGTTCCTTGAAGAGCGTTGCTCATCTCGGCGATTTTCGTCATAGCACCGGCCGTTCCAAACGGCGGGCGCACTGCTTGCGTCTAGAATGGCATTACTGTTTTGGCCCCGGCGATTTGCTTCTGCGGGCGCCGAGCATCGCCTCCGAGAGAGCCCTCATGACGACGCTTCTACAATGGGACCACGCCGCTGCGGCGCACCTCCTGCGCCGCGCGGCATTCGGTGGCACAGCCGAAGAGCTTGATGCCGCTGTTCGAACCGGCTGTCAGGCGACGGTCGACCGGCTACTCAAACCAAGTGCCGCGGTGAAGGCTGGCTCCGAAGGAGTCAAACTCACCACGCTTAACGGCATCATCGAGTGGTGGGTGGACAGGATGCTGCGGTCGCCAAGTCCACTTCAGGAGCGGATGACGTTCTTCTGGCATGCGCACTTCGCTACCAGCATCGCCACAGTGCGCCATCCGCAATTGATGCTCCGGCAGAATGAGCTCTTTCGGTCGCACGCCGTAGGAAATTTCCGCGTTCTGACCGAAGCGGTGGCGCGCGATCCGGCCATGCTTCTTTGGCTCGACAACTATCTCAACCGGAAGGAGCACCCGAACGAGAATTTCGGGCGCGAGTTGCTCGAGCTTTTTGTTCTCGGGCTGGGGCACTACTCGGAGTCCGACGTCGCCGCCGCCGCGCGCGCCTTTACCGGCTGGACCCTGACAAACGAATCTGCGAACGCTCAATTCCGTTTCGCGTCCGAGATGCACGACGGCGGCACGAAGCGATTTCTTGGCCGCGTGGGCGAGGCGGACGGGCAGGACATCGTCCGCATCGCCTGCAGTGAGCGGGCTCACGCGCGCTTCCTGGCGCGTAAGCTCTTTGTCTATTTCGCACACGATCATCCGCCGGACGCCGTCATAGGCCATCTTGCTGAGACGTATCTACGTCATGACTGCGAGGTCCGGCCCTTGCTCTCCGCGATTCTCACCTCGCCCGAGATGTACTCTCCCGCGGCGCGCTGGAGCAGAGTGAAGTCGCCGATCGACCATGCCATGATCGCGTGCCATCAGCTAGGCATCGACGCCGACCCTGCCGCCGTTGCCGATGTTCTGAATCGGCAAGGTTTGATGCTATTCAGTCCGCCCGACGTGGGCGGCTGGAAAGGCGGGATGTCGTGGATGAATTCGTGGTCGATGCTGATCCGGTTTCAGTTTGCTATCTCCGCGTCCGAGGCCTTTGATCCAGCCCGGCTCACGGGTGAGCGGAAGTTCGAAACGGCGAGCGATCTCGTGTCTTTCTACCTCCACCTCCTCGGCCCGATCGAGATCGGGCCTGCCCTTCGCGAGCGCCTGGTGCGAAGCATCGCGCCGCGCGGAGCAATGCCGTCCGGTGCCGCTCTTCCACAAGCCCAGCGAAGCCTGGTGCGGCTGATCCTCTCCATGCCTGAATGGCAGCGAAACTGATCCGATGACGATTACGAGACGGCGGTTTCTGAAGAGTACAGCGGCGGCAACGGTCGTTCTGGTGACGCCTCGCGGACTACGCGCTGCCACTCCGCCGGCAGCGAGAAGAACGCTCGTCGTCGTGCAGCTGGCCGGCGGGAACGATTCGCTCAACACGCTGATCCCGTATGCGGACAAACGGTACCGTACGCTTCGGCCGACGCTTGCAATCGCAGAGAGAGATCTCCTTCCAATCGATGGCCGTTTTGGATTGCATCCGGCCCTGGCGCGCCTTCAGCCGCTGTACAAGGACGGTTCCCTTGCGCTGATTGACGGAGTGGGCTTCCCGTCCCTTGACCGATCGCACTTCCGTTGTCAGGACGTCTGGCAAACCGGCGATGAAGGATGCGGCCGCGACGACCGCCAGCGGCTCGGCTGGATCGGGCGCTACGCCGACCTGCACCTCGGCGGGGCGGAGTCACCGCTGGTTACGCTGGCCATCGGCAATCGAGCACCGCTCGGCATGATCGTGCGGAAACGTCGGCCAACTGTCATTGCGGACCTCACTCGCTTCCGATTGCCGGGCGGCGACGACGACGTGCTGAGGGCGCTGCGCGACATCTATTCGCTGCCGCGCACGGAAGATCCCCTGAGCGACACGATCCGCGGATGCGGTGAAGATCTCTTCCTCTCGGCCGATGCGCATCAGCGAACGCCGGTGCGTCCGGCGCGCGCAGCGTATCCGGAGTCACCTCTGGGCGAGGCGCTGAGGAATGTCGCCGCCATGATCGACGCGCACGTGGAGGTACAGGCCGCGTGGGTGACGAGTGGCGGGTTCGACACCCACGCGATGCAAGCGGGCGATCATGCCGCGCTGCTGTCCGATCTGGCTGCGTCCCTTGCTGCGTTCCAAGCCGACATCGTCGCACGGTCACTCCGGGAGCAGGTCGTGCTGATGGCGTGGTCCGAGTTCGGCCGGCGCGCCGCCGAGAACGCCAGCGCCGGGACGGATCATGGCAAAGCGGGGATTGTCTTTGTCATGGGCCAGCAGGTCCGCGGCGGCTTGTACGGTGAGCCGCCGGACCTCGGCCGCCTTGACGCGGGTGACGTTCCACCGCGCGTCGATTTCCGCTCCGTCTACGCAACCCTCATCCGCAACTGGTACGGCCACGATCCGGAACCTGTCCTTGGACATCCCTATCCGACCCTCGGTTTTCTTCGTACCTGATCCGTTTGGCAGGGCAACAGGTGAGGTCCCTGTGGCCGGACTGCTGCCGCGAAGCACTTCTGCCGCTGCGTTCTGGCTTGCATCGTCCTCTGCATACATCAGGACCGTGGCGGCATGGGAGCCGGTCACGATGCGAAACGGCGACCCGAGATTCACGAAGACGAACTGAATCGCAGGCCGCTCGTTGTGGAGATCGCGAACGAATGCGAACTGTTGCTCGTTTGCCGCTGCGGCGACGACGAGCAGCGCGTTCTCTATCGCGGCATGCGCAGACTTGCGCAGCCTGTCGCGCGTGACGTCATCGAGGTTTGCAGGGAGCGCGATCACGACTTTGGGGTCGAGCCCAGACTGGAGCAATCCATCCGGGCCTACGTACACGACCTGTTCGCGCAACTCCAGCGGAAGCGGCACGAGCGGCGCCGAGCCGTCGACGACTGTCGCTGCGCGCCGTGCGATCTCCGCGGCGATCGTGTCGTTGCTGATCGTCCGATCTGGCGTCCAGGCCGGGAGAGCCGCCTTCGCTGCGAGAATGCGCCGGAGTGCCTCGCGGACGCGCCGCTTTGGCAGGCGGCCGTCGTGGTACGCCTCGATGAGCGTCGCGAAAACCTCGCCACGCTGTTTCGCGTCCCCGAGGGTCAGCACCATGTCGGATCCGGCCAGGATCGCGTCGAGCGCAAGGGCGCCGGCTCCGCGGGCCCGGCTTAGGGCATCCATCTGCAACGCGTCCGTGATGAGGATGCCGTCGAAATGCAGATCCTTGCGCAGGAGAACCGTCATCACGCGCGGCGACAGAGTGGCCGGCCGGTCGGGGCGCTCCGCGATCCGCGGCAATGCGATGTGCGACGTCATCACGGCGCCCAGTCTGTGACCGAAGGCCCGGCGGAACGGCACCAGCTCCCGATTCCGCAGTCGCGCCAGACTGACGTCGAGTCGTGGCAGTACCGCATGCGTATCCCCGACGACCCCTCCCTGTCCAGGGAAGTGCTTGGCGACGGCAATCATCCCCGTGCTTTGCTCCCCTTCGATGAATGCGGAGCCAAGCGTCGCGGTGAGCTCGGGGTCGTCGCTGAAGGCACGCGTCCCGATGGCTTCGTTGCGCGGCTCAGTGAGCACGTCGAGTACCGGCGCGAAATTCATCGTGAAGCCGAGGTCGCGCAGCGAGGCGCCGACAGCCACTCCTGCGCGCCGGGCGAGGTCAGGTGAACGCGTTGCGCCAAGTGCCATAGCGCTCGGGATGACCGGGACTCCGAGGTTTAGACGGTGGACGATGCCGCCTTCCTGATCGACCGCGATGAACGGAACCGGATGGCCCGCCGACAAACGAACGATCGAGTCATTCAGGCGCCGAATCTGCTCGCGCGATTCGATATTGTGTGCATAGAGCGCAATTCCACCGATGTGCCGCTCGGCGGCGAGCTCACGCAGCTCATTGTCAGCGACCTGCCCGGAGAAACCGAAAAACAGCAATTGCGCAATACGCTCGTCGGCGCTCATGGAATCGATCGTGCGCTCAATATTGGGGCGGGTCGTGCCTCCGGCAACGGTGGCGGCCAGGGCAATGGCGACGAGGACGAGAAGCCGTTTCATGGCAACGCGCACCAGTCCACTGTCGGGGGGAGTGTGACAGGGGCGGCCACGATCCGGCGCGCGTCAGCGGGCGTGTGCCGTAATCGCGCGATCGCCTGATCGCTGAATTGTGATCGGTACACTTGCGCTACGCTCACGACGCCAGACCACGAGCCCCGGTCGCTCACGAGGGAGCCACGTGGGATCGGCGGAGTAGCGGCGAAGTCGATCGCCGTGCCGCCGCCGCTCACCTCAGCCCGGTTTGCAATGCCATAGATCGGCGGTGGATCCTGCATCGCCGCCGCTGCCGACGTCACGAGCATGGCGACAGCACGGTGATCGGGATGAAGACTCGTGCCGTGCGCAGCGTCGAAGGTCAGAACGATCGTAGCCCTGTCGATGACACGACGCATCCGCCCGAGTAGATGCTGGCAATCACCCTCGGACCAGCGGCGCAAGACGTCGCGCGGATCGAATTCAGCGCCGTCCGGCAATGTCCATTGCTGAATCGACGCATGAAGTGCCGCACCCGATTGCAATAGCTCGCTACTGCGCCGCTTCACGAGATCGCCGCATCCGCGAGGGTCCGCGCACGCGCCGCGTTCTCCGAGCGTCAGCGCGAGGATCGTGCACGAGGCACGCTGCCGGACACAGAGATCGTAAAGTAGTGGCGCGGCAAAAATCTCATCGTCCGGATGTGCGCCGATCCAGAGTACGCGTGTGCTCGTCGGTACCGCACTCCGGCAGCTGGCCACGAGCAACGCGACAGCTATCGGCAACGGCAATCGTCGCAGCATTGGTTGTAAGTCGCCTCTCTGTCCCGCCTCGCCGCAGTGCGGAATGAAACCGCAACTCTATGTCCGAGTCCGAGGACCTCGTGTCCGGTTGTCGTGATCGAGAACTTCCGCGATGTCACTCCTCTCGGTACCGATGATATCCGTTTGCTCGGAAACAGAGATGCACTTGGGCCCGACCACCTCCAGCCGCTTCGCCATCCAGCGGAGGCTAACTGGCACTACCGAAGTGTTCTGAAGTCAGAGCTGCCTCGATGCCGCTGTTTCACCATTCGTTGTAGTGCGTCTTCCCATCGAGGGCGAGCGCGGTCGAAGTCGATCGGACATCCCAGACGTTGCTCTCGTCGGATGAGCTGCGATCCGGGTCGTCTGTGCTCGATCTGGTGTGCCACTCCGGGCGGCCGGTCATCGGGTCGATGAGGTCGTGCTCGGTGAGGAAGCGTCCCAACTTCTTGCCATCGATCAGCTCGATTGGTTTCGTCAGTTCATCGAGTGTCTTTGGATACGGTCCTTGGCCGATGGATGGCGGCTCTTTGATGACGCCCTTTGATCGAAGATCGTAGTACTGATCGATCGCCCAGGTGATCTTCTTGAGGTGCTGTTGGAGCTCTGCCTCCTGCTGACGGCGTATGCCAAAGCGTGCCAGCGGCAACGCGACCGACGCGAGGATTCCCACGATCGCAGTGACCGTAATCAGCTCCGCGATCGTAAACCCGCGCGATGTCCGGCTCATCTCTTGCTCCTCAGCGTGTCTTTCCTTGTGGCGCTGAGGGCGCTCAATGCGAGACTTCGCGCGGGCCAACGGTTAGTAGTCATGTCTTCCGTACGTTCCTCGTGTCGTCCTCTCAGGAAACTCGTCAGATCATCATCGCTGACTCGAATGAATCGCGGGTGACACCGCAGTTCGTCCGTGAGCTTGCAGCACAACAGCAGTGAACCGTGCCGAGCGTGAAGCTGGCCGGTTTTTCCGGCCTTCTCTCCGCCCTACTTTACCTTCGTTCCCGCCGGAACGCCTGCGTCGACGCTGAGCAACGACGGTTCGCCAGCGATTGATGCGGCCAGGAGCATGCCGTTCGATTCGACGCCCATCAGTTTCGCGGGCTCCAGGTTGGCCACGATCACGATCGTCCGCCCGACCAGCTCCTCGCTTCGCGGCGATGCCGGCGACGATCGTGCGCTCTTCATCGCCGGTGAAGACGGTTATCTTCATCAGCTTCTTCGATTTCGGTACGCGCTCGGCGGCTAATTCGACCTGTAAACCCCACAGTTCTAGTTGACGCCGAACACCGTCTTCCCCTTGGTTCATCGAAACGGAGGTGCCTTTCGAGAAAGCAATGAACACGGAGGCGCAGAGATCACAGCGCGGACTCGCGCCAGCAACCCAAGAGTCTTTCGGACGAGCCGATGCGGTACTTGTTGCCAACGATTTGCGCACAGAAACCACCGTCGGGCGGGGACGCCCGACGGGAGCAGACAGGAATGTCTGCTCTACGATCTCGGCAAATGCGCGGGCGCGCCTTCGGACGCGCCCGCGCGGGACTTACTGCACGAGAGCGGTTACTTGGTCTTCGGATCGGTCGTCGATGACGAGGATGTCACCGGCGAAGACTCCTCCGGAGCGGGCGTAACCGAGGTTGCCGGCGTCGCCGCCGGCTTGGACTTCGACTTCCGCACGCGCTTGGCCAGGGCTTTTCCCATGGCCTCGACGTGAGGAATGAGATCGGCCGACTCGGGCCGTTTGGCCAGACGCTTGGCCAGGGCGAAGGTTGTCAGCGCTTCGCTT
>JADGNZ010000068.1 GCA_017883205.1 Thermoanaerobaculia bacterium | reverse complement strand
CTCCGGCTTTGGCGGCTGTCGGCGGTACGGGGCGTGCTGGATAGCACAATCTTTTAACCTGTACCGGCGCGGGAGTTGAGCTTGCTCCTCCTGCCGCGGGCACCCGAGGTGTGTACACACGTCGGGCAAACATCAACCGGAAGAATCGGCGCGTAGCCGGGACTTCCAGCCGGTGGCCGCTCGCACTTGTAGACGAGTCGTGACGTCACCTCCGGCCTGACAGCTCGCATAAGGAAGCTATGTCATGAGTGATCCCGTCAATAACACCCCTGTTACATCAAACCCCGATCCGGCCAAGCTGGCCCCCAAAGAGGTCATCGCGCAACTGCGCACCTTACGCTCGCAGATCGATGACGTCTCGCCGTTGTCGAAGGAACAGCGCAAGCTGGTCCAGCGGCGTCTGCGGGTGCTGCCGCCCCCGGTCGTCGAAGCATCGATCAGCGTGATCGGCTCGTCGGACACAGTGGCGCAGGCTGTAGGCCAGCCGCTCGGCGACGTTCTCGAGCTTCAAAGCGACTCTGTCCTCTGGAGCCTCGTCGCCGATGAGTTGCGCTCGTTCCTCAAGGGCATCGAAGGGTCGAATCTGGTCCGCCGCCAGCAGCTGGCGTTCATCGCATCGCAGGCGTACTCGTTCGGATCGCAGCTCGCGCGGAACCCGGTCAACGCCGATCTCGTGCCGCAGGTGGAGGAGATCAAGCGTCTGAAGACTCTCGCGCGCCGCAAAAAGGCGCCGCAGAATCCCCCGCCGCCGTCTCCGACGCCGGCACCGGCCGACGACACGTCCACGGCACCGAAAGCGTAGAGTAGAGGAAGTTGTGAGCCCGGGCGCGCTTGCAGGCGCGCCCGGGCTCCATGACGGTTATGAAGAACGACAACGCAACCGTCCCGTGATCACGTTCAGAAAACTCAACTACAACTGCCACGATGGTCTGTTGGTGGCTTGCGAGGCCGGCCCTCAACGGGAAGTCACCCTTGAGATCCACCTGAATCCCGTGTGGCATCCGGCCGCGCCTCCAATCGTGCGCGTACATTTCGGTGCTATCTCTAACTTCGAAGAGGTGCGTGACTTTTTCGAACCGGTTCAGGAATCCGGGAAGCGCGGGGCTTTGGATCAGGTAGTCGGGATCGTGTGCCGCGAGAAGGGCCAATGGATCGTGGACCTGGCTCGCGGAGGAGCGGTAACGATCGCGACTCCGAAGATGCCCAACAATCAATAATGTCGCGTACGGTCCCGTCCGGTGCCATCATGCGCACCTCGGGAGGAGACATCCATGCACATGACGATCGATACCGGCAATACCGGCTTCATGCTCCTCTGCTCCAGCCTCGTCATGCTCATGACACCCGGGCTGGCGTTTTTTTATGGGGGCCTGGTCGGCCGCCGCAATGTTCTGTCGATCATGATGCAGAGCTTCGTCTCCATGGGTTGGACGACGGTGCTCTGGTGGGCCTTCGGCTTCTCGATGTGCTTCAGCGGCGATCTGAAGAGCGGAACCGATTTCCACGGCATCATCGGCAACTTCCACTGGGCCTTCCTCTCGGGAATCACGCTCGACACGCCCTCGGCGATCAACGCTTCGATCCCGATGATCGTCTTCTGCGCCTACCAGATGATGTTCGCCATCATCACGCCGGCTCTCATCACGGGCGCCTTCGCCAATCGCGTGACATTCAAGGCCTACATGCTCTTTCTCACCTTCTGGCTGATCTTCGTCTACTTCCCCTTCGTACACATGATCTGGGGTGGCGGAATCCTGGCCACGTGGGGCGTCCTCGACTTCGCGGGTGGAATCGTGGTGCATAACATCGCCGGAATCGCCGCCCTCGCCTCCGTTCTCTACGTCGGCAGGCGCAAGGTCGAAGACAGCGGACCACATTCGATCCCGCTCGTCGCTCTTGGCACAGGTCTGCTCTGGTTCGGATGGTACGGTTTCAACGCCGGAAGCGAGTTCCGCGTCGACGCCGTAACCGCAGTAGCGTTCCTCAACACCGACATTGCCGCCAGCTTCGGCGCGATCGCGTGGCTCTGTCTTGACTGGATGCAGTTCCGGAAGCCGCGCTTTGTCGGGCTTCTGACCGGCGCGGTCGCCGGCCTCGCCACCATCACGCCCGCGGCCGGATATGTCTCGCCTGCCACCGCCTGCCTCATCGGACTCATTGCCGGCGTCGTCTGCTACTTCGCGGTTGCCTTGAAGAACAAACTTCGTTGGGACGACGCGCTCGACGTCTGGGGCGTTCACGGAGTGGGCGGCTTCCTCGGCATCGTCCTCTGCGGCATCTTCGCAACGACGGCGTTCAATCCAGGCGGCGTCGACGGCCTCCTGCGCGGAAACTCCCACTTCTTCCTCGTCGAGTTGGCTGCCGTAGCGATCTCCTCGGCGTGGGCATTCGTCTTCACCTACGGCATGCTCTGGCTCATCGACCGGATCACCCCAGTGAAAGTCCACGACACCGCCGAAGTCGAAGGTCTCGACCAGGCCCTCCACGGCGAGACGGCGTACATCGAGGGGATCTGATCCGGCGTAGTGCAGGTGTCCACACCTGCTACCGACGGGCGTCCCTGCCCGTCGGTGTTTCTTTGCGCCTATTAGCAGGAGTTGTCGTTCCATTTCGAGAATCCCCGCCGGGCCGAGGTATCCTCGGGCGATGCGGAAGTACGAACTAGGCGGAGTTACGGTTCAAAAGCGATCGCGACTGCCTCACTGGCACGCCGAACACGCCATCAACTTTGTCACATGGCGGCTTTTCGATTCACTACCCGCTGATGTTCTGGAGCGGTTGCGAGCGGAGCGCGACGCGGCTCGCGACCAGATCTCCCGGATGCGGGGAAGCGTTACATTTGCTGAGCAAAGAATGCTTGACGCAGCACTCACCGAAGCTTGCGAGAAGTTTCTCGATCAGAACGTTGGCGAATGCTATCTACGCGATCATCGGGCCGCGCAGATCGTCGCCGATAGCCTGAAACACTTCGATGGCATCCGCTACCTTCTCTTTGCGTGGTGCGTGATGCCGAATCATGTTCATGTCATCTTCTCGTGCGTCGAAGGCTTCGACACCAGCAGCATCCTCCACTCGCTCAAGGGATTCACGAGCAGGGAGATCAACAAGATCCTCGGCAGGAGCGGCACTTTGTGGCAGGCCGAAAGCTTCGATCGATGTATCCGCGACTCGCAAGAGCTGGAACAAAAGATCGACTACGTACTCGGCAACCCCGCTGCCGCCGGCATGGAGAACTGGCCCTTCACAGGGATGTACCCAGACCGAATCGGCGAAGCCAAGTAGTGCAGGTGTCCACACCTGCTACCGACGGGCGTCCCTGCCCGTCGGTGTTTTTTGCGCCTAACAGCAAACGAAAGGTACGAGTTGTCGTTCCATTTCGAGAACCACCGCCGGGCGAGGACGCCCATCGGTTGCAGGCAAGAATGCCTGCACTACGTTCACCGCGATGAATCGGCGAAGCCAAGTAGTGCAGGTGTCCACACCTGCTACCGACGGGCGTCCCTGCCCGTCGGTGTTTTTTGCACCTAACAGACAACGGAAGGTACCATTTGTCGCTCCATTTCGAGAACCACCGCCGGGCGAGGACGCCCGTCGGTTGCAGGCAAGAATGCCTGCACTACGTCTTCCTCCGCTCCGGCCACCCGCGCTGCTTCACTTCCTCGAACGTCATCAGCGAGTTCGCGTAGTAGTCGCGCAGAAGCGTTTCGCGCGGATTCCACTGCCATGCTTCTTCGATGACGGGGACGCCGCTGCCTTCGAAGAGGTCGGAACGCCAGCGTTCGGCGGGCTCGATCAGGTGACGGAGCTCGACGATGCGGCGGGCGGCCCGCCAGATGTCGGCTCCGGTCTTTTCGCGCAGGAGCCAGACGCGGCCGTGCCAGGTGGTGCGATAGCCGTCGATGGCGTCGATGATCTCTTCATCGGTCAGAGGAGTATCGGAACGGTCGGCGAAAATGCGCGCGAGCAGCGTGACCGGCGTGACCGGCAGCGCATTCGAGATCTCGGTCATCACCAGTTCGGCGAGACCCGTCATGGCAGCCTTGCGATCTTCGAATGACGGCGAGAGGATCGCTGGATGCTCGCGGATGAAGTCATCGACTGACACGGGCGTGCCGAACGTGACCACCGCGTAGCCGTAGCGTTTGAACCGTTTGAGAACGCTGCGCAGGAGATTCCGGAAAAGGAAATCGACCGACGTTTGCAACTTGTCGGTCTTTGTCCTGTGGTCTTCTTTCCCGAGCAGCTCCTCGGTGAGGTTGCGGTCTTCGAGCACACGGTCGTAGTTGATCGCCGTCGGAATCAGAAAGAGCGGCGCGGTGAAGGCGGGATCGCGCTTGCCACCCACGATGTAGTCGAGCATGCCGAGTTTCGGTTTCTGGAATGCGCCGTCGCGCGTGAGTCCGCCTTCGATGAAGACGCCCTGCGTCACGCCATTTTTCGTGATCGTGCTGACGAAGCTGGAGAGGATGGCGTGGTACAGCGGCTCGCGATAACGGCGGCGGATGAAGTAGCCGCCGAACCATTTGAAGAGATGGTTGAGCGGCCAGACACGCGCCCACTCCCCCACCGCGTATGACAGCGAGACGAACTTGAAAAGCATGTGCGCGACGAGGACATAGTCGGCGTTGGAGCGGTGATTGATGAGGTAGACCACGACCGCGTTCTTCGGCGCCCGGGCGTTGAAATCGCGAAGGGTCTTGTGCTCGACAACGGGTCGATAAAGAAAGTGCATGATGCCGCGGGCCAGTGGCGCACCGAGGCGGTAGTAGGCAAGGAGATTGAACTTCGGAACGATCTCGCGGAGATAGACGCGGGCCTGATGC
This sequence comes from Thermoanaerobaculia bacterium, assembly GCA_017883205.1. GTDB lineage: Bacteria > Acidobacteriota > Thermoanaerobaculia > Gp7-AA8 > Gp7-AA8 > JADGNZ01. Next base: position 20,576 of record JADGNZ010000068.1, on the reverse strand, counting down.
GTGGCCTCTTCGATCGAGACATGACGCTCCTTCGCGTAGACGCGGACGGCGTCGACGACCTCGCGGCTGCCGAACACTTCGAGCTCGATCGCGGCATGCCGCCGCTTGAGCTTGAAGCGGTCGACGCGAATGCGACGCGAGTGCTGGAATCGCCGCGCATGCCGGTTGCCGAGGACGAGCGCGAGCACGGCGAGAACGAGCACCACGGCGAGTGCTCCGATCAGTACGAAGGTCGTCATGTGGAGTGCGCGACTTTATCGCGCTTGCGTCAAAAGGCAGAGATCAGAGACTAGAGATCAGAGACATCGGAGACTAGAGATCAGAGACTAGAGTCGTTGACTGCCCGATCTCTGATCTCTGATCTCTGATCTCTGTCTCTTGTCTCTGATCGCCCCTGCCAATAGCCCGATCGGAGCCCAGATCAGACCGGCGCGACCTCGACCAGGTTGTCGTAAAACGTTGCACCGCGTCCGATGTCGGTCAGCGCCTGCGACGTGGTCTGGTTCGCGTTGGCGCCGTCGCCGGAGAGCCTTCCCCACCACACCGAGGGCGCGGAGACGACGCCCGGACGGACGCGATCGGTGACGACGGCGTCGGCGGTGAAGGTGCCGCGGTCGTTGAAGATCTTGACGCGAGAACCGTTTTCGATAGCGCGTACTTTGGCGTCATCGGCATGAATCTCCAGCGCCGGCTTTCCCGCAGAACGCCGCAGCGATGCGACGTTAGCGAAGCTGGAGTTGAGAAACTCATGTGCGGGCGGCGAGAGCAGCGCCAGCGGAAAACGGCGCGCCAGCTCGGGAGCGCGCTCCTCTGATTCGCGCGGCGCGATGTAGTCCGGAACCGGATCGAGCCCGAGCGCGGCCACCTGCGCGGAGTCGATCTCGATCTTGCCGCTCGGCGTCTTCAGAATTGCGCCGCGCCGCAACGGCAGGTGTGGCGAAGGGAGGTTGAGGCGTACGGAGCCATGCTCGCGCAGCGCCTCCAGCGTCACACCGCGCATCACGTCGCCGGTGCCGGTGAGCGCCGCACGCATCAGCTCTTCGTCACTTTCGCGGAGCTCCGGATAGTCGAGCTTCATCGCCGCGGCGATGCGGCGGAAAATCTCGGAGTTCGGCAGTGCCTCGCCTAACGGCTCGATCGAGCGCCGGTTGTACATCGCATAGAGGTGGCCGTAAGCCTTGTGAATGTCTTCGTGCTCGAGCTGGGTGGTGGCGGGAAGAAGAACGTCGGCGTAGTCGGCGGTGTCGGTCTGGAAATGTTCGAGGACGACGGTGAAAAGATCGTCGCGCCGCAAACCGCGCAGTACGTTCTCGCGGTCAGGTGCGATCGATCCGGGATTGGAGTTGTAGACAATCAGTGCTTTCACCGGCGGATCATCCACCTCGGTCAGCGCGCGGCCAAGCAACGTCATGTTGATCGTGCGCGCGGCGTGGTTGCCGAGGTCCGTGCGCTCCATCGCCGCAGTGTTCATTGCGAAGGTACCCGATGAAGAGAGCTGGCAGCCGCCACCGGCATCGTTCCATGCGCCGGTGATGGCAGGCAGCAGCGAGATGGCGCGCACGGCCGAACCGCCGCCGGCGTGACGCTGCAGTCCGTAGTTGAGTCGGATGAACGTCGGGCGCGTCGTGCCGTAGAGCGTGCCGAGGCGCTCGATGGTCTCGACGGGGAGCCGGCAGATGGCAGAGACACGTTCGGGCGCGTAGTCGCGGAGCACGCGCTCGCGCAGCTTCTCCCAACCGTGCGTCATCTCGTCAAGATATTGACGATCCTCGTGTCCGTCTCTGAACAGGACATGCATCATCCCCATCGCCAGCGCGGCGTCGGTTCCTGGTCGGATCGCGATGTGCTCGTCGGACGCCGCCGCCGTCCTTGTGCGAAGCGGATCGATGCAGATGACCGGCGCACCGTTCGCGCGCGCTTTCCGAATGAAGGGCCAGAGGTGCGGATTCGACGTGAGCGTGTTCGTGCCCCAGAGCAGAATCAGCTTCGCCTCCGGAACCGCTTCCGGGTCGGTACCCATCTTCGCGCCGTAGGTCAGAGCGAACGCTTCCCCACCCGCGCTGGAGCAGATGGTTCTGTCAAGAAACGACGCGCCGATGCGGCGGAAGAATCGCGAGGCCATCGCTTCGCCCTGCACGAGGCCCATCGTCCCCGCATACGAGTACGGCAGGATCGCTTGCGGACCGTCGGCGGACGCGATGATGGCGTTGAGCCGATCGGCGATCAGCGCCAGCGCTTCATCCCACGTGGCTCGGCGGAAGCGTCCCTCTCCCTTTGCTCCGGCGCGAATCTGCGGAAAGGTCAGCCGGTCCGGGTGGTACGTCCGCTCAAGATACTTCGAAACCTTCGTGCAGAGAAACCCCTGCGTAAACGCGTGCTCGGGATCGCCCGCGATGCGCGTGGCCCGGCCGTCGTCATCGACCGTGACGAGCATCATGCAGGTGTCGGGACAATCGTGCGGGCAGACCGCGCGGATGACTTGGGGCATGGTGCAAAGTTTATCGCCAAGGAGTTCGGGCGCGTCTCGCCTCAGTGCATTGACTGATGACGGGGCAACTCACGGCGCCCTTCACCCGAACACCGTCGGGCGGGGACGCCCGACGGCCGCAGGCGAGACGCCTGCACTCCTTTGATCGCGCCCGACATCGCGGCGCACCCTGAAAATCGAACGTTGAGTGTTCGATTTTCAGGGTCGACCCGGAAGGAGATCAAGCCAACATTGATCACGCATCGAGCGACTTCACCAGCTCCTTCGGTGCAATCGCCCGGTAGCTCTCGTCGATCCACGCTTTGATCAGGTTCAGCGACTTCTCATCCTTCAAGTGCGCGGTGACCCAGCCGCTCTTGCCGAGGCCGTAGCCGGTCGGTTCGGCGAAGGGGAGATCGACGGCCATGTCGCGCGAATGCGGGAGCTTGACCGAGATCGAGAAGTCGCCATCTTCCCCGGTGCCCATGAAGAGGAAAGCCTTCTTCTTCACTTTGATTGCGCTGTGTCCCCACGGAAACTCTTCGTAAGCCTCGGGGAACGCGAGCGCGTAGTCGCGAAGCTTCGACTCGATCTTGCCGCCCTTGGATTTCGCCATCGTCAGAAGTGTACGTTCCGGCGAGCCGCGGCCGCCAGAGTCTTCGGGGCGACGATGTCGAAGCTCGACGCGATAAACGCCGCGACCTCATCCCAGGAAACCTTTGCGACATCGAGGCGCACGCCCACCCAACCGCGAGGACCGATGTACGCCGGCAGATAGAACCGCGACGGCCTATCCCGCGCGAGATCCCGGTTCTCGCCCAGAAGTGTCTTCACGCACACCGACACGATGCCGTCACCATGATGGTTATCGAGGAAGTACGCGAAGACCCTCTTGCGGACGCGGAACGTGGCGTGCGAGTCGTGTCTCTCGATGCTCGCCTCGGGGAAGGCAAGGCAGATCTCGGCAACCCTGTGAAGAGGATCTGTTGGCATCGCGGTTAGCGCTCAAACTGGATTGCCGGAAACATGATTGGAGAAGAACGTGATGACGTTTCCCGCTGGTTCCCGAACCGAGAAAGTCCTGTGGTTGGCCGACGCGGTTCCGATCGGCGTGGGATCAAGGCCGAGGTCGATGAAGCGCCGGTGCGTTGCTTCGAGATCCTCGACCATCAGATCAAATGGTGCCTCGCCCGGAACCGCTCCCGTCCCTGGCGTGAGAACCAGATGCGTGCCGCCGCGAAGCTCGAGCACGGCCACTTCGGGCCGTTGAACGACAGAGCGCATCCCGATCGTTCGCATGAATTGCTCTGTTTCTGCCAGGCGATCCGTCTCCAGGACAACGTGGCCGATCCATACCTGAGGCCGCAGATCCTGTTCGCCGGCCACCGCCCTACTCCCGTTCCAGCACCATCGCCACACCCATTCCGCCCGCCGCGCAAACGGTCACGAGGCCATACTGCTGTCCTGTGCGCTGCAGCTCGTTGCAGACAGTCGTCACGATCCGCGCGCCGGTCGCCCCGAACGGGTGGCCGAGCGCGATCGATCCGCCGGTGAGGTTGATCTTCTCCGGATCGATGTCGCCGACCGGCTCGCTGCGGCCGAGCTTCTCCTGCGCGATCTTCTTCGATCCGATCCACTGGATGTTCGAGAGCACCTGCGCGGCGAACGCTTCGTGCATCTCGATCACGCCGATGTCCTTGAGCGAGATCTTCGCGCGCTCGAGTGCTACCGGAAGCGCGAAGACGGGCCCTTGCAGCAACTGATCGAACGGATCGGTAGCTGCGAACGCGTAGCTCTTGATGAAGCCGATCGGTTTGATGCCGAGGGCTTTTGCTTTGTCTTCCGACATCAGCAGGACCGCCGACGCGCCGTCGGTGAGCGGCGATGCGTTGGCAGCGGTGATCGTGCCGTATTTGCGATCGAAGACGGGCCGCAGTTTCGCCATCGCCTCGGGCGTCGAATCGCCGCGAATGAGGTTGTCCGTCTCGACGATGTTGTCGAAGCCCGGCGGCACCATCACCGTCATCACTTCGTCTTTGAAACGTCCGCTCGCCGTCGCCTCGGCTGCGCGGTGATGGCTCTGCAGCGCAAATTTGTCCTGCGCCTCGCGCGTGATGCCGTTCTCTTTGGCCATCTTCTCGGCCGACTCGCCCATCGTCAGACCGGTCGTCGATTCGGCGATGGCAGGCGCGTCGGGCGCGAGATCTTTCGGACGGATCTTGCTGAACGATCCGAGCTTCCCGCCGATGCTCTTCTGTTTGCTGGCGCCGACGAGCGCGTCGGAGAAGTTCTTCGAGAAGAGGATGGGGATGTCGGAGAGCGACTCGCTGCCGCCGGCGACGACGACATCGGCGTAGCCGCGGAAGATCAGATCAGCAGCCGAGGTGATGGCTTGATTCGACGACGCACACGCCTTGCTGACCGTGTAGCCCGGCACCTTTCGCGGAAGGCCGGTGCCGAGGATGATCTCGCGGGCGATGTTCGGCGCTTTGACCGAGGGGATGACGTTGCCGAACACAAGCTCCTGGATGCTGTTGGGATCGACGCCCGAGCGCTGCACGAGCTCCGCCACTACGAGCTTACCGAGATCGAGCGCGGAGAGTCGCGCGTAGTGAGTTCCCGATTTTGCGAAGGGTGTGCGAAGACCTCGAACGACAGCGACGCGAGGGGTGTATTGCCACATGCGGCGAAGATTAGCACGCGCGAACGCCGCACCCCCTCGGCCGATTCAGTGGGTGGCGGCAAGGTTCAGTGCCGAATTGCGCGCCGTTTTGCGGGCGGAGGCACGGAGGTGATCGTGATCGCTCCGCTGTTCTGACACACCGCCGATGCCGTTGCCCGGAGTCCAGGCCAGGTGAACCGCCGGCCCGCTCACCGCGCAGTACGCGGCCTCGGCCACGTGCAAATCGCCGTTCAGGCAGAAGGACGAATTCGGCGCCGCCGGGGTTGCGCTGTTCGACGTGAACGTGAAGCCGCGGCTATCCGTCGCCACGACCGTGTACGCCGTCCCGGACGACGCCGACCACGACAGATGGACACCCCGCGGCTGGCAGACAGGAAAGGCGGCGACTCCGAAAGCTCCCGGTCCGGCGAGGGCAGCAGGAGCGATGAGGAAAAGGAGAAACGCGAGGGGCGATGTGGTCTTCCGCCACGGAACGAGCATAGGGACGAGGCGATTGTACACGCGCGTCCGCGCGGGTGACGGCGAAGTAGCGCAGGCATTCTTGCCTGCTATCGCCGGGCGTCCCTGCCCGGCGATGGTTTTGGATTTGGCAATGCGTGGCCACGATTGTCGCGACAGCTCCGGCCTGCCACTGGGTGTCCGACGATTGCGGAATTGTGACGCACATGAGAAGTGGCCACCTCGAAATACCGCCGGGCAGGAATGCCCGACGGGAGCAGGCAGGAATGCCTGCGCTACGTTTCACTCCTCGCGGCGCCGCCAGTCACAGCACCAGCCGCAGCGGCTGCTCGAGGTAGCTGCGCAGCGTGCGCAGGTACTCTGCGCCGAGGGCGCCGTCGACGACGCGGTGGTCGCAGGACATCGTTACTTTCATCCGGTCGCGGATCACGACCTGGCGATCGATCACGACTGGCTGCGCGGTGGCGGCACCGATGGCGAGGATGGCCACGTTGGGCGGATTGATGATGCCGGTGAACTGCTCAATTCCCCACGCGCCGAGGTTGGAGATCGTGAACGTGGAGCCCTGATACTCGTTCGGCATCAGCTTGCGATTCTTTGCTTTGTCGGCGAGTGAACGGACCTCGGCGGCGATGTCGGAAACCGACTTCTCGTCCGCATTGCGCACCACCGGCGTGATGAGCCCTTCCGGCGTCGAGACGGCGATGCCGATGTGAACCTCGCCGTGCTGCGTGATCGCGTCATCGCCCCACGATGCGTTGACGTTCGGATGGTGGCGGATGGCCAGCGCCGCGGCGCGGACGATGAAGTCGTTGACGCTGGTCTTGATCCCTTCGATCTCGTTCAGTTGTTCGCGAAGGGCCAGCAGGTTCGTGACGTCGTATTCGGCGGTGACGTAGAAGTGCGGGATCGGGCCGGTCGATTCAGCGAGGCGTTTTGCGATCGTTCGCCGCATGGCCGACAGCGGGATGTCCTTCGTCTCGAGTTGCTGCACTGGTGGCAGCGCCGGCGCCTTCGGCTTCTGCGATTGCGGCGCGGCGGCCGGCTTGAAGTTCTTAATGTCGCTGGCGACGATGCGGCCGCCCGGTCCGCTGCCCTGAATCTCTTCGAGGCTGACGCCCATGTCGCGCGCCATCTTGCGCGCCAGCGGCGATGAACGGCGGCGGCCACCCTCGGCCTGTGGCATCGCAACCACGTTTGCCGCGGGCGCGGTGCGGTCGATGCGCGGCGCTTTCATGTCGATCGCTTCGCCGTATTCACCGGTCGATTTCTTGATCGAGTCCTTCTTGTCGATGGCGCGCCGCGAGGGCGCGCTGTCCGGAGCGGATTTCGAATCCTGCTCTTTCGCCGGCGCGGCAGCAGGCGCGACACGTTTCGGCTCAGCCTTCTCGCCCTCGGCAAGAATCGTGGCCAGCACGCCGCCCACTTCGACCATCTGTCCGGCCGCGGCGGCGACATCGCCGAGGGTCCCGTCCTGCTCCGCTTCGAGATCGAGGTTGACCTTGTCGGTCTCGATCTCCAGCAGTGGCTCGCCTTTCTTCACGGCATCGCCTGCGTTCTTGTACCAGCGGATGACCTTCCCCTCGGTCATCGCGTCGCCCATCTTGGGCATGATCACGTCAGCCATTTGCGTACATCACCTTTTTCACTGCCGCGATCACATGCTGCTCGTGCGGCGTGGCCAGTAACTCGAGGTTGCGCGCGTACGGCATCGGTACGTCTTCGCCGGTTACGCGGGCAACCGGCGCGTCGAGCTCATCGAACACCGTTTCGGTAATGCTGGCCGCGATCTCGGCGGCGGCGCCGAACGGTTTCCACTGCTCCTGCACCACGACGCAGCGATGCGTCTTCGTGACCGACGCGTAGGCCGGCTCGAGGTCGAGCGGCCGCAACGTGCGCAGGTCGATCACTTCGCACTCGATGCCCTCATCCTGCGAGAGCTTCTCCGCGGCGATGAGCGACATCTGCAGCATGCGGCTATACGAGACGATCGTGACGTCGCTCCCCTCACGCGCGACGCGCGAGACGCCGAAAGGAACGGTGAAATTGGGATCGTCGGGAACCTCGCCCTTCATGCCGTAGAGCGCGGCGCTCTCGAGGAAGATGACCGGATCGCGGCCGCGGATCGAGGTCTTGAGCAGTCCTTTGGCGTCAGCGGGCGTGGCCGGCGCGACGACCTTGATTCCAGGAAAGTGCGCGTAGAACGACTCGAAGGTCTGCGAGTGTTGTGCGGAAAGCTGCACGCCCGCTCCCTGCGGTCCGCGGATGACGACCGGCACGTCAACCTGGCCGCCGGAAAAGTAGCGGACCTTTGCGGCGTGGTTGAGGATCTGATCGGCGGCGACGATGGCGAAGTTCATCGTCATCATCTCGACGATCGGCCGCAGTCCCAGCATGGCCATCCCCACCGCAGTCCCCACCATCCCCGCCTCGGCGATCGGGGTATCGATGACGCGCTTGCCGCCATACTTTTTCAGCATGCCGGCGGTGATGCGAAACGTTCCTTCGTAGACGCCGATGTCCTCGCCCATGATGAGGACGTTCGGATCGCGGTCCATCTCCTCCATCATGGCGTCGCGGATGGCGTCGCGGTAGCTTTTCTCGGACATCGTGTTACTCGTTCTCCCTCACCGGCCCGTGCTCGGCGACGATGTCGCGCCACAGCTCTTCCGCTTCCGGCGGCGCGCTCTCTTCCGCGAACTGCACGGCGGCGGCCACCTCGGACGCGGCCCAATCCTCGATCGATTTCACGTCGGCGTCGGTGAGTCCGCAGATCTCGCCGAGGCGGTTGCGGAGGATGCCGATGGGATCGCGATGGCGGTGCTCCTCCACTTCGTCCTTGCTGCGATAGGGCTGGAGGATGTCGGCGGCGCCGTGGCCGGAGAAGCGATACGTGATCGCTTCGATGCAGTACGGCTTGCCGGTCTCGCGCATCTGGCGAACGACGCGGTCGGCCACACCTCGTACGGCGAAGACATCCTGTCCGTCGACCTTCTCCGTCTGAATGTTGTAGGCGCGGACGCGCTGCGCAAGATCAGTCAGCGCGGAATGGCGCTCGACGGACGTACCCATCGCGTAGCCGTTGTTCTCGATGATGAAGAGGATCGGACACATCCCGTCCTTGCCCCAGAGACCGGCCATGTTCATCGCTTCGTGAAAGGAGCCGATGTTCATCGCGCCGTCGCCGAAGTAGCAGACGGCGATGCGCTCGGTTTGCTGGTAGCGCAACGCGTACGCAGCGCCGGCAGCGAGCGTCAGATGCCCGCCGACGATGCCGTAGCCGCCGTAGAAGCCATGCTCGACGTCGAACAGATGCATCGAGCCGCCCTTGCCTTTGGAAACGCCGGTGCTTTTGCCAAAAAGCTCGGCCATGACGCGGCGGGGCTCGGAGCCGAGCGCCAGGGCGTGGGCGTGATCGCGATAGCCGGTGAAAAGGATGTCGCCCTTGGTCAGCGCGGTGATGATGCCGCTGGCCACCGCCTCCTGGCCGCTGTAGACGTGGAGGTATCCGCCGATTTTCCCCTTGCGAAACTCGCGCTCCGTCGCTTCCTCGAAGCGGCGGATGAGGATCATCTGCCGGAGAATCTCGGTCCATTCCGGCGCGCACGCGGCGGCCGGATCGATCGTTGAAGAAGCCTGTTCTTTTGTCTTAGCCATCAATTTCTGAGCGTCAGGGAGTGCGTGACGCGGGCCGGGATTCTATATCGATGAGCGCGTGATCCAGCCACGCGTTTTGGTGAATGTCGGGAGTCGGTTGTCGGGGGTCGGGAGTCGTAGCTAAAACCGAACGTGCGCTCGGGTCTCGGGTGTCGTAGTCAAAGCAGATTCCCGCTCCGACCCCCGACTCCCGAAAACCGACCCCCGCAGATCACGTCCCCATCAACTGCCGCAGCACAAACGGCAGGATTCCGCCGCTCTTGTAGTAGTCGACTTCGATCGGCGTATCGATGCGGACGATGACCGGTACCTTCTCTGTCGCACCGTTCGCGCGATGCACGACCAGCGTCGCCTTCTGTCGCGGATGAAGATCGCCGGACACCTCGATGTCAAAGACTTCCGTCCCGTCGAGTTTGAGCGAGTGCGCGTTCGTCCCTTCGTCGAACTGCAGCGGCAGCACTCCCATCCCGACGAGATTGGAGCGATGAATCCGCTCGAAGCTCTGCGTGATCACCGCGCGGACGCCGAGGAGCTTCGTGCCCTTGGCAGCCCAATCGCGCGACGAGCCGGTGCCGTACTCCTGGCCCGCGATCACGATCAGCGGCGTGCCTTCCTTCTGATATTGCATGGCCGCGTCGTAGATCGACATCTGCTCGCCGTCCGGCTGATGGACGGTAACGCCGCCTTCGACTCCCGGCACCATCAGGTTCTTGATGCGCACGTTCGCAAACGTCCCGCGTGTCATCACCCGATCATTCCCGCGGCGCGAGCCATAGCTGTTGAAGTCTTCGACCGGAACGCCTGACTCGATCAGGTACTTGCCTGCCGGCGAGCTTGGCTTGATCGATCCGGCCGGGCTGATGTGATCGGTCGTGACCGAATCGCCGAAAAGCGCCAGCGCGCGCGCGCCGGTGATCCCGGCGCTTTCGCCCGGCTTCATCCCCTGCTCGCCGATGAAGAACGGCGGCTCCTGAATGTACGTCGACTGCGGGTCCCAGTTGTAGAGCAACCCGCCTGTCGTCGGGATCTCATTCCAGAGCGGGTTCTGATCGGAGAAGTTCTTGTACAGCGTGCGGAACGACTCCGGATCGAGCGCGCCGGCCATGCACGTGCGCACCTCATCCATCGTCGGCCAGATCTCGCGAAGGTAGACGTCTTCGCCGTGCGATCCTTGGCCGATCGGCTCGGTGGCCATGTCGATGTCGATGCGGCCGGCCAGCGCGAAGGCGACGACGAGTGGCGGTGACATCAGGAAATTCGCGCGGATCGACTGATGCACGCGCGCCTCGAAGTTGCGGTTCCCGGATAGGACGCTGACGCCGACGAGGTCGTGTCGCGTGATGGCGTCTTCGATGTGCGGATCGAGCGGCCCGGAGTTGCCGATGCAGGTCGTGCAACCGTAACCGACCGTGTAGAAGCCGAGCTGATCGAGATACGGCTGCAGGCCGCTGCGATGGTAGTAGTCGGTGACGACGCGCGAGCCCGGCGCGAGCGACGTCTTGACGACGCGCCCCACGCGCAGACCCTTCTCGACCGCCTTCTTCGCAAGCAGTCCGGCCGCGAGCATCACCGAAGGATTGGAGGTGTTGGTGCAGGAGGTGATCGCGGCGATGAGGACGTCGCCGTGATGCAGCTCGGCGACCGCTCGCGGGAACTCGTCAGTCAGCGAATCGGCCTCGACGCGGTCGGGCGTCGGCCGGTTGTTCAGCATCTCTTCTTCCGTCGTGATGCTCGTGTGCTTGCGCGCGGATGCCAGCGCGTTCGGTGCCGTCGCCGAATCCTGAGCGCCTCCGCCGGTGACCGTGCTTCCCGCATCCTGCGTGCGCAGACCTACGAGCGTTTTCGCCTTGCGCGTGGCTTCGCTCTCCGACTTGCCGTAGCCCGCGGGTGCGGCAGCTTTGAGCATCGCCATCCACTCGCGCTGAATGTTGTCCAGCTCGATACGGTCCTGCGGACGCTTCGGGCCGGCCACGCTGGCGCTGACCTTTGAGAGATCGAGCTCTAGCGACGTCGTGTAATCGATGTCGCCCTTCTTCGGCATGCCGAACAGACCTTGCGCCTTGAAGTATCCGCGCAATGCGTTGACCTGCGCATCGTTACGGCCGGTCATCGTCATATAGCGGCACGTCTCTTCGTCGATCGGGAAGTAGCCCATCGTCGCGCCGTACTCCGGCGCCATGTTCGCTATCGTGGCGCGATCCGCGAGTCCGAGGGACGCTGCACCTTCGCCGAAATACTCGACGAACTTTCCGACGACCTTCGCTTTGCGCAACATCTCCGTGATCGTGAGCACGAGATCGGTAGCAGTGACGCCTTCGCGCAGCGATCCGGTGAGATTCACGCCGACGACATCCGGCGTCAGGAAGTACACCGGCTGCCCGAGCATCCCCGCCTCGGCTTCGATGCCGCCGACGCCCCAGGCCACGATGCCGAGGCCGTTGATCATCGTCGTGTGCGAATCGGTTCCGACGAGCGTGTCGGGATACCAGACGCCGTCCTTCTCCAGAACGCCGCGCGCGAGGTACTCGAGATTGACCTGATGCACGATGCCGATGCCCGGCGGCACCACGCCGAAGCCGTTGAAAGCCTTCATCCCCCACTTCAGAAACTGATAGCGCTGCTGATTGCGCTTGAACTCGATGTCCATGTTGAGCTGCAGCGCGTCGGGGCGATTGGAGTAGTCGACCTGCACCGAGTGATCGACGACGAGGTCGACCGGCACGAGCGGCTCAATGATCTTCGGATCGGCTCCGGCACGGCTGGCCGCGGAGCGCATCGCCGCGAGATCGACGAGCAGCGGAACGCCGGTGAAGTCCTGCAGCAGCACGCGCGCGACCATGAACGGGATCTCATCGGTGCGCTCGGCGTTCGGCTTCCAGTTCGCCAGCGTGCGGACATCGTTTTCGGCGATCTTTCTGCCGTCGACGTTGCGGAGCACCGATTCGAGAACGATGCGAATCGACACCGGAAGCCGCGAGACGTTGCCTACGCCGGCAGCCTCGAGTTTCGGTAGGGAGTAGAACTGGCCGCGGCGCCCGTCGCCGAGGTCGAAGGAATCGAGAGTGTTGAAGGTGTTGTGAGGCATTTCCATCCTCTTGCAGCAGATTTGATGCAGAATTGCGCGCGAGGAAAACGGCACGCGGGGCGACTATATCAAAGCGGTTTGCATGGAATCCGCATGCCGTCCTCGGGGGGCAAGAAATGAAACAACAATTTCTCGACGTCTACGATGAGGAGCACGCCAGGACGATGCGCGTGCTGCATGCCTATCCCGAAGACAAGCTCGACCTCCGGCCGCATCCGAAACTGAAGACCGCCCGCGAGCTCGCCTGGGTCTTCGTCCTCGAGCGCTACCTCGGCACCGCCGTCTGGAACGACGAATACGCGAAAGGCCGGACGGTCAGCGGCAAGCCTCCGGCGGCGCCCGAGGATTGGAAAGATCTCCTCTCCGCGCTGGAGAAGTCGAACAAGGACTTCCGTAGCCTCGTCGAGTCAGCATCCGACGACACGCTGCGCGAGAACGTTCACTTCTTCACAGGTCCCAAAACCATGGGCGAGATCTCGCGCATCAACTGGGTCTGGTTCCTGCTCCACGACCAGATCCACCACCGCGGCCAGCTCTCCGTCTACCTGCGCATGGCCGATGGAAAAGTGCCTGCGATCTACGGACCGAGCGCGGATGAGCCTTGGACGTGATCAGGTATCTCTATCCGACGATTTCGATCACCTGACCGATTTTGACCGTAGCGATCGCGTCGATGATCTGAGGAACCAGCGGCCGCAGATCCTCGATGCGATTGCGAACGTGAACTACCACCACAGCCCCAATCCCGATCTTCCCGAGATTCTGCTGGTATTTCAGCTTGCTGTCCGCCGTGAGAATCGCCGTAAAACCAGCCCGCACCGCCGAGCGCAGAAGCACGCCGTTCCGAAGGTGCAACCAGCCCTGCTTGTGAACCGTGACCACATCGAAGCCCGGCAGCTCGTCAGCAAGCTCGATTGGAAGCGATTCATCGATGAGCACTCGCAACTTCCGTCACCGCCTCCTTGGCAAGCTCCAGTGCTGCGATCGCTTGCTCCCGGCTGACGGATGGAAACGACGCGAGAAACTTATCCAACGAATCACCTGCTTCCAGATAGTCGAACAAGTTGTAGACAGGAACGCGCGTTCCAACGAACACCGGCTCGCCGCTCATGATCTCCGGGTCGGTGTGGACAACGTTCTGGCGATTCATCGGCTCATTTTACCGGAGAAGACTGAATGCTCATCACGGATACTGCGGCGCGCCTCCCTTCCAGGCGATCGGATAGCGCACGCAGACGCCACCAGCCGACCCGGTCGTCGCGGTTGGATAGCAACTCGGATAGCCGTAGATCCCATACGGATCGAAGAAGTAGAAATGCCCGTTCGTCGGATCCTTCACGGTGAAGAAGATGTGCAGGTGCGTGTTCGCCGTCGCGTCGCTGCCGCCGTTCCCGCCCGGACCGGTGTCGCCGGCCCATCCCAGAACCTGACCGGCCGTCACCTGCTGATTGACGGCAACGGCGATGGTCTGGGCGTTGGTTCCCCAGTTCGTCGCGCTCGGGTTTCGGCTTCCAGCATTCGACAGGCAGCCGCTGGCATTGAGGTGGCCCTTGTAGTTCGTCAGAGCGTCGCCGTTCAACGTCGGGACGGTGCCGGACCATGCGTGCGCGCAGTCGGCGGCCGGACCGTTCCTCATGTGCATGTAGATCGTGCGGAAGGCATCCACTTTCCCGCCAACGTTGTGACTGATCACGATCGTGTTTCCTGACCAGTTGTCCCAGCCGATGAAGATGACCTTCCCTGCCGCGGCAGCCTTGATCGGAAACGTCCGATTCAGGTCGATCGCGTAATCGACGGCGTGGTGCCACGAGCCCGGGCTGTACAACCAGCCGTTCCAACGTTTGACGTTCGTGTTGGAGAACGGAAGGGTGAATGGCGCACCCGAAAACTCGAGCGCGGAGAGGCGCACCCACTTGTTGCTGCCGTCGATGTCGACCGGCCAGTGGTAGACGGTGTCGTGACCGGTGATGCCGTAGTCGTACGGCTTGCTGGCCACGACGTGGTTCGCGCAGTCGCCGCAACCCGGATAGGTGGCCACGCTCACGAGCCGGAGATGCTGCCCCGCCAGTTCATGCCACCTGGAGGTGAAGTTCTCGTAGTCGCCGCCGGCCCACAGATAGTACGCATCGCTGCCTCCCCGCCAGACACCCGTGTACTTCCGCTGTCCGGATTCTTCGTAAGTCTTGAGGACCGTGAGCCGCAGGTTTTGTTTATTCAACTCATCCCACTTGGCCTTGAAACTGTTCCAGTCCACGCCGGCCCAGAGATAGTACGCATCGTTGCCCGAGCGCCACACGCCGATGTATTTGCGGACGCCGCCTTCGAAATAGGTCTCGATGTCGATCAGGCGCAGACCCTTGTTGTTCAGCTCATCCCATTTGGCTTTGAAACTGTTCCAATCGACGCCGGCCCAGAGATAGTACGCATCGCTTCCGGCACGCCAGACACCGGCGTACTTTCGTTTACCGCCTTCGACGTACGTCCTGACGATCGTGAGCCGCAGGTTCTGCTTCGTCAGCTCATCCCACTTCGCCTTGAATTCGTTCCACTCGACGCCGGCGAACAGGTAATGCGCATCGCTGCCGCCGCGCCAGACGCCCATGAACTTCTGCTCGCCGCCCTGGTTGTAGATCTCCAGATCGACCAGGCGGAGGTTCTGCGCGCTCAAGGACTCCCACTTGGTCTTGAAGTCGTTGAAGTTCGTACCGATCCAGAGGTAGTAAGGATCGTTGCCTCCCCGCCAGACGCCGGCGAAGGCATCCTGACCTTCGGCGCGATTCGCACCCGTGAGTAGCAGACCGGCGCACAGCAGCATGCCCACGATTCGGCTGGCTCGTCTCATCAAGTCCTCCTGGTTCGGAATGCTTATTTTCGCACGGCGGGGAGAGCGCTTCGCCCTGGTCGGAAGAGGGGTCAGGTCTGAAGTGTGAAGTGACGGAAGGCACCTTTTTGCCGATAGGACTGAGCACCTTCCGTCACTTCACACTTCAGACCTGACCCCCCTTCCTAACAGGTGGTGCGTTTGCAACTATCGATCCTGCGTTTTGAGCCATCGATGCTGTGGTCGGAGCCGGACGCGACGAGCCTTGCCGGGTGTATCGTCGGTTCGGTGGCGCTGAGAGACAATTTCTGCAAGAGCTCAGAGGTGAGAAATGGGAGCGTTAAGTCTGCGTTTGCCGGAATCTTTGCACCGGAAGCTTGGTGAGGTTGCGCAACGCGAAGGCGTTTCGATTAATCAGTTGATCAGCTCGGCGGTGGCCGAAAAAATGTCGGCGCTGCTGACCGAGGAGTACCTCGAGGCGAGAGCGAGACGCGCGAGCCGCCGCAAGTTCGAAGCAGTGCTTGCCAAGATTCCGGATGTCGAGCCTCACCAGTCGGACCGAATTGCCGAGGCTCCACGCAGAACGCGTCGCAAGAAGGCTGGCTAACCTCGGTTTGCAGTCGTCGGCAGGTTCCGCCGACTGCTCGAAGGAACGTGTTGGGCAATGAACGACAGCCTGCCTTGAAATCACGCTCTTCAAAGCGGTGGCTGCGCCACGCGCACTCCACAGGGCTTCGCCCGAAAACGAACCGGCTCACCGCCTCCCCTGCGCGATCCTCTTCGCCTCGGGTAACGCGCGCAGACGCAGCATGGCGATCGTGCCGAGGATGGGGCCGGGGGCGAGGATGGCAAAGGCCCAGTGCCAGGTGAGCGCGTGCTCGATGCGCGGCATGATGCTGATCGATGCGGTCGTGATCAGGAATCCGATGCACGTCTGGAGCGTGAGGGCTGTGCCGATGTAGCGCGGATCGGAGAGCTCGGTGACGCACGCCGAGAACTGCGCGGAGTCGGCGACGACGGTCGCGCCCCAGATTGCGGCGACGACCAGCAGCGCGATCGGTGGCCCGCCGAAGAGGAATCCGATCGCAATGCAACAGGCCGCGCTGGCGATCATCGCCGCCGATGCCACGACCGTGCGTCCGATACGGTCGGCGAAACGGCCGGCGATCACGCATCCCACGCCACCGCATCCGATGACGATAAACGAGCCCACTTCTGCCAGCCGCGGCGACGAGCCACTCACCGCCATGCTCGCCCGCAGCATCACCGGAATCCACGTCCACATTGCGTACAGCTCCCACATGTGTCCGAAGTAGCCGAAGTTGGCGAGGCGTACGCCGCGATTGCGTACGATGTCGGTAGCCTGACTTAAATCGAACGGCTGATTGGGCAGCGCGAACGGTCCGTCGCTGACGAAGAGAACGACGATCAGACCGCCGATCGCCGCGAGCAGCGACGCGAAGGCGACGTTCACCCGCCAGCTCTGCGAGCCGACCGCATTGATGAGATAGGGCGATGCTTTGCCGAGCGTGAGCGCGCCGACCAGCACGCCGAGCGCGAAGCCGCGACCTTCGCGGAACCAGGTGGCGATGATCTTCATCCCCGGCGGATAGACGCCGGCGAGGAAGACTCCCGTCAGAAAGCGGAGCGCAATCGCGCTCGTCGCGCCGTGGGCGAGCCACGCAAACAGCGCGTTCGTGATCGCTCCTGCCAACGCGGAGACCGCGAACAAACGCCGCACGCTCATCACATCCGGCAGATTGGCCATCGCGCTGATCAGCGTGCCGGCGACGAAGCCGAGTTGCACGGCCAGCGTCAGCCATGAGGTCGTACTCGCGCTGAGCTTCCACTCCGAAGCGATGCGCGGCGCCACTGCCGACGCCGTGAACCAGAGCGACATCCCCAGAAGCTCGGCGATGCCGGTGAGCAGCAGGGCACGTGTTCGCGTCATTCCGTTTGCGGTCATCGATGCCGGTTACGCCGTCACCGCTTCGTAGATGCGAAGAGGAACCTGGGTGATCGTGCCGAGAATCTCGCGCGTCACGCCCGACTGACTTGCTTTTGAATCGCGCGCTTCGACGAGGACGGCGTCGACGATGTCGCTGTATTTTCTGCCGGCGCCGATCACCAGATTCACGACCGCCGCTTCGAGCGGCGACATGCTCGGATTGAACGCGGCGTTCTCGGCGACCGATCCTGTGACGATGGCGCCGTCGCTCGTCTTCAGCGCCACGCCGGCGTAGCTCGCGCTGTAGGGAGCGTACGACCGATTCGCCGCGTCGAGCGCGGCGCGCACAGCATCGTCAGCGTCGGTCATGGCCAACGTCATGCCGTGCGATTGCGGCGACATCAGACCGCCGGTGACGCCGAGGTCGATCGGTCCGAAGGCGGCGGGAAGAAGCACCGTCAGCGGCGTTGCCGGCGCGTTGGGGAGAATGATCTTCAGCGTCGGCGCCGTCGTCAGCTCATTGAGAAACTGGCGGCAGTAGCCGCACGGCGCCGCGGAGATGGCCAGCATTTCGATGCCGGTCTCATTGAACGAAAGCGCCTGCACGGTGGCCGCCTGCTCGCCATGAATGCAGAAGGTCAGCGCGTGGCCGGGGAACTCGTAGTTGGCGCCGAAGTAAAGACTGCCGCTGCCGCCGAGTGCCACGACGCCGACGAAAAAGTTCGAGATCGGCGGGATTGCGAACGTCTTCGCCAGCGGAATCAGATCGAGCATGAGCTGTTCAATCGCCGAGCCGGCGGCGATGATTTTCGCAACCTCACCCGCGGGCAGAAACCCTCCCGCGGCCTGGCGCGCCGATTCGATCGACGCCAGTTGTTCCTGGGTCAGCATCCCGATCCTCCGTGCAATTCACGTGAAGCATGCCACGTCGAGGCTAAACTGTCGCGATGGCAACGAAGCGGAAGGTCGTCACGTTCGATCTGATTCGCGACCTGGCGTTGAAGCATCCCGGCGTCGAAGAAGGGACGTCGTACGGCACGCGGGCGCTGCGCGTCAAAGGGAAGTTCATGGCCCGGCTGAAGGAAGACGGCGAGTCGGTCGCGTTCCGCATCAGCTTCGATGAGCGCGATCTGTTGATGCAGACGAAGCCCCACGCCTTCTACATCACCGATCACTACCTGGGATACCCCGCAGTCCTGATGCGGCTCTCGGCCGTAACGCCCGAGGAGGCCGCGGACATCGTGGCGATGTCGTGGCGCATGGTTGCGCCGAAACGTCTGAAGAACGCGTAGCGAGCTCGCAGTAGCCTTATTCAGCGCTGGCCTTGTTTCAATCCCCCTTGAGCCTTTGCGCTCCAACCCCTAATCGACGCTGTTTCTGGCCCTTGCGCGAAGCTCAAGTCGAGCAATCAGGAGACGCACCGAGGGAGGGCGCCGGAGCGTGAAGCAAACGATCGCGGCAGACCGAACCGGCACGCGGATAAGCCGGCAAAGGGAGGACAACCAGAAGGACCCGCCGTGTTTTCGCGTTCATCCACCCGTGCGGTCGCGTTTTTCAACCAAAAATCGTGTTCATCCGTCGTGTTGTCGCGTTTTTCGGACGAAAATCGCGTTCATCGGCCGTGCTAACGCGTTTTTTCGCTGAAAATCGCGTTCATCCGGCGTGTTGACGTGTTCATCAACCGTGCTGTCGTGTTCATCCGGCGTGCGGTTGTGTTCATCCACCGTGTTGACGCGTTTATCCGGCGTGCGGTCGCGCTTGACCGGCATGCGGTCGCGCTTGACCGGCGTGCGGTCGCGCTTGACCGGCATGCGGTCGCGCTTGACCGGGGGTGCTGACGCGTTTGTCAGGCGTGCTGTCGCGTTTTACCAGCGTGCTGTCGCGCTTGACCGGCATGCTGACGCGTTTGTCAGGCGTGCTATCGCGTTTTTCCGGCGTGTTGTCGCGTTTGTCCGGGCATGCTGACGCGTTTGACCGGCGTGCTGACGCGCTTGACCGGCGTGCTGTCGCGCTTGACCGGGGGTGCTGACGCGTTTGTCCGGCGTGCTCCCGCGTTTTTCCGTCTAAGAATCGTGTTCATCCAACCGTGTTGCCGCGTTTTTCTGCGGAAAATCGGGAACATCCGCTTGGCTGCCCGGAAACTTTGCATTTTTTTCGAATTTTTCGCAAACTCTTGACGTTTTCTTGCCGTTTTTTTCGATGTGCCTGCGTCTAAGGTACAGAAGCGTTGGTGATGTCCGCCTTCGCTTCACAGTTAGGGGCTTTTGGTCGCAAAGGACCGGCCCCGGCGGCCAATGGACGCGATAGTGCTTGAGTGCCGGCCATCGCGTCCCTGCGGGAGTCGAGCTGCGCTCCTCCTGCCGTGAGGCGCCCGAGGTCCGGCCGGACTCGGGATACGACAACCCGGAAACGGCGGCGCGTAGCCGTCCGCTCCAGCCGGAAGGCCGCCTGCCATGTGCACGACCTTCCAGCCATACACCGCCCGGAAGGGCAGAAAGGAACCATCATCATGTCTGAGAATACAAAACCCCCGAAGAACCCCGCCACGGACGCGGGAGCAACACCGGCGTTGTCGCCGGACGAAGTGGTTGCACAGTTGCGCGCCTTACGGCAACAGATCGGCGAAGTCACCCCGCTGACGAAGCAGCAACGGATCGCCCTGCGCGCTCACGCGGCACTTCCGAACGATGTGGTGCAGGCGTCGATCAACGCCCTCGGCGCCTCCGACGGCGTGCAGCAGGTCCTCGGACAACCCGTCGACGAGGCGCGGCAAATGGCCGAGGACGCAAACCGCTGGATCGCGGTCGAGGATGAGCTGCGCGCGATGCTCAAAGGCATCGCCGGAGCGAACCTCATCCGCCGCCAGCGCGTCGGTCTTCTTTCCGTGCAGGCCTATGTCATCAGCCAGCAGTTGGTGCGCGATCCAAGCAACGCCAGCCTGTTACCGCACGTGGAGGAGATCAAGCGTCTGAGGAGCCTCGGCCGCCGGAAAAAACCGGCCAAGCCGGCGCCCCAACAGCCGCCTGCCGCCGTAACGTCGCAACACCTCGATTCGTAGTAGTGCATAGAGGTGCACCGGGCGCGCTGTACGCGCGCCCGGTGCTTTTCCCGCGAACATTGGAGGACGTCATGGAGGACGTCATGAAGAACCCGTACGAAGAAGAAGCGGCCCGGTACATGGCGGTGCTGCAGACCATCGGATCCGCGATCGACGATCTCGCCGCGACGGCGTCACTCCCGCCGGGGCCAATGAGCCGCCGCGCGCGCAAAGTAACCCCCGCCGTCATCCGCCGCTGGATCGCAGACCTGCGCTCCGGAGAGATGCGCCCGATGGATCCGTCAAAGGACCCGAACGTCTTAGCCCGCATTTCTCACGGTGTCTGACTAAACCCCGCTGAACCTGTGAAAAACGGTGATTGGCGGAGGAGGTGAGTAATGCCGTGGTGGTCGGAGGCG
>JADGNZ010000020.1 GCA_017883205.1 Thermoanaerobaculia bacterium | reverse complement strand
GCCGCCGAGGTGATGAACAAGATCACACCGGCAGACATCTCCGATCCTCAGGAAGTGATCGCACGGGCCACGGCGCTCAGTCTTGAGCTCGGAACTCCCATCACGCCGGGATTCGAAGCGCTGGTCTTCAAGGCATCGCGCGGGATCGAGGACATCTACGAGCTGACCTACATCCGCAAGGACGGCAGCCGCTTTGGGGCAGTCGTGTCGGTCACTGCGTTGCGCGACGACCAGGACACCATCATCGGGTATCTGCTCATCGGCACCGACAATACCGCGCGCCAGCGGGCGGAAGAGGCGTTGCGTGAAGCGGGCGCCCTGCAGACCGCGATTTTCAACAGCGCCAACTTCTCGAGCATTGCCACCGACGCGAAGGGCGTCATTCAGATCTTCAACGTCGGCGCCGAGCGCATGCTTGGCTACACCGCCGCCGAGGTGATGAACAAGATCACTCCCGCCGACATCTCCGATCCCCAGGAAGTGATCGCGCGCGCCACCGCGTTGAGCCGCGAGCTCGAGACGCCCATCACTCCAGGTTTCGAAGCACTTGTCTTCAAGGCATCACGCGGCATCGAAGACATCTACGAGCTGACCTACATCCGCAAAGACGGGAGCCGCTTTCCGGCCATCGTCTCGGTTACCGCGCTGCGCGACGTGCAGAACGCGATCATCGGCTACCTGCTCATTGGCACCGACAACACCGCGCGCAAACAGGCGGAGGAAGCGCTCATCAAAGCGGGAGCGCTGCAGAACGCGATCTTCAACAGCGCAAACTTCTCGAGTATCGCCACCGATGCGAAAGGTGTCATCCAGATCTTCAACGTCGGCGCGGAGCGCATGCTCGGATATGCAGCCGCCGAGGTGATGGACAAGATCACGCCGGCCGACATCTCCGATCCGGAGGAGGTGATCGCACGCGCTGCGGCCCTCAGCCGCGAGCTCGAGACGCCCATCACTCCCGGTTTCGAGGCACTTGTCTTCAAGGCATCGCGCGGCATCGAAGACATCTACGAGCTGACCTACATCCGCAAAGACGGGAGCCGCTTTCCGGCCATCGTCTCGGTCACCGCTCTGCGCGACGTGCAGAACGCGATTATCGGCTACCTGCTCATCGGCACCGACAATACCGCGCGCAAACAAGCGGAGGAAGCGCTCATCAAAGCAGGTGCGCTGCAGAACGCGATCTTCAACAGCGCAAACTTTTCGAGCATCGCCACCGATGCGAAAGGTGTCATCCAGATCTTCAATGTCGGCGCCGAGCGGATGCTCGGATACGCAGCAGCCGAGGTGATGGATAAGATCACGCCGGCCGACATCTCCGATCCGGGAGAAGTGATCGCGCGCGCCGCGGCGCTCAGCCGCGAGCTCGAGACGCCCATCACTCCAGGGTTCGAGGCACTTGTCTTCAAGGCATCACGCGGCATCGAAGACATCTACGAACTGACCTACATCCGCAAAGACGGGAGCCGCTTTCCGGCCATCGTTTCGGTCACGGCGCTTCGCGACGTGCAGAACGCGATCATCGGCTACCTGCTCATCGGTACCGACAACACGGCGCGCAAGCAGGTCGAAGCGGAGCAGAAGCGGCTCGATCAGCGGCTGCGCGATCAGCAGTTCTACACGCGCTCGCTCATCGAGTCGAACATCGACGCTCTGATGACAACCGATCCCTCCGGAATCATCACCGACGTCAACAAGCAGATGGAGGCGCTGACCGGCTGCACGCGCGACGAGCTGATCGGCGCGCCGTTCAAGAATTACTTCACCGATCCGGAGCGCGCTGAAGCCGGCATCAAGCTCGTCCTGACCGGAACGAAAGTCACCAACTACGAGCTCACCGCACGTGCCAGAGACGGCAAGGAAACGGATGTCTCGTACAACGCCACCACGTTTTACGACCGCGACCGGAGACTGCAAGGTGTGTTCGCGGCCGCGCGCGACGTAACCGAGCGCAAACGGCTGGATGAAGTGCTGCACGAGAAGAACGTCGAGCTGGAGAGCGCCCGGGTCGTCGCCGAAAAAGCCAATCTCGCCAAGTCCGACTTCCTTTCCAGCATGAGCCACGAGCTTCGCTCCCCGCTCAACGCCATCCTGGGCTTCGCGCAATTGATGGAGTCCGACTCGCCGCCGCCGACGCAAGCACAAACCGACAGCATCAGCCAGATCCTGAGCGCGGGCTGGTACCTGCTCGACCTGATCAACGAGATCCTCGATCTGGCCATGATCGAGTCGGGAAAGCTCTCCATGTCGCTGGAACCGGTCTCGCTGACCGAGGTGATGATCGAGTGCCAGGCGATGATCGAGCCGCTGGCGCAGAGAAGGGGGATCCACATGACTTTCCCCATCCTCGACAAGCCTCACTCGGTACGAGGCGACCGGACGCGAATCAAGCAGGTTCTGATCAACCTTCTCACCAACGCCATCAAGTACAACGAGGTGGGAGGATCCGTTATCGTCGACTGCTGCGCATCGAGCACACCGGGCAACGTCCGCATGACGGTCACCGATACCGGCGCCGGATTGACTCCGGAAAAACTCTCCCAGCTTTTCCAGCCCTTCAACCGCCTCGGCCAGGAGAGCAACACTGAGGAGGGCACCGGCATCGGCCTCGTCGTCAGCAAACGCCTCGTCGAGTTGATGAACGGCGTCATCGGTGTGGAGAGCACGGTCGGGAGGGGAAGCGTCTTCTGGATCGAGCTGTCCTCGACCGCACCGCTCACACTCCCCCCTCGGATTGAGATCACCGCAGCCTCACCAACGGCGGTCGCGACGGGCCCGCACATGCGAACTCTGCTCTACGTGGAAGAC
This sequence comes from Thermoanaerobaculia bacterium, assembly GCA_017883205.1. GTDB lineage: Bacteria > Acidobacteriota > Thermoanaerobaculia > Gp7-AA8 > Gp7-AA8 > JADGNZ01. Next base: position 104,500 of record JADGNZ010000020.1, on the reverse strand, counting down.
AACCCTGCGAATCTCAAGCTGATCGAGAAGCTCGTGGCCCGGCGTCACGATGTCCGGCTCCTGAGTGCCATCGATGGCATCCGCGGCGTCGAGCTTGCCCGCACCTGTCAGCCCGACGTGATCCTGATGGATATCAACCTTCCCGGCATCAGCGGCATCGACGCCCTGAAGATCCTGCGCGAAGACAAGAGCACATCGCACATTCCGGTCGTCGCCCTGAGCGCGAACGCCATCCCGCGCGACATCGAGAAAGGCCTCGAAGCCGGCTTCTTCCGCTACCTCACGAAACCAATCAAGGTCGCCGACTTCACCGACGCGTTGAACGCAGCGATGGAGTTCGCCGAAGAGGGCCATGTCCTCGTCCACTAACGCGTTCGGCGCCAGAATCCTGATCGTCGACGATCAGGAATCGAACGTCCGCCTGCTTGAGTTCGCCCTCCGCCGCGGCGGCTACCTCGCCGTAACGTCGACGATGCGGGGCGACCGCGTGTGCGAACTGCACCGCGAACATCCCTACGACCTCATCCTGCTCGACCTGCAGATGCCGCGCATGAACGGCTTCGAAGTCCTGGCCGCCCTCGCGAACGAAGCGCCCGTCGCAGTCCTCGTCCTCTCCGCCGACCCGAGGCAGGAAGCGCAATCGCTGGCCGCGGGCGCAAACGGTTTCCTCAGCAAACCCTTCGTGCTGACGGAGATCCTCGCGCGTGTGGAGGCGATGCTGACTGCCGATAAGCTGCTGCCCATTCTCGCGACCGCGCCAGCGACGCCGGTGCCGTTGCACGTGGGTTTGTGAGGTCGAAACCTACAAAAGCGCCGGCTGTTCGGCGACTGCTCCCTGCGACCGCGCACCCGGCCCCTTCCCCGTGCCTGGATGAGCCTTATGGTCCGCGACAAGCTCGCGGTATTTCGCCGGTACGCTTTTCACGCGTTCGGGCGGCGGAGCGGGAGATCGATCGATAGGAAGAAGCTTCGGCGCTGATGTCGTTCGCCGGAATCCGAGGAGTTGCGCTTTGATCTCTCGCGCCAGTACCTCGGCAAGAAGAGAGGGCACCGCATTCCCCACTTGCCTCTGCACCTCACCGCGCGCCCCCTTGATCACGACGTCATCGGGGAACGTCTGCAATCGACAGATCTCGCGCATGCTCAGGCGCCGGTTCTGCCAATGAAATGGACCGACGGAGGGTCCCGGCTGCGCCTGGATCGTCCACGACGGCAGAGTCTTCGATAACTTCAGAAGAAACGTCCAGTAGCGGCGGCGCCATCCAAAGAGCCGCAAACCTTTGCCATGATCGGTGTGCCAGATGTAGTTCCAACCTTCGGGGATCGACGGAAGGAGATCAGCCCACTTTCCCTTCATCGCAAGATCCTCGTCGGGTGAAGGGATCACGTCGGCCAACGCGTCCCATGCCGTGCGATAGCTCGGAAGCGCGATCAGATCTTCTTCCTCGGCGGATGCCGCCCGATGACTGGCAGCAGGAAAACGGAACTGCGATCCATCGCGAGCGGCAACCATGAAGAAGCGCTCGCGAAGTTGGGGAACTCCATACCATGCGGCGTTGAGGACCGCGCAGGAGGGACGGTAGTTGCTTCCTGTCCTTCGATTGATCGCAGCGATCTCACGAAGGAGCAACTCAAGTCCCTCGCTCTTCGATGAGTACGCAATCCCATGGACGTTCTCGAGCAGAAACACCTTGGGTAGTGTCCCTTCGATGACTTTCAGATAGCCGTCAAGCGTCGCGGCCCTCGGGTCCTTCAGCCGCTGTGATTCGCCGCGCGACCAGTAACCCGATTTCGAGAACGGCTGGCAGGGAGGACCGCCGATGACGATGTCCGCCTCGCCTTTCGTCAGCTTCGCGGTCTCCAGGATTTTCTCCACCGGCACTTCGAGAAGATCGCTTTCGATCACCGGCCAATCACGATTGTGGCGGATCGTCTCGCAGGAGTCGTGATCGAGATCGAGAGCCACCGCGGTGCGGAATCCAGCCGCTTCGAAACCGTAGTCCAGACCGCCTGCTCCGGTGAAAAGGCTGATGACTGTCGGCTTTCCCATGGCTCGTTGCTATCCCCGTGCGGCTTGACCGAGGATACCTCGGATCTCACGACTCCACCCAGTGTCGACCAGCACGTTACTCGACAGCTTTCCGGGACACTTCTTGTGCGGCTCGAGGCCCCGCGTCAAAGCGAACGAATACTCCCATTTCTGCGTGAGCGCATGGAGACAGGCCGCGAGTACATCGAAGTCCTTGGGACTGTAGTAACGCGTGCAGGGATCACCTTTGGATACACGAGTTCGCTGGAAGTCGACGTGCGGCAGGCCACCTTTGATTTTGCGCAATACGTTCTTGCACTCCACGTAGAGTAGATCGCTCCCCTCGAAGCGAAGCTCGATATCGGGCGAGCCTTCTGCATCGAGTCGCACGCAGTCGGTGACGCCTTCGACCTGACGAAGGCGACGCACGAGATGCTCTTCGGCGACCCATCCACGCACCGCCATCTTGAGGCGCCGTGCGTTGTTGATCAGGTCGAGAACCTCGTCCGGACTCAGCTCGAGCTCACCGGCGAGCGCGTGTACGTACGGGGAGTCGGTGGCAACATCGATGGACGTCGTCGCAGCAGGGCGGAGAATCGTGGAACGGTTCTCCGCGAGAAGCGCGCGATGGCCCTGGTCTTCGCCGACCGCCTCCCGCTCAAATCGGATGTAATCGAGGATCGACGGTGGTTTGCCGCCGACGATGACTTCCACCGGCTCGTCAAAACCCTTCGCCTGTCGTTGCCGTTCCTCCTGCGCCCAGCCCTTTTTCTGAACCTCGTCGACGAATGACTCTTTGAACTCCAGCGAGATGAAGTGCTTGGTAGGGTTGTGCAGAACCGGATCGAAACCGACAAAGAACTCCTCTTCGGGACTCACGCCCATGAGAAGCGTGGTGTAGAGGCCATACGGATCCTGCCAGAGCTCATGCTCTTCGCCGGTCTTCGTTCCGTACTTGAGTTGGAAACGGTACTCATCGGGCGGCCGGTTCTTCGTCAGCTTGTTGTTCGCGTAGAACGCGTACGCCAGGATGCCCATCCTCTCGCCATCGGCCGTCTCGAAAGTGATTCGGAATGGCGCGCGGTCGGGCGGCGACGTTTGAATGATGCGGCATCCTTTGCCTTCGAGCGCGGCCAGAATGAATTGCACCAGTGGTGCACGATGCTTCCGGCTGACCGTGTATTGGCGGTAGCTTTCCTCAGGCTCGGGACGACGTTTGGATGGCATTAACTGTGGCTCATGATACAGACAGCAGCGCATGAAGGTGCCCCGCTACACCGAATTCCAACCGGCCTCCCGCAACGCCTCGGACATCAAGAAGAAAAACCGAAGCCGGGACACCAAAGCCGAGATGCTCCTTCGACGAGCGCTCTGGAAACTGGGTGTTCGCTACCGTCTCCACGTCGCCACGCTGCCCGGCAAGCCCGACATCATCATCGCCAAAGCTCGAGTGGTCATCTTCTGCGATGGCGATTTCTGGCATGGCCGCAACTGGCGCTCGCGCAAAGCAAAACTCGCCCGCGGGGCAAACGCCGCCTATTGGATCCCTAAGATCGAAGCCAACATTCAACGCGATCGAAAGAAGACTCGAGAGCTCGAGCAACTCGGCTGGACCGTGCTCCGCTTCTGGGAGACCGACATCCTTCGCGACCCGCAAAGCGTCGCGGAGTCCGCGCTCAACATGGTCCTGATGCCTCGTGACTGAATGGTGAATTCGCGCTCTCCGTGCCATCCGCGGTGTCATCCTGACCGCCGAAGGAACGGTCGGAGGATCTCGACATTCGTCGATCGTGTTCAGCCAGAGGGAGCGGTCGTGATCAATGACATTCGCTCGCGCTGAACCAACGAGTCTCCCCGCATTTTGAACCACTCCATCTGAGAAACGTCGAGCAGCGCGACGATTCCCTCCGGGAACTGGTGTGCTTTGAACCCTCGGAGCTGTGTTTCAGTCCGCCGGGGCTGTGTTTTACAGCGCCGGGGCTGTGTTTTGAACCATCGACGGTGTGTTTTGAACCGTTGACCGTGCGTTTTGAGATCGATGGTTCGTTTTGAACCATCGACGGTTCGTTTTGATCCGACGATGGCTCGTTTTGATCCATCGATGGTTCGTTTTGAACCATCGACGGTGCGTTTTGATCCAACGACGGTGCGTTTTGATCCAACGACCGTACGTTTTGAACCATCGACGGTGCGTTTTGATCCAACGACGGTGCTTTTTCATCCAACGACCGTACGTTTTGATCCATCGACGGTACGTTTTGATCCATCGATGGTGCTTTTTCATCCATCGACGGTGCCTTTTGATCCATCGACGGTGCTTTTCGGCCATCGATGGTGCTTTTTCATCCATCGATGGTGCTTTTCGGCCATCGACGGTGCTTTTTGAACCACGACAGTACGTTCCAAGCCGTCGACGTTTCAGCCCGACGGAGCCCCCATCCCCAGATCCTCCACCGCCGCGCGCAAAACCTCTCCCACGCTCCACGCCTGTGCGGCGCAGCCGCGCGGCGCATGCGGGGGTGACCCGTCGAAGATTTCGGAGATGGTGCCGATGCACGATTCCTCGAGGTGAGGCTGGAATGCTTTGAGGATGCGCTGGCCCTCGGCGATTCCGGCTTCGCCGCGCACGCGAACCAGCGCGGTGATGTAGGGGCCGAGGAGCCAGGACCAGACTGTTCCTTGATGATAGGCGGCGTCGCGCTCGCGCGGGCCGCCGATGTAGGTGCCGATGAAGCGAGGATCTTCCGGCGACAGTGACCGCAATCCCCGCGGCGTCAGCAAATGCTGCTCGACGATGCGCAGCACGTTCTCCGCGTCGGCGCCGTCGAGGAGAGGATGCGGAAGGCTGATGGCGAAAATCTGATTCGGACGAATGCTGGCGTCGCGATCTTCACCGCGCACGACGTCGAACAGCGAGCTGCCCGCTTCGTTCCAAAAGACCTCGCGGAAGCGAATGCGCACGCGCGCCGCGGACTCGGTCAGCGCACGGGATGCGTCCGCCGTCCCCCATCGCTGCTCGAGGTTCGCAAGGATCATCAGCGCGTTGAACCAGAGCGCGTTGACCTCGACCGCTTTGCCGTGCCGCGGCGTGACCACCCAGTCGCCGACCTTCGCATCCATCCACGTGAGCTGATCGCCCTCGCTGCCGGCGATGAGCAAGCCGTCGTCATCGACGTGGATGTTGTGCCGCGTTCCGCGCTCGTGCCAGGCAACGATGTCGCGCAGCACCGGCAGCAGCCTGTCGCGCACGAAAGCTTCGTCGCCGCTGCTTTCGAGATAGCGCTGCGCGGCGATGAAAAACCAGAGCGTGGCATCGACCGTGTTGTATTCGGGCGCCTGGCCGCCATCGGGAAAGCAGTTCGGAAGCATCCCATCGCTCGCGCACTCGGCGAACGCGAGCAGGATGCTGCGCGCATCTTCGAAGCGGCTAGTGGTGAGACAAAGCCCGGGCAGCGCGATCATCGTGTCGCGCCCCCAGTCGGTGAACCAGTGATAGCCGGCGATGATCGTCTTCCGGTCGGCGCCGCGCCGGACGATGAACTGATCGGCCGCGAACGTGAGCGCACGTCCGAACCGGCCCGTCATCGGCGCCGCGTTCGCGATCGCTTCGCGGCGTCGGCGCTCTTGCTCGAACAACGCCAACCCGTCCCGCCCCCGAGGATCGGATGTCGATGCGATCACGGCGAGCGCCGTTCCCTTCGCGAGCAGCCGAGAGAACGTCCCGGGCGTGAAGAGATCCTCGTGCGCCTCGAGCCCGCGCTCCTGCTCGATCGCGTATTCGAAACGGAAGTACCAGTCCGGCGCCGGATGAAACGCCCCCTCGGGCACACTCAGAAAGAGCGTCGGAAGCCCATCGTACGGCTGTAGCGCGAAGACGCCGTCATCGAACACGGCCTCGCGATGAATGCCGTCGTTCGCATGAACGAGCGAGTGATAGTCGCGTCCGGCGATGAACGGCCGCAGCTCCAGCGTCACCTCCGCCGACGACTCCAGCAATTCGTAAACGATGACCGTCGTGTTCTCGCCATGAATCGCCGCGATCGTCTTCCTGATCCGCACCCCCTCGGCGGCATACTCGAACGTGGGAAAAACTCCCCGCTCGAACGAGAGCAGGTGCTTGAACCCGCGCGGATGGATCGCGCCCGGAAACTGGTTCGCGCCGAGGTCGATGGTCGACCGCCCGATCGTGATGCGCTCATCGAGCTTCGAAAGCAGCACCACCCGCCCCACCGGTGGCTTCGTCGCCGCAACGAGCAGCCCGTGATACCGGCGCGTGTTGATTCCGCAAACGGTGGAGCTGGCGTACCCGCCGATCCCGTTGGTCTCCAGCCATTCCCGGCGATCCATGGCTGCAAGGATGCCACGGGTGTCGCGGGAGCATGAAAGAGATTGGCACGCGGAGACGCGGAGACCGCGGAGGTTCTTTTCTCCGCTTCCCCGCGCCTCCGCGTGACCTGCTTTTCGAGCCAGCCGAAAGAAAGCTTTCGACGCCGAAAAGACCGAAGCATCGAGGTCGCCTCCCTGCCGAACGAGGTCAGTCTCGTCTACGCCATCGAATCACGTCCCGCTGGGGATGCCGATGTCGCACGCGCGCCGCTCCTCGCGTGCGCCGAGCGCCGCAACGCGTCATCATCGAAGACGATTACGACAGCGAGCTCCGTTTCACTGCTTACTCAAATCGTCAGAATTCGCTGAACCTCAACTTGTCGCTGATTTCACGCCGGGTGTGCACATATCGATACAAAGCTCGACTAATATACTAAGTTATCCCATGAGTAATATCCTCAAACGCAGCTCGTTCCAAGAGCTAATCCGTCGATGGGAGCTCGTGCACCCGTACAACTTCGTGTGCGTAGCGGACATCGCGGGCGGTATTGATGCTGGCCTGCTGCAAAAGGCGGCGGCGGACACGCTGACGGAAATGCGGCTCGGCGCCATCGAATTCGGTGCGGGTCGCAGGTATTCGTTCAACCCGGTAACGTTTGTCGAGGTACGACAAATCGATGATGTGGACCGCGACGCCGAGACCGAGCTAAACCGGCCTTTCGATGACGGAGCGCCGGTAAGGGTAGCTCTCGCACCTGTGAAACCAGGGGGAACTGAAGCGATTTCGACGGTCTCAATCACGTTTCGTCATCTCGCGTTCGATGGCCACAGCGCCTCCGTCTTCGCCAGGCGCACTCTGCTCCGGGCGGTCGGTGCGGATATTCCACGCATCGACATCGGCGCGAACCAACGCGGACGTCTCTTCTTGTCCGACGGTTATGCGTGGCTCAACCCTCAATTTTACTTTCGCGTGGTTCGCGACTTCTGGCGGATGCGAGATGTCTACAGTCGACCGGCTCGCGGAACGGGTCCGGCCGTGTCCATACGCTTTCTTCGGCAGGACGATCAACTTCTGACACGAGTGCGGCGAATAGCGGACGGGCCGGGTGTGACCGTGAACGACATTCTCGCTGCTCGCTTTGCGCGAGGCCTACTCGCAATCCACAAGAGTGAGTTGACTGCCGAACGCCACACGGTCGGCTTGTCCCTGGCGGTCTCCCTGCGCAGGGGGGTCGCGCCGCTGGCACGAGGTATCGGCGTTGCTGCTTTTCCAGTATTCGTGAACGAAGGCGACGACTTGATTGCGGTTATTCGACGTCAGACAGACATCGAGAAGCGCAGCCGGTCGTATCTGCGATCACTGATCGGGATTGGCGTGGCAGCCACTTTGTGGCCCGCCGGACGAGAGGGAGCTGCAGGACCAGCCCCGCACACAGCGTACATGCCCACGGCAGGCTTCACCAACGTTCGTGTCCCGTCACTTCCCAGGGATGAGTACATTCGTAACGTGCGTGGCGTGGTGTCAACCGGGCCGGTTCTCCCGATGATGCTCGTCGCAGTGACGCACGCCGACAGCCTTCGGCTCGCACTCACCTGGCAATCCGAACGGTACGCCGTCGACGAGATCGACACTTTAGAGAGTACACTTACGGAATGAACGCCCACTCGGATGCTAGCCCCCAGTGCACACCCAGAGACAACGATAACTAGGAATTATTGCGCACATGTCCACGCCAGAACCGGCAAGACGATACTTCGTGCTGGACTCCTCGTCGGTCGCGGGAATACCGCATCTCTCTCGCCGGCTCGTTGCGCTCATCTTGTTCAGCGCTTTCCCATTTCTAATCGCTTGGTGTTGCGAACTCGACGACACCCTCGCACTTCCGATCGATGGCAAGGGACTGTCGCAGCACTACGGATTTTGGGCCATTTTCGCCACCACCCCCCTGATTCTCATCCTGTCGACCATCCTACTCGATCGCTTTATGGCGACGGTTACCCAACTGGACGTGCACTTCGTCGGAGTTGGTACAGACACCAAAGTTGAACTGGAGTGTCTCGTCAACCGTCTGGTGAGTCACGTGTCGCTGAGGTCATGGTCCTCTACACTTCTCGTCCTCCTGAGCCTCGTGTTTGCCGGTTTCGGCGTTTATAACGTTCTGATGACCATTGACCCTATGCCTACCTACGGGCACGACGTGTTCGATGCCCTCAAGCATCCGCACGGCTTTTACGTCACGAAAGTCTACGTTTTTCTCGTGTTTGCTATCGCCTGGTCGATTGCCGTGTTCTTGGCAACCAGCGTTACATTCTCGATCGTCGTGCTACTTAAATTCGTAAGCCGGCATCGGATTCTACAAATCAACGTGTTTCACAGCGATAATTGCGGCGGTGCTTCACGGTTTGGCATGCTCAACTTATTGATCCTTGCGCTATGGGCATGCCTGCTTACGGTGCCGCTCGTTATGTTTTGGACACATAAGCACACGTACTTAGTCATGGATGTGTCGTTGTTTGGATGTTTTCTGTTGCTAGTACAAAATGTCTTAGGCGTGTACTACATTCAGCGGCTCGTCGCGCAAAAAAAAGAGGAGTGTATCGAAGCTGCCAATAGGATACTGAATGCTCAACTTAGTAACACTTTTGGCGGAGGCGAGTTTGCGGACAACCTTCTGGCATTTCGAGGACACGTCATGGCGATGCATACATTGCCGTACACGAAGAGCGCGCTGGCGGTTGTAGGCTTGATCAATCTCATTTCTGCAGCCGTGGCCATCGTAAGTTTCGCAAAATCCTAAGTTCACTCAATACTCATACTTGGTCGTCGGTAATCCAGCCCAAGCTTCTTGTCAATCCATAGTATGACAGAACGATCGTGAACGCCACGAGAAGAGTTTGAGTGCACTCGAACCAGAAGACGTCGAGCGGATCGCGCCCCGTGAATACTCGAATTCCGTCGCGAAGATAATAACTGGCGAGCCAAATCCGCAGGTTCGTTGCATGAAAGCGCGAAAGCCACTGTAGTTCTCTAGATCTGGCCAACCAGTCCCGGGTCAACACTCGTACAGCGTAGATGGCAATGTCGCGAAGGACCAGCAGCCAGATCAACACAGCATTGACTTGATAGTGAACGAAAACGACTAGGATCAGCGCGAGATGAATCGAGCGATCACCCATCGCATCGAGAACGTACCCCGCCTCGCTTGTGACACGCCATCGCCTCGCGAGGTAACCGTCGAATGCGTCGGTGATCATGGCAACGGCAATCACAATCACTGTCGCCAACCACGTGCGGCGGGTGATCCATGGCGACATGAAGACGACTGCCGCAGCCATCAGCACTCGCGAAAGCGAGAGCGCATTCGGGATGGCAGCTCGAAGATAATTCCTAGTTATCCGTCAGCTTCGCCTCACAATCGTCTTCCTCGGATGCCTCTCCACCACCCGCGACTTCAGCGCGGCGTCCGCCACGTGCGTGTATATCTCGGTCGTGACGATGCTGCGGTGGCCGAGGAGACGTTGGACGTAGCGAATGTCTACGCCTTCTTCGAGGAGGTAGGTGGCGATCGAGTGGCGGAACATGTGGGGGGTCACCCTTCGCGTCAGGGCGACGTGCTCGCCGAGTTTGCGGATCAGGCGGCGGATGAATTGGGGGGAGGCGGGGCCGCCGCGCGAGTTCACCAGGAACGCGGGGCCGGAGTGGCCGTGGTCCGTGCGGGCTTTGTTGTAGGTCAGCAGGAGGTCGCGGATCTCGGAGTCGGGGATGTAGACGCGGCGCTGGCGGTCGCCTTTGCCGGTGATGGTGATGACGCCAGCGGTGAGGTCGATGTCTTCGTCGCGGAGGGCGGCCAGCTCGGCCACGCGGATGCCGGTGGCGAAGAGGAGCTCGGCGGCCACGCGGGTGGAGAGCTGGATGAAGTCGCCGTTCATCGGCGATTGATCGAGCAGCGCGGCCACTTCCCCTCGGGAGAGCACGCGCGGGAGACGCTTCGGCAGGCGGATGCGGATGCGCGCGCCGCGGAACGGATCCTCGGGGACGTGACCCTCATCCTCGAGCCATCGGAAGAGCGAGCGGAGCGATGCCACGTGGCGTTTGGCCGAGGTCTCCTTGAGGTTGTGCTGGGTGAAGAGGTGCTCGATGTATTGCTGGAGCGTGGCCCGCTCGCAGGAGGTGACCTCGGCTCCCGCGCCCGCGAAACCGGCGAATCGGTTCAGGTCGAGCCGGTAGGCCCGCGTGGTGTGCTCCGACAGCTTTCGGACGCCGCCGCATGAAGGCTTAGCAGGCATCTTGCGTGATCTACGCTGGCTCCCTCTCCAAATCCTCCTCCCCGCCCTCCGCTTCGGCTTCCTGATTCGCTCCCCATCGTTGCGCCACCCCCTCCGCGCCGCCATCCAGGGTCGCCGCCCGCTGCACTCAATGGCCCGCCCAAGCCGCCCTCTCGCAACCTTCATCGATGAAGGCGTCCTCCGCCGCCACCTCAGCAAAATGCACCGCATCTACGCCGAACGCCACGCCATGATCCTGCTCACCCTGCAAACCGACTGTCTCCGCCCATCCCGCAGCTACCGGAATCAACATCGCCGCGACGGTGCTCTCGCAGAGCCGCGTTACACGAACGCGACCTCGCCGCCCTCGCCGCGAACGATGTGGCCTTCGGCCAGCTATCCGGATACCGGGCAAGCGGAAGGGCGCAGCCCGCGAACGTGCTCGGGTACGGGGGAATCGCGACCGCGAAGACCCCTGAGGGGTTGAGGCGGCTGCGGGGGTGTTTCGGCGGAGTGGTCGGGTCAATGGCTAGCCCGGCAACGGTGACGAGTTTGATAAACTTGGTGAGAAGGGTAGGGAAACACTGCGATGCGTCACTCCTTATTTGGAGGACGTGTGCCTCCACCTGATAACTGAGGATTATCCCAACGACAACCCCATCGACCGGCACCGCCTTCGAAAAAAGGGTCGCCTCCATCTGCGCCGAGCTTGGATTCGATAGCATCATTCATCTAGGGCCTGGTGGTGATCGGGGTCGTGACCTGATAGTCGAGGCCACCGTCCGGTCAGCGCCTGACGAACGCCTAAAGCTTATCGTTGAATGCAAGTACCGCTCGCGCTCCATCGATCGAGCCGATATCGATGGCGCCGTGTCTTGGGCGGCGGTACATGTGCCCGACGCGCTGGTGCTCGCTACCAACGCGCGTATCGGAGCTGATGCGTTCGACTGGCTCGTGGGAACTCGTTCCAACAGGGCATTCGCGACAATCGTATGGGATGGAACGTTTCTAGATCACGCCGAAGTAATCCTGCGTCAACGCAAGAATTCGCACAGACGGAGGTCGTTGATCGAGACCATCCACAGTGAGATCTACCACCGCATCACCGAGCATCGGCGCATACGTGTGTCCGGAATCTACGACAGCCGCATGGATGAGGGTTACACGCCATTTGAGCCCCCACAGCCGCGGTTCTTCGTGAACCGGGAGGACGAGGTTGCGCGCTTGGAGTCGTTTGAGTCTTATCGCTGCGCGACGGTAGTCGCCCCGCCGGGCTTTGGTAAATCCATGCTCGTCTCGAAAGTCTTGCACACGGCCCGACGTCAGGGGTATTCCGTCGTCCCTGTGTCGTTCGGTAGCCTTCTCCGAGACCTTGGACCGTTCGTTCTGCGGCTCGCGAAATGTCTCGCCGTTGACCACCATGACGAGCGACTGCTGAACCACGTGCGTCGCTATGGCTGGAACGATGCTGAAGAAATCGCGTTCGAGGCTGGTACGGCGATCGCTGGGAGCAGAACACTTGTCGCCGTCGACAACGTGAATGCCAGCGAAAGTATCAGTACCGCTCCGCTCGTATTTCTGCGAGCCTTGGCAACTCACTCAGTGATGTCGAGGGTGCTATTTACATCGCGCGTACCGCTACCCTCACTCTCCCTTGCGGCCGACCTCTCCATCGAGCTCGGTGGCTTCAACGGAAACGCGATCGACGCACTTTTCGCTCAGCGCCGTGGGCAATCGGCACCTGCCGCTCTGAAGCGTTACTTAGTCAGAGAAAGGGGCGGATGGCCGCTCCTCGCGACGCTAGCGTCGTCCGCCGCCGGAAGTGTCAAAGCGACTCAGGTGCTGACGGAACGCGTGGAGCGCGAGGCGATTCATTCGATTACGCATGAGCTGTCCAGCGGCGCGAAACAACTGCTCGGTGTCCTCGCATCGCTCCAGCTCGACATTGGCGCGGATGAATTGCGCTCCGTTCTCGGAACGTCCGCATCAGAATTGGTGACAGCGTGGTCCGAGGTGGAATTAGCAGGTCTGGCACGACGCGACGCATTAATGACCGAGGCCATCCATATCGACCTTCGACCGCCGATTCGGGAAATCATTGGTAAGCCGGCGTCCATCGATCATGGCCTTGCCCGTTGGTTTGCGACTTTCGTCGACAACGTCGATCGCGTCTCTGTCGCGATCGATCACTACCTGCTTGCCGAAGCCTACGAGGAAGCAGCCGAATTACTGAGAAATCGGGGGGAGTTGCTGATACGTACGGGCCATGCGGACGCCGCACTCGAATTCGCATCGCGGATACCATCCGAAAAGCTCACTGGCGCACTACACGTAAGTATTGTCATGATCACTGCACGCGCTCTTAGCGGACTTGGTCGGGCGCCGGAGGCGCTAACCACGCTCCGAACGTGGTCATTCGAGACCACCTATGCGCCCGACGCAGTCCCGGCCTATCGCCTTGAAATCGCGAGGCAGCTATACCTCGTTGGCGAGTTTGACGATTGTGACCACGAGGCGCTGGCAGTTATCGGCATGCCGGACGCGACGTCCAGAACTATCGGTTCGGCGTGGTCACTGATCGGCCGAGTACTGTTTGCTCGGCGCGAACTAGACCAAGCACAATCCGCATACCAACGTGCTAGGGATATTTTCGATGCAGTGGGAGATGCATTTGGCGCCAACAAAGTGCGCTACCGCATGGGACTGATCGAGTTGAAACGCGGCAATCTGAATGGCGCACATGAGGTTATGACGCGCGTTCTTGTCGAATCCCGACGTCTTCAAGACCGTAAACGAGAGTCGTACGCGCTGCATCGCCTAGGACTCATCTCCGCCCGCAGAGGTGACGTTGCGGGTGCGGAGCAACTCTTTTATGAAAGCATCGCATTGAAGCGTGGTGCCGGAAACGTTCGAGGCGTTGTTTTTACACAGCACGAACTGGCAAGTCTCGCGCTACGCCAAGGCGATGTCGACGTCGCTTGGGATTTCGGACAAAAGGCATTCCGCAAGGCGGAGGAGTGCGGTTTCCGCAAGGAGGCGGCGATGACGGCGACGTTGCTTGCCATCATAGGCGTGCGTCGTGGGCGGACGAGCGAAGCCGAACGCTGGCTCGCTATTGCGGTTGAAACGTTCGACCGAATCGGTCTGCCTCAGCGTTCTCATGAGGCGCAGCAGCGGTACGACGCGGCGATCCTCGACGCCCCAGCGCAGTAGGTCATAGTTTCAGGAAGACTTCGGGTAGAAGCACGTCGCGAATCGACAACATTCTCCGGCTTGCCCATTCATGAACGTGCTGGTTCGATCGATAGATGAATGGGACTTCTTCAAAACTTGAATATGCTTCCTGGTGTGCTGCGCCGCTGCCTAGGAAAATGCGATCACGTTCGGAGATGTATCGCATTTCGAAATTCCGTGCGGGCACCTGAATGCTGTAGCCAGTGCCGTGAGGCAGAACTGCGACGTTGTTCCAGATGACCGGAGACTCAACGTCCCTCGATACGAGGAACGCCGGCTCTCCCATCGAAGACATGACAGGGAACACAAGATCCGCTGTTGCCGCGGCGTGGCAGCCGTGAAGGTAGACCTGGGGTGCAAGCATGCCCTCGTGGGTGTGATTAGCCATAACCTCGAAATCGTCAAAGATGACCTTGGCGATGGCCAGCCGATCAGCTTTCGAATTCGCTTCGCAGCGTTGATAGTTTTCCCAGTATGCGACCGCATGCTCGCCAACCAGTGGCTGCAGTGGCCCGAGCGGCGTGTCGATCGATAGAGCTCGCGCACGCCAATAATTTGATGTCTCGAGGTACAAGCCTGGGCCGTCAACGGTGTCAAGCCTCACATTCCCCGGGCAGCCATGGATGATGAAGACCCGTTTATCAGTTGTTGTAGAACGATAGACGTTGATGAAATGGTTTTTGCGGCTGTAGTCGAATGAACCAGTGCGCGCGTTTCTGGCATCGCACACCCGACTAATTAACTCAGTAGTCGAGATTATCGTGTTCATTACGCCGAGGATTGTTCCACAAGTGTTAGGCCGGATCTCAGGGAAGGCGATTGCATTTCCATCGGTGGTGACCTCCAGTGCTCCACCGTATGAGAATCCACTGCCCCACCGCCCCGCGTGGCGAGTAATCGTAAAGTCAAGCGAAGCGACAAAGTTGACGTCGCCACGTATACCGAGGTATTCGAGCGCGTGGATGATCTTGCCAATTCCGACACACGCGTTTTGAGCTGCGATCACACCGGTGACATCCAACTCGTGACGGATATGCAGTCTTGCGCGAGCAGCTGAGAGAAGGTTCTGGCGCGCAAGCTCTGGTTCCACGGATAATCCTCAGTTATCCATCGACCCTCCTCACGATCGTCTTCCGCGGATGTCTCTCCACCACCCTTGACTTCAGCGCGGCGTCCGCCACGTGCGTGTAGATCTCCGTCGTGACGATGCTGCGGTGGCCGAGGAGGCGTTGGACGTAGCGGATGTCTACGCCTTCTTCCAGGAGGTACGTGGCGATCGAGTGGCGGAACATGTGGGGGGTTACGCGGCGGTTCAGGGCGACGTGCTCGCCGAGTTTGCGGATCAGGCGGCGGATGAATTGGGGGGAGGCGGGGCCGCCGCGCGAGTTGACCAGGAACGCGGGGCCGGAGTGGCCGTGGTCGGTGCGGGCTTTGTTGTAGGCGACGAGCAGGTCGCGGATCTCGGAGTCGGGGATGTAGACGCGGCGCTGACGGTCGCCTTTGCCGGTGATGGTGATGACGCCGGCGGTGAGGTCGATGTCCTCGTCGCGGAGGGCGGCCAGCTCGGCGACGCGGATGCCGGTGGCGAAGAGGAGCTCGGCGGCGACGCGGGTGGAGAGTTGGATGAAGTCGCCGTTCATCGGCGATTGATCGAGCAGCGCGGCCACTTCGCCTCGGGAGAGCACGCGCGGGAGACGCTTCGGCAGACGGATGCGGATGCGGGCGCCGCGGAACGGATCTTCGGGGACGTGGCCCTCATCCTCGAGCCACCGGAACAGTGAGCGGAGCGAGGCCACGTGGCGTTTGGCCGAGGTCTCTTTGAGGTTGTGCTGGGTGAAGAGATGCTCGATGTACTGCTGGAGCGTAGCCCGCTCGCAGGAGGTGACCTCGGCTCCCGCGCCTGCGAAGCCGGCGAATCGGTTCAGGTCGAGCCGGTAGGCCCGAGTGGTGTGCTCCGACAGCTTCCGAACGCCGCCGCAGTTTTGAATGAAGGCTTCGCAGGCATCGACAATGAGCACGCCACACCCTCCGCAATAACGGTTGTTTTTGGTGACGGTACGTGAATTCTGCCTGACTCGCGGACGGAGATCGGGACGTACGGCGCGAGCGACCGGAGAGACCTGATCACCACAGAGGCACAGAGAGCACAGAGGTCGTCGATGCAACTCTGTGATCTCTGTGTCTCTGTGGTTGATGGTTCTTGATTCGAATTAGAGCAATTGGTTTGTTTCCTGCGCGATCTGCTGCTCTTCGTTTGTGGGGATGACGAATACGGGGACACGCCCGCGGCTGATGAGGCGCTCGTCGGATCGCTGTGCGCGGTTCAAGGACTCGTCGATCTCGATGCCGAGGAAGGCGAGATTTGCGCAGATGCGCTCGCGGACTACCGGCGCGTGCTCGCCGATTCCGGCGGTGAAGGCGAGGCAGTCGAGGCCGCCGAGGGTAGCGGCGTAGGAGCCGATGTACTTGGAGACGCGATAGCAGAAGAGGTCGAGAGCGAGAGTGGCGCGGTCGTCGCCGCTCGTCGCAGCCTCCACGATCTTCTTCATGTCGCTCGTTCCGCCGGAGAGTGCGGCCAGTCCCGATTTGTGATTGAGAATCTCATCGACCTCGGCGGCGCTCTTTCCGTTGCGCAATAGATAGAGGATGGCGCCGGGATCGATGTCGCCGCTGCGGGTGCCCATGACCAGGCCTTCCATCGGTGTGAGGCCCATGCTGGTGTCGATGCTGACGCCATCGGCGAGGGCGCAGACGCTGGCGCCGTTGCCGAGGTGGCAGATGATGGCGCGTTTGGGCGAGGGGATGTGCGCGGTGAGGCGGTGCGAGACCCAGGCGTACGAGATTCCGTGGAAGCCGAACCTGCGGATGTGGAGATCGTCAGGGATGGCGTAGTGCCGGGCCACCGGAGGAAGCGTCTGATGAAACGCGGTGTCGAACACAGCCACGATCGGCACGCCCGGGAGCGCCGTGCGCAGTGCGGTGATGGCGGTGACGGCGATTGGGTTGTGAAGAGGAGCGAGATCGGCGAGCTGTTGGATCTTTGCCAGCACTTCGTCGTCGATGAGTGCTGGAGCCACGAACGTGTCGCCGCCGTGAACGACGCGGCATCCGGCGGCGTGAATCTCCATGCCGTTCACACGTTTCAGTGCATCGTGGACGGCGTTGGCCATCTTGTCCGCTGCGATCTCGTTCTCGTCGCCCGCCGCAAGGACCTCGGCTGGCTCCGGGAAGGCGTACAGCCCGAACTTCAGCGATGAACTGCCCGGATTGATGGCCAGGATGTTCACGGGCGTTTGTGCGGCCATGTCCAGTCCCGCACCGCCGGCAGATCGTCGCCGTGCTCGCAGATGTATTCATGATGTTCGACGAGCATGTCGCGCATGTCCTGTTTCACGTGGGCGCAACGGTCGTTGAGTCCTGGCACGCGGTCGATGACGTCGATCACGAGGTGGAAGCGGTCGAGATTGTTGAGCACCGTCATGTCGAACGGCGTGGTGGTCGTCCCTTCCTCTTTGTAGCCCCGGACGTGAAGGTTGTCGTGGTTCCTGCGGCGATAGGTCAGGCGATGGATGAGCCACGGGTAGCCGTGGAAGGCGAAGATGACAGGGCGGTTGGTCGTGAAGATCGAGTCGAAGTCGGCGTCGGAGAGTCCGTGCGGATGTTCCGACGGCGGCTGCAGCGCCATCAGATCGACGACGTTGACGACACGGACCTTCAAGTCCGGAATCCTTTGCCGCACGATATCGACAGCAGCGAGAATCTCGAGCGTAGGAACGTCGCCCGCGCAAGCCATCACGACGTCGGGCTCGGCGTTCTCGTCGTTGCTCGCCCACTCCCAGATTCCGGCGCCGGCAGAGCAATGCTTGATGGCCGCGTCCATGTCGAGATACTGCAACGCCGGCTGCTTCCCGGCGATGATCACGTTCACGTAGTTGCGGCTGCGCAGGCAGTGGTCCATCACGGAGAGCAAGGTATTCGCGTCGGGCGGCAGATAGACGCGCACGACCTCGGCCTTCTTGTTCGTGACGTGATCGATGAAGCCGGGATCCTGATGGCTGAAGCCGTTGTGATCCTGCCGCCACACGTGCGACGTCAGCAGATAGTTGAGCGAGGCGATCGGACGCCGCCACGGAATGTGGCGCGTGGTCTTCAGCCACTTCGCGTGCTGATTGAACATCGAGTCGATGATGTGGATGAAGGCCTCGTAGCAGTTGAAGAGCCCGTGCCGCCCGGTGAGCAGGTAGCCTTCCAGCCATCCCTGGCAGAGATGCTCGCTCAGCACTTCCATGACCCGGCCTTCGTGAGTGATGTGATCGTCGGTCGGAAGGATCGTTCCGGTGAAGACGCGGTCGGTCGCTTCGAAGACGGCGGTGAGGCGGTTGGACGCAGTTTCATCGGGACCGACGAGCCGGAAGTTGTCGGGATTCATCCGGATAATGTCGCGCAGGAACGCTCCGGCGATGCGCGTGGCCTCCGCCAACTTGGTGCCCGGAACATCGACGTCCGTTGCGTAGTCACGAAAATCGGGCATATGCAGATCGCGAAGCAGCACGCCGCCGTTCGCGTGCGGATTGGCGCTCATGCGCCGGTCGCCATGTGGCGCGAGCGCAGCAATCTCCGGCCTCAACTTCCCCGCATCACTAAACAGCTCCTCGGCTTTGTAGCTCTTCATCCACTCTTCGAGCAGCTTGAGGTGCCCCGGATTGCTCGCAAGCTCCGAGAATGGGACTTGGTGCGATCGCCACGAGTTCTCCGTCGGTTTCCCGTCCACTTCCTTCGGCCCGGTCCAGCCTTTGGGACTGCGAAGGATGATCATCGGCCAGATGGGCCGCTCGGAGAATCCGTTCGCTCGCGCAGCAGTCTGAATGGCGCGAATCTCGTCGAGGACTGAATCCATTGCCGCTGCCATCAACTGATGCATCGTGGCCGGGTCGTCGCCTTCGACAAAGTGCGGTTCGTAGCCGTAGCCCCGGAAGAGATCGCGCAACTCGTCTTTGCTGATGCGAGCCAGAACCGTGGGATTGGCGATCTTGTATCCGTTGAGATGCAGGATCGGCAGCACCGCGCCGTCGCGCGCCGGATTGAGAAACTTGTTTGAGTGCCAGCTCGCCGCCATCGGTCCCGTCTCCGCCTCGCCGTCGCCGACGACGCATGCGGCGATGAGATCGGGATTGTCGAAGACCGCGCCGTACGCGTGCACGAGCGCGTAGCCAAGCTCCCCACCTTCGTGAATCGACCCCGGCGTCTCCGGCGCGACATGGCTGGGGATCCCGCCCGGAAACGAGAACTGTTTGAAGAGCCGGCGCAGCCCATCGGCATCCTGACTGATGTTCGAGTAGACCTCGCTGTACGTCCCTTCGAGATACGTATTCGCAACCAGCCCCGGCCCGCCATGTCCCGGCCCGGCGATGTAGATCACGCTGAGATCGCGGGCCTTGATGACGCGATTGAGATGCACGTAAATGAAGTTGAGCCCCGGCGTCGTCCCCCAATGTCCGAGAAGCCGCGGCTTCGTGTGTTCCAGCAGCAGCGGTTCACGAAGCAACGGATTGGCGAGCAGGTAGATCTGGCCGACGGAGAGGTAGTTCGCAGCACGCCACCAGGCGTGCATGAGGTTCAGCTCCGAGGCTTCAAGAACGTTGCTGCGATCGGATCGTGTATCGGCAGGCATGCACGTTCATCATGCCATTGCGGAAGGGGTCAGGTCGAAACCGAAACTGACGATGCCTCGCTACGAACATTCCGATCGATGCACGCCGTCGTCAGTTTCGGTTTCGACCTGACCCCTTCCGCTGATGCCTAATAGAGATACCGAACCCTGATGAGGGCTCCCTTGAGGTCGTCGTTGCGCTGCACGCTGATGCTCGATTCGGGGACGCCGAGGTCGATGAGGGCGTCGCGAAGATCGAGGGGAATGGGATCGGCTGCTTCGATGTCGATCGAGCGTTGCTCGTGTCCGGCAAAGACCCCGGCGATGGCGGCGAGCGTTTCGTGACTCGGCACCGTCTCCATGTAGACGTCGATGCGATCAGGCGCCGGCCGGCTCACCTTGAGGCCGTCGATCTTCTTCAGCGCGGCAAACTGCAGATCGAGCTCAGATCCGCGCTGCGCCCCTTCCTTCCCGCCCTTCACTCCGCCGATGATCGCACCGGCCAAGGTGGCTGCGTCCCGCGTGATGATGTAGCGGCCGACCATTCCCTCCACCGAGTCATTGTGCGGTCCACCCAACACGGCAGCGAGAGCTCCGGCCACAACGCCGACGCGGCGTCCGGTCCGCGCGCCGGCCTCCGCCTTTTCCCGCGACTCCCGCGCCGCTTCATCGACCGCGCCGACGCCAGTCGCATCGGCGACCGGATTGAGATCGCCGCTGACATGCGGATCGCTGACCGGCCTGGCGTCACCGCTGAACTGAGGATTCGTCCCCGGATCGGGAGCGCCCACTTGATGGTTAGGCGTCGAGGTCACGCAGGCAGACAAAAGGAGGAAGGCGAAGGCGAGGGCCGAGAACCAGCGAGTCATGATGCGATCTCCAATCGGTACTGCGAGCGGTGGCGACAGGCATCCCTTCGCAATGGCTCTGCCAGCGCGGGATCGATTCGCTCGCCACGCGTCCGGAGGCGGAGCGTCGATGGGGAGTACCCGGTCGGTCGTGCGACCACATCGTTTGCAAGCTCATGCACGGTCGATGGTTATCGTCGCACCGGCGGCCTCCGGTTCGAGTCCGCAACGAATGATGCAAGCGGAAGATGAATCTTGCCCGCCCGCCGGAAAACCGCGGCGAACGGGAGGAGCGGCGTGCACGGAGGTCAACGCGTCTCGTTTCGGTGACACTCAAACACGATTCTCCGCGGATAAACGCGTCTTTCGCTGGATAAAGCGCGACAGCACGCCGGTTGAACACGACAGCATGGTGGATGAACGCGTTTTTCGGCGGATAAACACGAAAACACGGCGGTTGAACGCGACCGCACGCCGGAAAAACGCGACTGCACGACAGATGAACGCGTCAGCACACCGGAATAACGCGACAGCACGACAGATGAACGCGTCAGCACGCAGGGTGAACGCGTCCGCTCGCCCGATAAACGCGACAACACGCCGGATAAACGCGACGACACGACAGATGAAACGCGTCCGCTCGCCCGACAAACGCGACAGCACGACAGGTGAACGCGTCAGCTCGCCCGATAAACGCGACAGCACGACAGATGGATCACGTTTATCGGCGCGAAAATCGCGTTAATCCGGCGAGCTGTCGCGTTCATGCGGCGTGTTGTCGCGTGCATCTGTCGTGTTCTCGCGTACATCCGACGAGCTGTCGCGTGAATTGGTGGTGTTGTCGCGCTTATCCGGCGAGCTGACGCGTCTGGCGTGCTGTAGGAACACGATTCTTGGTCGATCAACCCGACAGCACGCCTGGCATGCGGGTCCAGGGCCGCGAGGGGTCGGCTGTCGGAGAAAGAAGCCGGCTCATCCTGGGTCTCGGCGTGAGTCCACGCGCGGAGATGAATCACTCTCTCCGACTCCCCACTCCCCATTCCACAGGCAGTAGAAGAACTTGACACTCTTATCGTCCCGAGGAAGCCTCGGCACACGGAGGCGACGACATGTCTGATGCACACGATCCGATCGCGGAGCTCGAACGGCTGGACCGATTCTTCGACGGCGAAGAAGAAGGAGAACGCCCCATCGACGTTCTGCGCACCAAAGGCATTACGGCTCCTGACGGGGCCACTCTCGATGATGAGTCCCTTCGCGTGAAACTATGGGAAATCGTCAACGCCATGGCTTCGATCGGAATGTATCTCGACTCGACGGATCACATGAGCGACCGCGAGCTCTATCGCTTCCTCGTCACCGACGCGCTATGTGAGGAGACGATTCTTCCCGCTGCCGGATCCGATGGCGGTTGGCACATCAGTCCGATCGGCGGTTGCAGCGAGGAGGACAACGACATCTATCTTCGCTACTACGCCGACGAGGACATGCGCCAGCATTGGCAGAGCAGTTTCGGCGAGCCAATTCCACCGAAAGAAAAGCCTCCCTGGGACCGCGATCGATTCCTTCCGCAACACGCCACGCATTCGGAGCAATGAGCACATTGCCTTGGTACGGCATTCGATCTTGACGCTACCGTCTCGCGGCGCGAGCCGGGACAACACTCTCGCGCGGAAACTCGGCGATGACCGACTTGTTCAGCGCCGTAATCGAGACGACGAGCCGCGTGGCGTCGAGCTCCCTGACGACGGTCCCCATGTAACCCTGAAAAACGCCGTCGGCGATTCGTACGGCATCTCCTGCCGCGATCTCCGGATGCGCGACGAGGATCGCGCCTGCTTCCTGCAATGCACGAATCTGCCGCAACTCCCCATCCAGCAACTCCTGATCGTCGACCTGAATCATCCGCACGACCGCCTTCGTCGACCAGAGCGTCTGCCGCGTTTCGTCAGTCAACCGGATGAACAGGTAGCCGCCGAAGAGTGGGATGAAGGACTTGAACGTCCGACCATCGCGGCGAACCTGTTTCTCGATCTGAGGCAGGTAGAACGGCTGCTTCCGTTCCTTGAAGAGACGCGCCACCGCCTTTTCCTGACGGCTGCGGACATGGACGATCGTCCACGGTCCGCCTGCCGGTATCGAGAAGAGATCGGCCGGAAAGATCTCGCTCTCCCTGCGCAGGATGGGCATGCGCGCCTTACGACGGCGCGGCGCGTGCGCGAAATTCCCTCACAAAGCGCGAGTGCGGCGCCAGGCTTCGAACATGACGACGCGCCAGATCAACCCCTCATGATTCTCGCCCGCCAGGTGACGCTTCCAGAAACGCTGCACCGTGCGCCGATCGAAATAGTCGTCATCGCGTGGCAGGTTCGCTTCGACCCAATCGCGCAGCGCCGTGCGAAGCCAGTGAGCGATCGGCAGACCGAAGCCGCGCTTTTCCGCACCGATGAGCGATTCGGGCACGTACCGCTGCAGGAGCCGGCGAAGTATCCATTTCCCGGTGCGTTCCCTGACCTTCATCGTTACCGGGAGCGACCATGCGAATTCGATCAGGCGATGATCGAGGAGAGGCTCGCGCGACTCCAGACTTACCGCCATCGTGGCGCGGTCGACCTTCATCAGGATGTCGTCCGGAAGGAACGAGACGAAGTCGAGATACATCTGCAGTTCGGTGACATCGCGCAGGCGTGGCCACGCCGAAGGCTGATTCAGCGCGAAGGGCAGCGCGGGAGCGTCGCCGATCGTCAGCCTTTCATCGAGAAGAGCAGCGGCATGAAACACGATCGCGTCACGTGCACGGAAGGCTGCACCGTAACGACGAATGCGCTCGCTGGCGAAGCCCGCCGCGCCAAGCACGAATCCAATCGGGATGCGCAGGGGACGGGGAACGCGATCGATTGGCCGCCACATCTTCCGGCCCAGAAAATAACGATGGTAGCCGCCGAACAACTCGTCGCCGCCGTCGCCCGAAAGGGCGACCGTCACGTGCGGGCGCGCCAGCCGGGCGACGAGATACGTCGGAATGGCGGACGTGTCGGCGAGCGGCTCGTCGTAAATCCGGGGCATCAGGGGTACCGCGTCGAGGAGCGCCCGCTCATCGACGCGCAGCTCCTCGTGGCAGGTGCCAAGGTGTGCGGCGACGCGCGCAGCAGCGGCAGATTCATCGAGTTGCCGGTCGTCGAAGCCGATCGTGAACGTCTTCACCGGAGCCGAAGCGCCTCGCTGCGCCATCGCCGCGACCAGCGCGGAGTCGATGCCGCCGCTGAGGAAAATGCCGACCGGAACGTCCGCGATCATGCGAAGAGAAACGGAGTCTCGCAAGAGAGCATCGAGCGCCGAGAGGGCGTCGTCCTCACTCCCCTGAAAAGCGGCCGATGACTCGGCGACATCCGCTGGCGACCAATACTGCTCTTCCGTCCTGGTTCCGTCTTCCTTTACGACGAGCAGCGCTCCCGGCCGGATCTTCTGCACGCCGCGCGCGATCGAAAACGGAGCGGGCACATACCCGAGCCGAGCGTAAAGCGCCGCAGCTCCTCGGTCGATCGCCATCGTGAAATCGGGATGCGCGGCAAGGGCATCGATTTGCGACGCGAACAGAAGATTTCTTCCTTCACCTGCCACATACAACGGCTTGACGCCGGCGCGGTCGCGCCCGAGGATCAGGGAGCGCTCCTGTCGGTCCCAGACGGCAAAGGCGAACATGCCGATGAAACGGCCAACGGCCTTTCGGACACCCCACGCTTCGAAGCAAGCCAGCATGACTTCGGTATCGGAGTGCCCACGCCAGGCCGGCGCGGCGTCCGCGCGCTGCAATTCTTCGCGCAGCCGCTCGAAGTTGTAGACCTCGCCGTTGAAGACGATCACGTAACGGCCGCTCGCCGAGGTCATCGGCTGCGCGCCGGCTTGGGTCAGGTCGATGATGCGCAGACGGCGAAATCCGAGAGCGACTCCCGCGGCGGCATCGACCCACGTCCCCTCATCATCCGGACCGCGGTGCACGAGGCGCGCTGCCATCCCCTCGGCAGTCGCGCGGAGGTTCTCCGCGCTTCTCTCACCGTCGAAGGAGACAAAACCAGCGATTCCGCACATGCAGGCTAACTAACTAAGTGCAGCAGTGGACGGCGAACTGCGAAGCGAACGGGAGGTGTGAGAGCGAATCCATTTACGAAGGAGGCAGCCGAGCATGCTTGACGAGCGCGTGCTGCGCTGACATTCTATCCCACCAGTCAGGAGCCAATTTCAGTGCCAAATACTCATAGCGTCTATGGGGAACGAGAGCTCCCTCTCGAACCCGAAACCCCGATCTCATTCAGCCATCTTTTTCACACGCTACGCGCCTACGGCGTGGTGATTGTGCTGTCGATGGCCGGCGTCACCATTGCGTATTCGATCGTGGCCATCGCCCTCTATCTTTTCGCTCCGACGCTCAAAACCACCAGCCTGTCCTTTCGTCTGGATTTCGAGGGAGCGGAGCGCAGACAGTTCCCGAACGGGCTCCGGTTCTCCCCTTCGGAAATCGTAAGTGCACCCGTTCTCGTAAAAGTGTTCGACGACAATCACCTCGAGCGGTTCACGAATTTCGGCAATTTCAGCAAGTCGATTGTGATCCTCGAATCGAACCCGGCCTACGAACTGCTTTCGGCGCAATTCCAGTCGCGCCTCGCCGATCCGAAACTGAGTCCGATCGACCGCGAGCGCATCGAAAACGATTTCGAGATGAAGCGCGCCAGTCTGGCCAAGAACGAATACTCGATCAACTACCTGCGAGGCTTCGACCGCGGGATGCCCGAAACGCTGATCCACAAAGTCCTGAGTGACACGCTGGCGACTTGGGCGCAGTTTGCGATCAACGAGCAACACGCGCTCGACTACCGCGTCTCCGTGTTGTCGCCGCAGATTCTGGAAGTTCCGTCCGTCGAGCCAGACGACTACATCACCAGGATTCAGGTCTTGCGCTCGAAGGTGTTTCGCATCATCGACAATGTCGGCGACCTGCAGAAAATGCCGGGAGCCGATCTGGCGCGGACACGCGATCATCTCTCTCTGGACGAGATCCAGTTCCGGCTCGAGGAGATCGTCCGATTCCGTTTCGAACCGCTGGTCGGACTGGTGCGAAACAGCGGCCTGATCGCGAACCCGGCGCTGACGATCCGCTTCCTCGAGAATCAGCTCGCCTATGACCAGCGCCTTTTGCAGGCGCGGCAAAGCGAGGCCGACGTCATCAGGCAAGCGCTGGCCGTTTACACGGAGCAGCGAGGCGAATCGATGGCGTCAGCCGGCACCGGCACGACCGGAAGAACGGCAGTTGCGCGCCCAACCGGGGAGACGGTCATGCCGCAACTGAGCGACAGCTTCATCGACCGCCTCCTCACACTGACCACACAGTCGGCCGACACGCAGTACCGGCAACGTCTCGTGAATGACTACCGCCTGGCGACGACGAAAATGATTCCGCTGCAGCAAGCGGTCGCCTACGACACCCAGATCCTGAATGAGGTGCGCAATTCAGCCGTGGCAACGCAGCGGAGCGATCCGGCCGTTGTTCAGCGCCAGATCGTACAGTCCGTCGAGGAAGTGCGCCTGCTCATCCTCAAGATGAACGAGATCTATCAGGTGGTCTCGCGCAATACGAATCCGTCGACCCAGATCTATGCCGTTACCGACACGCCAGTCTCTCGCACGGAGACGGCATTCAGTGCGCAGCGCCTCATGCTCTACGGCGTCCTCGTGCTGCTCATCGCCTTTCCGATCACGGTCATCGCCTGCCTTCTGCACAACCGCGTGCGGGAGGAAGAAGCAGAAGAGGGATACGAGGAAGGAGCGGTTGCCGAGGCGGGAAGCTGAACCTTCCGGACGATCAGCCGCTGCGTTTGGGTATTCAGCCCCCGTCTACCACGAGATCTTTCGAAACCAGTCGAAAGTCGTGTTCAACCCATCGCGCAGCCTCACCGGTTCCGGCAGCACCGCCAGTGCACGGAGGCGCCGGCCATCGAGGACGCTCCGCATCTGCTCCCCTGCTTTCGCGGGTGCGTATTCGGCAGGAATGGAGAGTCCTGCAATCGAAGCCAGCGTCTGGAACAACGCATTGATCGAGGTCTCGACCCCGGTACCGACGTTGTACTCCCCCTGCCAATCGGACTCGGATGCCGCGAGGTTCGCCGCGACGACGTCGCCGACGTAGATGAAGTCGCGCGTCTGCTCGCCGCTGCCGTTGATCGTGACCGTCTGCCCGTTGAGCATGCGCTTCGCGAAGATGGCGACGACGCCTGCCTCTCCATGCGCGTTCTGCCGCGGGCCGTAGACATTGGCGTAGCGCAGAGCGGCGGACGACAAGCCGTGCACGACGCGGAAGTAGTGCAGGTAGTGTTCGATCGCGAGCTTCGCGCAGCCGTAGGGCGAGAGAGGCTCCGTCGGATGCGTCTCCGGTTGCGGCACCTCGACCGGCTCGCCGTAGATCGCGCCACCGGTCGATGCAAAGACGACGCGTTTCACGCCGGCGTCCGCGGCGGCTTCGAGCAGACGCAACGTCCCGACGACGTTGACGTCCGCATCGGCCGCCGGGTCCTTCACTGACTTGCGCACGTCCATCTGCGCAGCGTGGTGGCTGATGACGTCGGGCTTCAGCCTCCGAATGAGATCGCCGGCCGCGGCGTCGCGAATGTCGATCTCGTGAAACTCCGCATTCGGATTGAGATTCCGCCGGTCGCCGGTCGAGAGGTTGTCGACGATCGTGACGCGCCATCCGCGAGCGACGTAGGCATCGGCCAGATTCGATCCGATGAAGCCCGCGCCGCCGGTGATCAAAACGTGCTTCGTCATGTGGCCGCCGCGGCGCGGGCGGCGCGCTGCTCCTGCTCCTCGATCAGGCCAACGAGGTAGCGGCCGTACGAGCTCTTGGCCAGTTTCGAGGCCAGTTGACGAAGCTGCTGGGCGTCGATCAGGCCGAGGTGGTACGCAACTTCTTCGGGGCAGGCGATCTTCAGCCCCTGGCGCAACTCGACCGTCTCGACGAAGTTCGCGGCCTGGAGCAGCGACTCCTGCGTTCCCGTGTCGAACCAGGCAAATCCGCGGCCGAATTGCTCCACGCTCAGTTCGCCGAGCTCGAGATAGACACGATTCAGATCGGTGATCTCCAGTTCGCCGCGTGGCGACGGCGCGAGGTTCGCGGCGAAGTCGCAGACGCGCTCGTCGTAAAAATAGAGTCCCGTCACGGCGAAGTTGGAGCGCGGCTTCGCAGGCTTTTCTTCGATGCTGATGGCCTTTCCGTGGTCGTCGAACTCCGCCACGCCGTAGCGCTCCGGATCGTTCACGCGGTACACAAAGACCGTCGCACCGCGCTCACTCGCGGCGGCACGCCGCAGTGAGTCGGGGAGACCATGACCATAGAAGATGTTGTCGCCGAGGATCAGGCAACTCGGCTCGCCGGCCACGAAATCGCGGCCGATCAAGAACGCCTGCGCCAAACCGCCCGGATTCGGCTGCGCGGCATATTCGAGCCGCACGCCCCACTGCGACCCGGAGCCGAGCAGCCTCTGAAAGCTGGACTGATCCTCCGGCGTCGTAATGATCAGAAAGTCCGTGATGCCGGCGAGCATGAGCGTCGTCAGCGGGTAATAAATCATCGGTTTGTCGTACACGGGCAACAACTGCTTCGACATCGCCGACGTCATCGGATAGAGCCGCGTGCCCGAACCGCCGGCAAGAATGATCCCTTTTTTCAAGAAGCCTCTCCTTCGGCTGCATATGGTGTCACACGTTCCCGCTGCCCCCGCCGCGCGATCAATCCGACCAGCGCGCCGAACAGAAATCCGCCGACGTGCGCCCACCAGGCGATTCCCGCGACTTCCTGCGTGCGGTGCGCCGCGGCAATCGAGAGGAATCCGTTGAAGAACTGCATGGCGAACCAGATCGGCAGGAAAACGACGGCGCGAATCTCGACCATCGCCCAATACACGACCAGAGGCAGCAGGGTGACGATGCGAGCGCGGGGACGAAGCACGAGAAACGCGCCGAGGATGCCGGCGATGCTTCCCGAGGCACCGATCGACGGCACGCTGGAGTGCGGAAACAGCAACGCGTGCGTGAGACTCCCGATTACGCCGCAAATCACGAAGAAGGCTAAGTAGCGCGTGTGCCCGAGCGCATCCTCGACGGCTCCTCCGAAGACCCAGAGGTAGATCATGTTGCCGATCAGGTGGACGAACCCGCCGTGCAGGAAAAGGGACGTCACCAGCGTCAGCGTCACTTCGAAGATCGAGTAGCCGTACGCCGCCGGATGGAGGAACCGCACCGGAACGAATCCGAAGAGGTTGATGAGCGTTTCCGTACGCGATCCCAGAAAAAGCTGCGTCAGGAAAACGAGTCCGTTGGCGATGACGAGGGCGCGATTCACGACCGGTGTCGTGCGCAATGGGAGGGTGTGGCGGAGAGGGATCATTAGTTATGAAGATGTTCCCGGGGTCGCACTTCGGAGGCCGGGTGTCGGAGATTCGATTCTTCTCTACGACTCCCGACCCCCGACAAGCGACTCCCAAGAGCTAACTCAATTCAGAGCCTTCCCGATCTCCCGCACCACCTCCGCCATCTGATCCTTCGTCAACTCCGGGAAAACGGGAATCGCCAGTGTCTGCGCCGCCGCGAGATCGGAGCTCGGGAACTGTCCGCCAGCCGAGAGGTTGTCTTTGAAGCATTCCTGCTGCGGCAACGTCAGCGGGTAGTAGATGTCGCAGCCGATCGCGACACTTTTGAGATGACTCATGACGCGGTCACGTGTATCGCCGCCATCCGTGAAGCGGATCACGTACTGGTTGTAGACGTGGCGGCGGCGCGGCAGCTCCCGCGGCAAAATCACGCGGTCGCCGAGCGCGGTATCGGCGAAGAGCTCCGCATACGCCGCCGCATTGCGCCGCCGCCCTTCCGCCCACGAATCGAGATGCGCGAGCTTCACGTGGAGAATCGCCGCCTGCAGCGCGTCGATGCGGAAGTTCCCGCCGACGTAACGGTGGTAATACTTGGGACGCATCCCATGGACGCGGAAGTCGATGAGCCGCTCGTACGTCGCTTCGTCTTCGCAGGTCACGGCGCCAGCGTCTCCGAACGCGCCGAGGTTCTTGGATGGGAAGAACGAGAACGCGGCCATCGTGCCGAGCACCCCGGCGCGGCGGCCGTCATACTCGGCGCCGACAGCCTGCGCGGCATCCTCGATCACCGGCAGCTTGTGCTTCGCTGCGATGCGATTGATCTCATCCATCGCCGCACATTGCCCATAGAGATGCACCGGCATGATCGCCTTCGTCGCCGGCGTGATCAGCGCCTCGATCTTCGCCGGGTCGATGTTGTAGTCGTCGAGAGCGACGTCGGCGAAGACCGGAATCGCGCCGAGCCGGTCGACGACCCCGGCGGTCGCGAAGAAGGAGTAGGCAGGGACGATGACCTCGTCGCCGGGACCAACGCTGAGAACCATGAGCGCGATGAGCAGCGCGTCGGTGCCGGAGGAGACGCCGACGGCGTAGCGGCTGTGGCAATAGGCGGCGAAATCGCGCTCGAAATCATCGACGCGCTTGCCGAGGATGAAGTACTGCGAGTCGTAGACCTCGCTGGTAACGCGGAGCACTTCATCGCGAATCGTGGCGTACTGCAACTTCAGATCG
The DNA here is from genome assembly GCA_017883205.1 of Thermoanaerobaculia bacterium. Taxonomy (GTDB): domain Bacteria; phylum Acidobacteriota; class Thermoanaerobaculia; order Gp7-AA8; family Gp7-AA8; genus JADGNZ01. The sequence goes on along the minus strand of JADGNZ010000020.1, from coordinate 74,497 downwards.
AGGAGCGGAACTGGCATGGCGGCGGAGTATATCGGGTGGTGAGGGGGTCGGAGAGCGGCGGGGGTCGGGGGTCGGAGATAACGGCTTTGAACTGAAGGAGAGCGAATCCATCTGAATGTATCAGTCTGATCATCAAGCTTCGGCCTAACGCGTCGAGCACGAAAAGCATCTGCGCTCCGACCCCCGACCCCCGACTCCCAACGTTCTACGTACAACAATCGTATCAAGCACGCACAACGCACACGATTGCAGCCGCACGGAGCGGTTGCGCGTGTGCGTTTTTCGTATCTCTTTACATGCACTGATTCTGATGCTTTCATCGCACAATTTTATAGACGTTCTTTTTCGTATCGGCGTACCAGAGCGCAACTACGAAGGAGAATCCAATGAATATCAAACGCATCCTCACCACCACCATCGCAGCACTTCTTCCACTCGCCGTCAGCGCCACCACACTGATCGTTCCTGCTTCCGGCACGGGCCCCGGCGCCAACGGCAGTCACTGGCAAACGGAGCTGACGCTCCACAACACCAGCGCGAGCCCGGTCACCGCAACGCTCACGTTCCATGACGCGATCGGCGCGGCAGGCACGTCGACCGTCGTTGTCGCGCCGCGCGCCACCGTCGCCATCGCCGACGTCATCGCGACCCGCTTCGGACGCGAGAGTGCAACCGGCGCAATCGAGATCACGTTCGACAGCGCGTTCGCACAGAAGCTCACCATCGCCTCGCGCACATTCAACAAGACCTCGGGCGGCGAATTCGGCCAGGACATTCCCGCCATCGACGCGGCAACCGCGCCCGCTGCCGGCAACACCATCGTCCTCGGCGCACCTTCCTCGGAAGCCGATGCCCGCTTCAACTTCGGCGTCTACGCCGTCACCGCAGCGACCGTACAGTGGGACCTTCTGCGCGCCGATGGCAGCGTCGCCACATCGAAGACGGTCATCTATGCGGCCGGCGCCCAGAACCAATACAACGACGGGATCACAACCTTCCTCAACTCCAGCCCGCAGGACAGCGACACCGTTCACGCAGTGGTCACGCAGGGACGCGCACTGGCATACGGCAGCGCCATCAACAACGCCTCCGGCGATCCGACCTTCGTCCCGGGCCTCCTCGTCCGTCCCGATCTCCGCATCAACTTTGCCGGCGTCTCATTCGGCAACAACGCAGCGATCGACGTCGCGGACGCCAATCATGACGGCGTGCTGGACCGCGCAATCGACGTCCAGACCGGATCGTGGCCCATCGGCTTCCGCGTCGTCGTCATCTCGTCGACCGGCGCGACGTTCGAGCTGGTCAATCCCCCGAGCGACTTGAAACTCGTCGACACGCACGGCGGCATCCTCTGGACGCCGAGTGCAGCCTTGTCCGGCACGAGCACAACCATCACGCTTCGTGTGACGGCCGATGGCTCGACGGAGATCATCACGATCCCGGTCAATCTTCGGTAATTCAGAGGTTTTTGAGGTCAGGGACGAGGGCACGCGCCTTCGTCCCTCTTTTGTTGTCAAAACCAAGCACCACAGAGTCACAGAGGTCACAGAGGAATCTCTGCGTTCTCTGTGTCTTGTGGTTCAAAAGACTTCACCCGAACGTGATCTTCGCGAACCGCCGCTTTCCGACCTTCAGCACGTACGATTTTCCGCTCGAAGCATCGAGCGTCGCGCGCGGGTCGCTCACCTTGGCATCGTCGACGAGCACACCGCCCTGCGCGATTACACGCTGCGCGTCTTTGTTCGACTCCGAGAGGCCGGCCTGGACGATGATCTTCGACAGCAACTGCGGCTCGGCCGTGGCGGGCAGCGTTCTTTCCTCGATGTCGGCGGGTGCCTGTTTCTCGCTGAACACTCTTCGGAACTCCGCTTCGGCGGCTTCGGCGGCTTCGGCATCGTGAAAATCGCGAATGATCGACTTGGCCAGCTCGCGCTTGGCCTCCATCGGATGCAGCGAGCCAGATTCGACCGCAGCGCGTTTCTCCGCGATCGCCGCAGGCGTCAAATCGGTGCAGAGCGTGTAGTACTTCCACATCAGATCGTCGGAGATCGACATCACCTTCCCGAAGATCGAGCCTGGATCCTCGTTGATGCCGATGTAGTTGCCGAGCGACTTCGACATCTTCTCGATGCCGTCGAGCCCTTCGAGCAGCGGCATCGTGATGACGACCTGCGGCTCGAGGCCGTACTCGCGCATCAGGTCGCGGCCGACCAGCAGATTGAAGAGCTGATCGGTACCGCCCATCTCGACGTCGCACTTGAGCGCGACCGAGTCGTAACCCTGCGCCAGCGGGTAGAGAAGTTCGTGAATGGCGATCGGCTGATGCGCGTCGAATCGCTTGCGGAAGTCATCACGCTCCAGGATGCGCGCCAGCGTGTACTTCGCCGCCAGACGGACCATCCCCTCCGCGCCAAGCGCGCCGAGCCACTCGGAATTGAAGCGGATCTCCGTCGTCTTCGGATCGAGAATCTTGAAGACCTGCTGCTTGTACGTCTCCGCGTTCTCGAGAACTTCCTCTTTCGAGAGCGCGGGCCGCGTCGCCTTCTTGCCGGTAGGATCGCCGATGAGTCCCGTGAAATCGCCGATCAGAAAAATCACGCGATGCCCGAGCTGCTGGAAGTGCTTCATCTTCCGGATCACGACCGTGTGCCCGAGGTGAATATCGGGAGCCGTCGGATCGAAACCGACCTTGATCGTGAGCGGTTTCCCGCGTCCGAGCTTGGTCTTCAGATCTTTGCGTTCGATAAAGTCGACCGTCCCCTTGCCGAGAAAGTCGAGTTGTTCGTCGAGTGTCATGGGGCGCATTGTAGATGCGGTCGCGCGTGCGTGGCCGCGTGATTAGGCGATCTCGCGGTCGGTAGATTGAGGACGGATCGAAGGAGCGCTCTACATCCACCGGCAGCGCAAAGAGTGGGATACAAAAGAGAAGGAAATGGGAGGTCGGTTCTGCCACCGTGGGTTGATGAAGAAAGTGGAGGTCGAGGATGACGGACACTCAAGAAGACATCGCGGCACGAGAGCTTGAGCTGGTATTCGCATTGGCTGGACCAGTCGGGGCCAATCTCCCACAGATCAGCCGATCGCTCGCCGACGCGCTTAAGAAGTGTGAGTACATCGAGGTCGAGGAAATCAGCGTAAGCAGTTTGATCAGCAAGATCGCGAGGAAGCGGACGCTGACACTCAGCGACGGAACGGCGATCGAACTGTTAGAGAAGCCGGAGGAAAAACGGATCGCGTCGTACATGGATGCTGGTAACGCCATACGACGGCTCTGTTCGGATCCGGCCGCTCTCGCCTCCGCTGCGATCGCCGAGGTTCGGGGGCGACGGAAGCGCGCGGGTGGTAAGCCGGCCCGACGCGCGTACATCTTGCGATCCCTAAAACGGCCGGAAGAGGTCAATCTTCTCCGCCGCGTCTACGGACCAGGCTTCTTTTCTCATCGGCGTCAACGTGAACCGGCCGACACGAGTGGAGGAGTTGGCCAAGCTGATCGCTGAATCGCATTCTGAAACGTCAGCCTCACCGCACTTCGAGAATGACCGCGTAGAAGCGGAAGCGCTGGCAAAACGCGACGAAGACGAGGAATGGGACGAGTTCGGCCAACGGCTACGAGATGTCTTCCAGTTGTGCGATCTGTTCGTCATGTCCAACGACAAAGGGACTCTATTCGATCAGATTCATCGCTTCCTCCGTCTCATCCTGGGCGACCTCGGAGAGACACCTACGGCCGAGGAACAGTTGATGTATCAGGCATTCGCAGCGTCTCTGGCGTCAGGCGCGCTCGGCCGGCAGGTCGGAGCTGTCCTAACTTCGCAAACACAAGAGGTCCTCGGGATCGGCTGGAACGATGTGCCAAAGGGTGGCGGAGGGTTGTATCGAGCCGGTGAGCACTACGATCATCGCGACATTCGAGCTGATAGGGATTCGGTCAACGAGCACGCTGACCAGATGATCGCGGAGATCCTTCACACCGCCGGCGACGCCGGATGGTTTGCTAAGGCATCGAAGCCCGAACTGGAGGAGGCTCGGAGAGCGTTCAGGAAATCTCGCGTTATGAACCTCCTTGAGTTTGGCCGAACAACGCACGCCGAAATGGAGGCAGTATTGGCAGCGGCACGCGTCGGCTCGAGCGTGCGCGCCGCCACGCTCTACACAACAACGTTCCCCTGTCACGAGTGTGCGCGGCTCATCATCACCGCAGGCATCGAGCGAGTTGTTTACATCGAGCCTTACCCAAAGAGCCGGGCGCTTGCATTGCATCGTGATGCAATCGTGGCCTACGACGACACCACGCTTCCGAACTGCGGAACAAGCGACTGCGGAGCGGTGCACGTCGTCCGCTTTGAGCCTTTTCTCGGCATCGGTCCACATCGTTTCGTCGATCTTTTTTCGATCACAACTACTGCCGGAATCCCACGAGATCGAAAAACGAAGAGTACCGGTGAGCGAATCCTCTGGGATCCAAAAACATCGCTACCAAAAGTGGAGATGCTTCCGATGAGCTACCTCGATCTCGAAGCCAAAGCGCTCTACCAGCTGAAGAAGTTCATCGGCCAGGAAGGAGATGAGTGATAATCGGTACTGCACAGCCTCTCAGAAAGGACTCGTATGGCAGACGAAGCTTCGAAGTCCGTAGATTTTTGGAGCGTTCTGGAAGACGCAAAGCAGACTGTGGAGAGTTGGCCGGAATGGCAGCAACGGTACGAGGCTGACATCTACTACGACGGGTACCCAAGTACGGCACTGAAGACCATGCCGCCCACAGACGACCGAGAACGGAACACTAAGATATAGCTCTCGAACGCTATCGCCGCCAAGGAATTTGACAGCGATCGATCCCGTCTCTACACTCGCCAACCCGATGAGCACCAACTTCGTCCAGCAGCATCATCATCATCATATCTAGGGGTGCCGTGCGCGCCCCGATCGGACGAGGGGCGCTCAGCGAAGGACGTAGCCAACTGACCTGAACCTCTTCCGATTTCGAGAAGAGGTTTTTGACTTTATGGCCACGAAATCGAGATATCCAACTGGTGTGCGGCCGCTGCTGGCCGAGGAGACGGCGCGCCGGCGGCGGATGGAGTCGCGCTTCGTCGATGCGTTGACGGGCGCCGGCTTCAGCGAAGTCGTGTTGCCGATCATCGACTATGTCGAGCCGTATGCCGCGCTCGTCGAGCCGGCCACGGCGAAGCAGAGCTACCGCTTCGTCGACCGCGAAGGCGACCTCATCGCCATCCGCTCGGACTTCACGCCGATGCTGGCCCGCGCGCTCGCACCGTCGATCGCGCCCGAGGAGTTGCCGCTTCGCCTCTTCTACCGCGGCGACGTCATTCGCGTCGAAGCATCCCGGCTTGGCGCGAACCGCGAGCTCTTCCAGATCGGCGCGGAGATCGTCGGCGATGACTCCATCGAAACCGACGTAGCCATGTTGCGCCTGGCCGCCGATCTCGTGCGCGCGCCCCGTGACGAACCGGCCGCTGAGCCGACCATCGTGTACAACGACGTCTCGATCGCTGCCGCACTGATCGCGCAGGCTGGAGCCGTGCGCGAAGCGCTTGCGGCAAAGCGGATGACAGCCGGAGTCCCCGCCGCGCTGCAGACGATCGTCGCGAAACTGATCTCCGGCGAAGCAACGCTGAGCGACGTCGCACCGTTTGCACCCGAGGCGGCGGCAAGGCTTTCGGCGATCGAGGAAGCATTGGCCGGCGACGCGGTCTTCACGCTGCATCTCGACGACATCGAAGACAGCAGCTACTACACCGGCCTGCGCTTTCGCGTCTACGCCGGTAGCGCGCGCACGAAAGTTGCGCAGGGCGGACGGTACGACAACCTCTACGAACGTTTCGGCCAGCGCGCCGCGGCGATCGGATTCACATTCACCATCGACGATCTGGATTGAACGACATGCGCATCGCAATACCAAAAGGACGGCTTCAGGAAAGGGCGCTCGGCGTTCTTGCCGACGCCGGATACGACATCCCGTCGGAGACTGACCTGAAGACGAGGAAGCTCGTCTTCGACCGCGGCGGCATCGAATGGATATTCGTCAAAGACGGCGATGTGCCGGTCTATGTCGAGCACGGCGCCGCTGACGCGGGCATAGCAGGACTCGATCAGATTCTCGAGCACGAATGCACGGCGTATCAGCCGGTTGAGTTTCCGTTCGGCCACTGCCGGATGATGCTCATTGCGGCACCGGGCGCGCCGCCGCTGACGAAAGTTGCCACGAAGTACCCGCGCATCACGCGCCAGTTTCTCGACCAGCGCGGCGTGCACGCCGAGATCGTTCCGTTGAGCGGCTCGGTCGAACTGGCCGCCGTGCTGAATCTCACCTCGCATGTCGTCGATCTCGTCGAGACGGGCGAGACCGTGCGCATTCACAAACTGGAAATGCAGGAAGTCGTGGCCGAGATCTCACCGCGGCTGATCGTCGGAAAGAACTTCTATCGCACCGAGCCAAAGATGGTTCGGGAGCTGATCGCGAAAATTGAGGAGGCGGCACGAGTGGCATCGTGACCGGAGAACTCATGCGAGTCTTCACCACAAACACACCCGAATCCGATGATACGTTGCGTGCGATCCTCGAGCGCCGCAGCGCCACAAACGAGAACGCGTTGCGAGTCGCCGACGAGATGATCGCCGGCGTGCGTGCCCGCGGCGATGCCTATGTCGCCGCGGTGATCGCGAAATTTGACGGCGTGACACTCGAACCTGATGCGATCAAGATCGCGCCGCGCAAAGTCACAATCTCCGCCGAGATGCAGAACGCGATCGACCTGGCTATCGACCGCGTCGAAGCGTTTCACCGGCCACAGCTTCCGCAGTCCTATCGCCTCGGCAACCTCGAGCACCGCGTCCGTCCGATCCGCCGCGCCGGCGTCTACGTGCCCGGCGGCCGCGCGGTCTACCTCTCGACGCTGATCATGACCGCCGTTCCTGCGCGTATCGCCGGCGTCGAGGAGATCGTATGCATCACCACATCCGCCGCTGCCGATCGCGATGAGCTTCACTACGTTTGCAACCGCCTCGGCGTCCGCGAGATCTACCGCTGCGGCGGCGCGGCAGGCGTTGCCGCAGCGGCCCTCGGAACACAGTCCCTCGCTCGCGTCGACAAGATCGTCGGCCCGGGCAACGCCTACGTGACCGCCGCGAAGATGCGGCTCATCGGCGAAGTCGGAATCGACATGACGGCTGGTCCGACCGAGTTGATCGTCATCGCCGATGACAGCGCCGACGCCAAGTTCGTCATCGCCGATCTCCTCGCGCAGGCCGAGCATGGCGCCGATTCCGAGGTCGTGCTTCTGACGACGTCGCCGTCGTTGGCCGCGCAGATGCCCGAGCGCGCGCTCTCGTTCGTGGTCAGATCGATGGACGAGGCAATCGCCATCACCGACCTCATCGCGCCGGAGCACCTGTCGATTCACGCGCGCGATGCGGCATCGATCGGCGCACGCGTGCAGAACTGCGGCGCCATCTATTGCGGTCCATCCGCGCCGCCGGCGGCCGGCGATTACGTGATTGGACCAAATCACGTGCTTCCCACCGCGGGCAGCGCGCGCTTCTTCTCCCCCCTCGGCGTCTACGATTTCGTCAAGCGCTCGAACGTCATCTCGATCTCTGCCGAGGAGTTGGCCGAGGTCAGCGAGGCCGGCGAAAGGATCGCGACGTTCGAAGGGCTGCCCGCACACGCCGCATCGATGGCTATCAGGAGGACCGCATGTCTCGCGACGTCGTAGCTGCCATGACCGCCTACACGCTGGAGCTGCGTGAGGCGGCGATCAAGCTCAATCAGAACGAGAGCCCTACCGACTTTCCGCAGGAGCTCAAGGAAAAGGTTCTCGCGGAAATGGCCACGAGGCACTGGAACATTTATCCCGACTTCGAGTCGATGATGCTCCGTGGCGCGTTGGCGAAAACGCACGGATACGACACGGCGAACGTGCTCGTCGGCAACGGCTCGAACGAACTGCTCGCCGCCACGATCCCGACGTTCGTCGGCCCGGGCACGCCGGTCGTCTTTCCGAAGCCGACCTTTGCGCTCTACGAGAAGCTCGTCGCAGTCGCCGGAGGAATCGCCCTGCCCATCGCCGTCGATCCATCGACGGGACTGCTGCCGCTCGACGAGATGCTCCACGCCATCGATCGCTGCGACAACGCCGTCGTCATCGTCTGTTCACCCAACAATCCGACCGGCGGCGTGCTGCCCGGTGGCGGCATCGACGCGATGCTCGCCACCGGGGCGACGGTGCTTTTCGACCGCGCGTACGGCGATTTCGCCGAAGACACGATGCCGCCGTTGCATGATCGCCTCGTCACGTTTTCCACGTTCTCGAAGGCGTGGGGGCTGGCCGGGCTGCGTGTCGGCTGGCTGGCGTCGACCGCCTCGACCTGCCGCGAGATCCGCAAAGTCAAGCTCCCCTACTCGCTGAACATCATCAGCGAAGCGGTGGCGGCAACGGCGCTCGAACATCCCGAGATCCGTACTCGAAACGTCGCAGCGACGATTGCCGAGCGCGCACGGATGTTCGAGGCGATGAAGAAAATCGAAGGCGTGACGCCGTTCCCCTCGCGATCGAATTTCATCGCCTTCACCACGCAACACAACGTGAAGGACGTCTTCAATGCTCTGCACGCCGGCGGCATCCTCATTCGCGATGTCAGCGCCGCGGTGCCGAATGCGCTGCGTGTGTCGGTCGGCACGCCGGCAGAGAACGACGCGTTTCTGGCAGCGCTGAAACAAATCATGAAGGCGGAAGGACGAAGGATGAACAGAGGGATGGACGAGTCTTGTCGATGAGCAGGCCTCAGGTGCCGCTCATCCTTCATCCTTCAGCATTCATCCTTCGGAACAGGAACTAACCATGAGACAAGCAACCATCACCCGCACCACGAAAGAAACCAACGTCTCCGTCACGCTCGACCTCGATGGCGACGGCACCCATTCGAAGATCGAGACGCCGGTCGGATTTCTCTCGCACATGCTCGACGTCATCGCGCGCCATGGCCGCATCGATCTCGACATCGTCTCCACCGGCGACACGCACATCGACTATCACCACACCGTCGAAGACACCGCCCTCGTCCTCGGCGAAGCATTCGCTCAAGCCCTCGGCGACAAGCGCGGCATTCGCCGCTTCGGCCACGCCTATGTGCCGCTGGACGAAGCCCTCGCGCGCGTCGTCGTCGACTTCGCCGGCCGCCCGTTCCTCGTCTTCGACGTTCCCTTCGACCGCGAAATGCTTCTCATCCACAAGGATTTTCCCTTCGCGCTCGTCGAGGAGTTCTTCAAGTCGTTCGCGAACAAGTGCGCCTGCAACATTCACGTCGATCTCATCCGCGGCCGCAACGGACACCACGCCGCCGAGTCGATCTTCAAAGCGTTCGCGATCGCGCTGCGCGAGGCGAAGAGCGTGGTGGGGACGGACATCCCGTCAACGAAGGGAGTCATTTAGGTTCGCCTATTCGCTTGCTAACAGCGGGCGAGACGCCCGCGGTCCCAGCCTGGGAGCGCGGGCGTCCCGCCCGCTGTTGCAATCAAACAAAACCGATCCACCAACCACGCTCATGATCACGACCCTCATCGATTCACCGGTGGCGAATGTCGCCAACATCGCGCGGGCTCTCCGCACGGTCGGCGCTGAGTTGCAAGTGACGCGCGATCCCGATGCCATCGCCAACGCCGAGAAGCTCGTCCTTCCCGGCGTCGGCTCGTTCATCGCCGCGATGTGCTGGCTGGAGGAGAATCGCATCGACAGCGCGATTCACGCTGCGGTCGCAAACGGCGCATCGCTCCTCGGCGTCTGCGTCGGGCACCAGCTTCTCTTCGACGTCTCGCACGAGATGGGAACGACGGCCGGACTTGGACTAGTGCGCGGTGAAGTGCACAAGTTCGAAGGCTCGCTCCCCGTGCCGCAGATCGGATGGAATCGTGTTCAGTGCGCCGAGGGCGGAGACCGCACGCTTTTCGAGGGAGTCGAGAACGGCGTGTTCTACTTCGTCAATTCGTACGCTGCTTCGAATGCGCCGGACGAGATCGCGCGCGCCGATTACGGCGGGCCGTTCACCGCGGCGGTGCAGCGCGATCGAATCTTCGGCGTGCAGTTCCATCCTGAAAAATCATCCGCGGCGGGCCTGCGCGTCCTGAGGAACTTCGTCTCATGGACGTGATCCCCTCGCTCGATCTCCTCGGCGGGCAAGTCGTCCGTCTGCTGCACGGCGACTTTGCGAAGGTCACGGCCTACGGCGACCCCGAGTCCGTTCTCGATTCGCTCGACGTGCCGCGCGGCTCGCGCCTGCACCTCGTCGACCTCGAAGCGTCGCGCAGTGGACGTCCGATCGAGTTGGACGTTGTACGACGGCTGGCGAAACGCGACTTGCGCGTCCAGGTCGGCGGCGGAATTCGTTCGCTCGCCGACGCGCGCGCGTGGATCGAAGCTGGCGCGGCAAAGATCGTGATCGGCACCGTCGCGGCTGACTCGCCGGCGATCCTGCGCGAGATTGTCGACGCACTCGGACCCGATCGCGTCATCGCCGCCATCGATGTCCGCGACGGCATCGTCCGCGTCAACGGATGGGAGAGCGACGCGCGGGCCACGCTGGCCGAGGTGCTCGCGCGTGTCGAGGCGCTCGGGATCGGCGAAGCGCTTATCACCGACATCAACAAAGACGGCGCCATGCGCGGTCCCTCGTTCGCGCTCTACCGATCGCTGCAAACGAAGCTGCGCATCATCGCCTCGGGCGGCGTTTCCACCCTCGGCGACGTCGTTTCGCTGAGCCGCATTCGCAGCGTTGGCGCATGCGTCATCGGACGCGCGCTGCTCGATCGCCGCATGCAACTGGCCGAGGCGCGGGCGCGCGTGGCGACACCGAACGCGATCCCGGAGCGCATCATCCCCTGCCTCGATGTGCGCGACGGTCGCGTTGTCAAAGGGGTGAACTTTGTCGATATCCGCGATGCCGGCGATCCCGTCGAGTGCGCGGCGCGCTACGAAGCGGAAGGCGCCGACGAGCTCGTGATTCTCGACATCTCCGCCACCGACGCCAATCGCACCACCGCGCTGGAGACCGTTCACCGCGTCTCCGAGTCGCTTTTCATCCCGCTCACCGTCGGCGGCGGCGTGCGGACGATCGAAGACTTTCGCGCGCTGCTTCGTGCGGGCGCTGATCGAGTGGCCATCAACACCGCCGCGCTTCGCAATCCGCAGCTCATCGCCGATTGCGCGCGCGAATTTGGCGTGCAGGCCGTGGTGCTGTCGTGCGACGCCAAACGCGTTAACGATCACTTCGAAGCGATGGTGCGCAGCGGCAAAGAATCGTCGGGCGTCGATGCCGTGGCGTGGTGCAGGCAGGCCGAGGAGCTGGGAACGGGCGAGATCCTGCTCACGTCGGTCGACCGCGATGGAACGAACGCCGGGTACGACATCGAGCTGTTGCGCGCAGTCACCAGCGTCGTCCGCATCAGCGTCATCGCGTCGGGGGGCGCCGGCGCGCTCGAACATTTCCGCGACGCCATCGAATCCGGCGGCGCAAGAGCGGTGCTCGCGGCATCGCTTTTTCACGACCGGCGGCTGTCGATCGGCGATGTGAAGCGCTATCTGACTGGTGAGGGGATTCCCGTGCGATGAATCGTCACTTTCAAAATGGGGTCAGGTCTAAATTTGAAAGTTCCACGATTGGTCGAAAACCAAAGCAATCCCTTCTCGCTCACTTTCAAAGTTAGACCTGACCCCATTTTGAAAGTAAGGAGCCACGATGAATAACTTGAAATTCGACGCCAACGGCCTCATCCCCGCAGTCATCCAGGACGCGCGAACGGGTGAGGTTCTGACGCTCGCCTACATGAATCAGGAATCGCTCGATCGCACACGGAAGAGCGGCGAGACGTGGCTATGGAGCCGTTCGCGCAACGAGCTGTGGCACAAAGGGGCGACCTCCGGCAACACGCAGCGCGTCGTCGCTGTCACGGAGGATTGCGACGGCGACGCGCTCGTCGTCAGTGTCATCCCGAACGGTCCCGCATGCCACACCGGCGCACGATCGTGTTTCGTAGGCACGCCGCCGCGAACGCTCGACCGGCTCATGAACGTTCTGCGCGACCGCCGCGAGAAACGTCCCGAAGGCTCCTACACCGCGAAGCTCTTCAGCGGAGGACGCGCCCGCATCGTCAAGAAAATCGGCGAAGAAGCAACCGAGGTCGTCATCGCCGCCCTCAGCGAAACACGCGACCGCATGGTCAGCGAAATCGCCGACCTCGTCTTCCACGTCACCGTCCTGATGGCCGACGAAGGCATCGACTGGAGCGAGATCGAAGGAGAGTTGGCGAAGAGAGAGAAGTGAACCTTCGCGTAAGAATCGATGTCACGCGAAGCCGCGAAGGAAACGCGAACCGTGAAAATGGGGACGCGCCTGCACGCGCACGACGCTGCTTCGCAAAGGTGATCTCGTCGTTGCGTCTTCAAATTCATCGACGGCGGTACGTCGAAGCGCTCTATAGGGACTCTACGTTTGTAACCTCAGGACAGAAGCTATCGTTCGGAGATCGCCCAAGCAAAGGTCCACCGGTTCAAGGAACTCACTTATCTTATCGTCGGACGTTGCGTACCAAATAAACCGATATTCGCGCTGATATGCGTAGCTGAAGTCTTTGTGCAACGGCGACACGACTTCGTCGCGTGGCCTAACTGGATCGAAATAGTGAACCAATACTGTGACGCCATCCCAATCAGGCAATGTCTGCGCCATCGCGGCATACATCCGATCTATGAATTTCTGGCCGTCGTGAATTATAAGACAACTATCGGCCCTGAAGTCGTCGAAGAGACGTGGATCAAACGACGTTGACATACACCACAGGTAGTAGTCTTGAAATTTCGATGAGATTTCCAAGGGTCCGGTGAAATGGATCGGATGTCGAATCCCGTCGCTATCCGTATGTTCAAACTTCAGCTCGTCGCTATCAATGATAATTGAGCGCTTCAATTCGCTATCGCGCTGCGCCACTGTCAGTAGAGAATCACACGCAGACGCGGGAAAGATCCTAACTCTTCCCTCACTCAACATTGGTTCGAGATGCTCTGCTTTGCCGAATTTGAAGAAATCGCCTTCCTTTACGCCGTAACCTTGAAACGCTGCCCGGGCCAGATCTAGGCGCGGCCACCTCGCCAACCGTTCGGCAATTGGGATAGCCTCTTGAAACTTGATGTCGCGACCCTCGTGCTCGAATCTTACGTGCTCATATAGCTCACGCCATTCGCGCTCGTCGAGCTCGTGCGGGAGCGCTTGGCGGTCAACGAATAGTAGATTGTCACGAACCGCACCAAGGCGCTTGCGTATGTCGTCGTCGCTCAGATGATGTAAGTATGGGTGAGCGGCGTATTCGCCACGCCAGACCTCATCACACCGAGCCGCGGCCTCGCTGGGCGTGGCATCTGCAACGACGGCGAAGTACCAGTCGATTCGCCGAGCACGCTTGGAGAATGGTAGTACTTCAAAACCGTTCAGTGTCGCCCATAGCTCTTTTGTTTTGTTTGCCCGATCAGTCAGAACTACTCCCTCAGACGATAACTGCTGATTCGTTTGCGCGAGCCACTGATCCGACGCCTCCTGATGAACGGGCGCGATTCGAATTCTCTCCTTCAATTCCGTCAATCGATCAGGCGAGATCCGCACCTCGCCTTCGGTGCCATGATCGACGATGACGCCCCAGCCGGAAGGAACCCGTTCAAGCAGTCGCCGCACTCGCACTGGCCTGGACATATAGTCACGGTCATCCGCAGCAACGTCGGCGGCAGATTCTGATCGCGTGAAAAGCAAGACGTAGTGAATCCCCCCTATCTCGTAGCCAATACCGCTTTGAGAAGATCCATCTACCGGGAGTGGCGTAAAGAGCGTCGCCCACTCAAGTAATTCGAAGTACTGCCGGAGACTCAATCGACGGCCTCTGCCAATCTCTTTTGCGAGCTCGAACAATCCCTCTTCGAATGACGGTTCTCCGACGATCTCCATGGCGCGGAAATTATCGCACTCTACAGGCCTGCCGCATGGGTCTGACCTTCGTGTTTCGGCGATTCCCAACCCGTTGAGGGTTCAGCTTGCGATGACTCACTCCCTTCGCACCACCTACGGCGCAACCTTTGCCGTGAACGTCACGTCATCCTGAAACGTGACGTTGTTGCCGATGTCGCTGAACTTGTGCGGGGATTCCATGAAGTGATGGCCGGCGATGATCTTGCCGTCGTCGGTCTTTGTCTCGAACGTATCGAGACCGCTCAGGCGCATCGGCTGTTGGGCGGTGGTGAAGGCGGAATCGTAGATGTCGTTGGACATCGCGCGCTTGCCTGGGTGGCCCATCGGATCATCGGCGAGGATCAGTTCCATCGCATGTAGCTTGCCGGCGTTGGCCAGCGCTTCGCGTTTGCTCCCGCTGGCGAGATCCTCATCGCTGAGCGGCACGTCGGAGAGGATGACGCGGATCTCCACCTTCTTTTTGTCCCAACGGCTCGGGCCCGCGGACGCGTAGACGTGCGTGAGCTTGATGGTCTTCCCGTTGATCACCATCTGTCCGGTTACCTTGCCCTGCTCGGCGGCAGAGATGGCGGTTGATGAGAGAGCGATGGCGAGAAGCACGGCGCAGCAGTTCTTCATGGGTTTGCCTTTGGGTCAGACGTGAGGACTCATCGAACCCGCGATTATGTACGCGAACCGCTTCGCGAGGTCATTCTATGCTGTGAGCCACGCTCTTTCATCGCCGCTGTCGTCAAGATCGCTTCACTGCGTCACTTAAGCGTCCGACTGTTTTGTGCGAAGCACTCTGGAGTGCGGTGGCGCCAGCCACCGCTTTGAATCACGTACTTAGAAAGCGGTGGCTGGCGCCACCGCACTCCAAAGCGCTTCGCGCGAAATGAGTTGGTCCTCTCGCCAGACTCGCAACAACCGCTGCCGGTCGAGATCAGCGGTCTCGCCCGAACGCTATTCGCGACCTTTATCCCGCTCTAAGACAACGCGCACATCTTTAACATCACCATCTGGTGGCAGCGAAACGCCGCCGAACCTCCCCTGCACCGAGGGGGTCAGCTCGAGGCCGGGGATCCGGACGTAGAGCTCTGCGCCTCCCGGGGGAACGCCTTCGATCGAGAACGTGCCATCGGGGCGTACTTCGACGCGTTGGGAATCGCTGTCGACAGTAAGACTGAGCATGATCTGCGTGTGCGGCGGGATCGTCGCACCCTCGGGGACGACGACCGTTCCGGCGATCCGGCGGCCGGGCTGAACCGCGAGGGTGCCGGCATCCGTCGTCGTCTTGTCGCCGGCGACGTTCACGATCTTCCGTACGGCGGCGCCGCCGGAGAGGCCTTCCATCGCCGCGTAGACGGCGTAGGTCTGGTTCGGGCCCATGTTCGTCATGAGAAAGACGCCGTCATCGTTCGTGCCGATCTCGAATCGCCCGAGGTAGCCGCTGGAGGCTCTGTTGGTCTGGATGAAGCCGACGCGCGCGCCGGCTACGGGTTTGGCGCCTCGCATCACACGTCCGGTGATCGTCGCTCCCTCGGTCAACGGGATCGTTCGCGATTCACCTGGCGCGAGCATCCGCTCGATATGAGGAGCGAGTGAGCGGGCCGTCACCCGCACGTCGAGCTTCCCGTCTGCGGCGGGGATGCGCAGCGCAAACTCGCCCTTCGCGTTGGTGAACGACAGCTTGTCGACGCCGGGGATGTTTCCGTAGCCGGTGCCGCGCTGGGATCGATACCCATTGGGCTCGACCGCCGCACCGACGACCGGCTTGCCGTGCGGATCGACGACCACTCCGACGATCAGCCGGTCCGCGTCGGCGATGGAGCGGGGAGTCAGCTTGATCGTGACCAGACCGCCCATCGGATCGACATGGCGGACCAACGACGGCTCGTAGCCATCGGCCACGGCCAACAGATCGAACCGAAGCTCGGGGTCGAGCGCCTTCAATCGAAACCTCCCCTCGGCGTTGACCGACTCGTGCTTCCCACAGTCGCGATAGCACGAAGGACAGAACGGGCTCACGCCGACTTTGGGAAACGCGGTGTAGACGTAAACCGTTGCGCCGGAGAGAGCCTTCGAACTGGCGTCGACAACAATGCCGTTCACCTCATTCGAGGCGAACGCCGTGGTGATGGTCAGCAGAAAGAAGAGTGGGATTCCAAAGCGTTTCATGATCATTGAGACGAGCGTACGACAGTAAGGTTACATGACTACATCACCGCATCGGTCGCCTGATCAGTCCTGATCTCAGGCAAGCGAATCCGGTGCTGCGGACCAGCGTCCACGAACGGGTGAGCCCTTCTCGAAGCGATCATCTCGGAAGAGAGACAATTGCCTTCGCGAGGTCACCGCAGAAGAGCAGGTTCGCTGTAGTGACGTGCGATCGCGGTGCGCCGTCTGTGGAATCGTCACGATCTGGCTGGTTTCCACTCAAAGTTTGATGAGCGTGCCATCGAGAACGAGACGTTGCCCTCGAAAGATGACGATTTCACTTCAACGTTGGTGGGATTGCCTTGAAGACAAGTCGATTTCACTTAAAAGAAGGCAAAATCGTTGGACGACAAGTGGATTCCGCTTAAAAGAAGGCGAAATCGCATGAAAACAAGGTGATTTCACTCAAACGAAGGTGAAATCGCCTGAAAACAAGTTGATTTCACTTAACTGAAGACGAAATCGCCCAAAAACAACGTGATTTCACTTCAGAGAAGACCAAATCGCCTGAAAACAAGTTGATTTCACTTGAACGATGACGGCGTTGACATATCCCAATCGCTCAGCGCCACGCCACACTCGAAAGCAGGAGGGTCAGACCTTCGCTCGTTGCCTGTCTGCAAACCGTTGAAAAGCGGTTACTTGCGAGGGCTCATCGGGACAGTCGCGATGCCTCTTCAGTTATTCGCACCGATTCAGGAGAAGAAAACGAAGACGTTTCACGCGGAGTCGCGGAGATGCGGAGAGACTCTCCGCGTGAAACACGTGCTCCCCAGGACCACCCGAGGCCGGAGAATCACATCGAGACGCCGGGCGCCTGAACGGCACCCGTTCCCACCCTCTTGATCGCTTCGATGTTCGCGTCCGCGTCGGCTTCGCCGATTTCCATCAGGCGTTGCAGGTATTCGGGGACGAACATGAAGAGGCTCATGAAATCGGCGTTGGAGGTTTCGCGGGTGCCGAGGCTGCGGGTGAGGAAGCGGAAGGGGCGTGGGAGGGCGGGCTCGTATTCGGCGGCGAGCTTTCCGATGTCCTGCGACGGGCGAATGACGGCGAAGTCGACCTGGCGATAACCTCTCCGAAGCTCAGGCGGGAGGTCGCGCAGGAACTCGTTGGAGCGCTGCAGGCGCACGGTGTCCTCGTCCATCACGTCGAGGAAGATGGCGTCCATCAGTTGGCCGAGGATCTGGGCTGGCGGCGGATAGCCGGCGATCTGGGGCTCGTCGGCTTCGGATGCCGAGGGCTCGTAGTGCGTGGAGATGGCCAGCATGCGCGTGGCGCCGAGATGCAGGGCTGGAGAGAGCGGCGCGGAGAGACGGATGCCGCCGTCGCCGTACCAGTGCTTTCCCACCAGAACCGCGGGAAAGACGAGCGGCAGCGCGGCCGAGGCCATGATGTGATCGACGGTCAGCGGCTGCTCAAGGCTGCGGCGGAGCGGGCGCGACCACGTCTCGATGTCACAGCCGGTAGTCCACGTCACGGTCTTGCCGGTGGTGTAATCGAGCGCGGTCACCGACACGGCTCGCGGATGACAGCGGACGATGTTCGCGGCGATGCCGGCAATCTCGCCTTTGTCGTTCGTGGCAAAGAGCCGCTCCAGCAGATGACGAAGGGGCGTCGTATCGACCAGTCCGCGGACGCCCGGAGCGACCGGCTTTCCGCCCGAGATGAGCTTCGTCCCCCAGCCGAAGACGTTGCGCGCGAGCGAGCGGGAATCGATCCGGATCACGTCTTTCAGCTCGAGCGTGCGCCAGACCTCGGAGAGCTCGTCGATGACAGCGGGCAGCGGCGCGTTTCGCGACGCCACGAAGGCGGCGTTGATCGCACCCGCGGAAACGCCGGTGATGATGTCGAAGGCGTTCGCCGGCAAATGGCGCGCGAGGCAGCGCAGCACGCCTACCTGGTACGCAGCGCGCGCGCCGCCGCCGGTGAGCACGAGAGCGAAGGAATCGGCGACGGGTGTCATCAGCTAGAGAATACGCCGCAACTTTCCGATTACGATCACTTCGATCCGAACTGCCGCAGGCACTCTTCCGCTTCTGCGAGTTGTGTCTCGCTGAAGACGCGGATGCCATTGTCCCGGAGCAGCGCCGCAGTAACTCCTTGGTGACTAGGCACTCTTGTGGAGGTGAACGTACCGTCGTACGTGTAGCCGCTGCCGCATGAGGGGCTGCCTTCTTTGAGAATGGCGATGCGGATATTGTTGGCGCGTGCGGCTCCGAGCGCGACGCCGGCTCCGCTCACAAAATGGTGGGAGACGTCGCGGCCATTGAAGTCGATTACCGTGACTTCGCCGGCGAGCACTCTCGATCCGTCTTCGCCTCCCACGATCTCAGCAGCCGGCCGCGACACAGGCAGACCGCCCGCGATCTCCGGGCAGACGGCGACGACGCGTCCTTCCTCAATCCAACGCTGCAGGATCTGATCGTCGGACCGTTTGTGCGCCCCGTTGTGGCGGACCGGCTCGCCCAACAGGCAGGCGCTGACGAGGATCTTCTGCATTGACGTTACAGTTAACCACAGAGACACAGAGGACACAGAGTTGAAGACACTATCTCTGTGTCCTCTGTGTCTCTGTGGTGATCTTGGTGTTCAATGTAACTTCACATGTCCCTCCGCCGTGTAGTCCCGATGGTTTGCGCTGGGCTCATCGTCTTCCCGATATCCAGTTCCGGTCAGAACTTCGGAACCCGTATCAACGTGACGGCCATCGAAGTGTCGGCAAGTGTTCGCGACGCGAATGGAAATCTGCCAAGTGACCTGAAGCCGGGCGACTTCGAGTTGATCGAGGACGGCAAGCGCCAGCGGGTCATCGGCGTGGCGTACAGCCATGGCGCTCCGTCAGTGGTAACGCCTGCGAGGAAGGAATCGATTGGAACACCGTCAGCGAAACCGGAACGGCCGCGGCAGGTGGTCATCTATCTGCAGCAGTCCCTGTCGACGACGGGCGGACTTCGTCTCGCTATCAAGTCGCTGCTTCCGCACGCCGACAGGCTCGTGGCAATGGGTGAAGTCGAGGTGGTGACGGACGATCCTTCGACACACTCGCTGCTCGGTCCAACGCAGGACGCATCCGCACTGCGCTCGCTCTTCGAGACGCTCGGAAACGAGGCTCGAGGGAGAGAGGAGCTGATCCGGATTCGGCAGGAGCTCATGACCGGCGGTCGCAACACGAGCGACAGAGACGATCGATTAACGCGCCGGTCACTGGCACGGAAGGCGGCGCGTCAGGAGTGGACGATTCTTCGGGCACAGCAGGACGCGATGTTTGCCTGGCTGAGTCGATACCCTCGGCATGCATCCGGCGACTCGATGCGCACGCTGGTGTTCGTTACCGATGGGTTCGATCTCGCCCCCGCCGGCTTTTATCCGATCGATCACGAGGACGTGCGCCGAGGTTTGCATGCGGACCTGCGCCCAGACTTGCCAGCGGAGTTGCGCGAGCTGAACGCCTCGACACATCAGAACGAGATCGCTCAGGCTCTGGCCGCGCAAGGGTGGACGGTTCTCTCCTACGCCCCATCGTCGATCGTAGACCCGGTTACTCACTTCGCCGCAGCGACGCATGAGCCAGTCGCACCCCATTTCTTCAACGTCCGCGAGAATGTAGGTCACACGATCATCAACAAGGCTCCTCTCGAACCGCTGAAACTGCTGGCGGATGCGACTGGTGGAAGCGTTCTCACCGATCCGTCGAAGATCGGCAACCGGCTCGATGACCTCGATCAACGTGTGGTCATCACGTACCAAGTGGACCGGCCCTCGGATGACAAGTTGCGGCATGTCGAGATCCGGGCGGTGCGCGCCGGACTGACCATCAGTGCTCAGAAATGGGTTGGCACTGGATCGACTCTGGCAACGACGCGCGTCATGGCGGAGCTTCTGGCGACGGCCCTTGCGACATCCACAGCTCGCGGTGAAGGCGACGATCGCGGCGAGCTGCCCGTGACATGCTCGATCAAACTGGGATCCCTGGCGAACGGAGTGAGGACCAGCGAGATCGAGGTGCGCGTGAACGTCGCGCCGATCGAGGGCGAGCTCGCATCGCTCGAATCGGGCACGCTCCGTTTCACGCTCGCCGTCGTGGTACCTCACGAGAAGCCCTTCACATCGACGAATCGTCTCGACCAGCTCGACTTCTCTTCGAAGCAGGGGTTCGCGACCACGATCACCGTACGGCATCGCGATGGAGCGAAGCTGGCGGTGATCGCGGAAGAGCCGTCGACGGGAGCGTGGGGCGGCTGCACCATCGGAAGTGACGTGAAGTGACGGAACCGCTCGCGCTCGGAGAAACGTCGCGCGATGCGAGGACCCTTGATGCGCCTCATGCTACCGCGACGCACCTACCAATCCGCCGGTTTGTAATCCTTGAGAAACTGTCCCCACAGGTGCTCGCCGGTGTTGATGCCGGCGATGATCGGATCGAGGATGCGGGCGGCGCCGTCGACGATGTCCAGCGGCGGATGAAAGCGGTGCACAGCCGTTTTGCGCTCGGCCAGCGCGGCCGGATCTTCGTCCGTCACCCATCCGGTATCGACGCTGTTCATGTGGATGCCGTCAGTGTAGTAATCGGCGGCGGCGGTGCGCGTCATCATGTTGAGCGCGGCTTTGGCCATGTTCGTGTGCGGATGGCGGGTCGTCTTCTGATTGCGGTAGAACTGCCCTTCGACCGCGGAGACGTTGACGATGTGCTTATCGCGGTTCGCGGTCCGCAGCATGAGCGGCTTGAGCCGGGCGTTGATGATGAACGGTGCGACGGCATTGACGAGCTGCACTTCCAGCAACTCGACCGACGACACCTCGGCCATCAGCAAACGCCACGAGTTGCGTCCGCGCAGATCGACCTGCTGCAGGTCCTGATCGAGACGGCCCTCGGGGAAAAGATCGCGCTCCTGGGCATGATCGTCCGGTAGAAGAGGCACTTGTGAGAGTTGCGCCGAATGCGTCAGGCCGGTCACTTCTTCGAGATTCATCGTGGTGCTCGACGACGCCTCGGGGAGCATCCGGTAGCCGCGCAAGCCTTCGAAGCTGCCGAGAAGGTGGCGTTCGGCGTCGGAGAGGGTGTGGAGCGCGGCGGTCTCGGACTCCATCATGTGCTCGTAGAACGCGGGCGGACGACGCACGGTCTGGCAGGCGTTGTTGATGATGAAGTCGAGCCGGTCGCGCGTGGTCAGCATCTCGTGGCAGAACGCTTCGACGCTCGGCGTGTGGCGAAGATCGAGTCCGAAGATCTCCAGGCGATCGGCCCATTCGCCGAAATCATCCTCGCGGGCGTAGCGCGCCGCGGAGTCGCGCGGGAAGCGCGTGGTGACGATGAGCCGCGCGCCGGCGCGCAGCAGTTTGAGTCCGGCCTGATAGCCGATCTTCACACGGCCACCCGTCAGCAATGCGACGCGGCCACGCAAGTCCGCCAGCTCCGTGCGCTTTGCGAAATTCAGGTCGCCGCACGCGGGACACAACTGGTCGTAGAAATGGTGGACGGTCAGATAGTGCTGCTTGCAGACGTAGCAATGCTGCGACTCGGTGAGGATCCGCGGATCTTCCTGCGGCGATTCTTCGCGATACGAATTCGGCGTGGAGTAGACCGGCTTGCGCCGAAGCTCGCGGATCCCGGCGGAGTTGAGCACCTGATCGTCCTGCTTCACGCGCGCGGCCTTGCGCTCGCGCACGCTGGCCTTCACCAGCTTGCGTCGCGCACGATGATCGGGCTCGGCGACACGGCGCGTTGCATGAAGCAGACGCTGACGCTCCTCCGCGCTCACCTGGACGAGCTGCCCGCGATCGCGGTCGAGCGATTCGAGCAAATCCGCGGCGATGCGGACGCGCTCGGAAAACGGAAGTTCGTTGTCGGGTTTGGGCTCACTCATCAGCGACGCGTGGAACGCGGCGGAGGCGGCGCGAAATCCACAAAAGCGATCCGCAGATTACGCAGATGAACGCAGATGAGGCGCTGGGAGTTTGCACGGCAGAAACTACGACGCCACTTCACGCCAGCAAGAACGTCGACGAATTTCGACCTCCGCCCTGACAGCACTCGGGCGAGACGCCCGAATGCCCGCGGTCGAGACGACCGCACTCCTCGGCGAGGTCTGAAACGCAGGCTCAGTGCGGCAGGGGCAGGTTCCAGAAGAACTGCGAGATGCGAACAAGAAGCGGGTCCGGGACCTCGGCGTCCGCTTCGTTCAGGCGCTTCACTTCTTCGTTGATGCGGGCGAGCTCTTTGCCGTCCATCCAGAACCCGAGGCACTTCTTGCAGTAGTCGAGGATGATCGTGGTGTCGATGTTGAAGTCGACCTTGCCCATCGCGGCGCCGTCGTTCGGACAGGTAATCGGACCGTATGCGTCTTCGTGCTGAAACGAGTCGAGATCGACGGTGCAGAACTCGAGATCGCCTCGGATCGGGCCGGCCACCTGGTTCAACTGTCCATGCGCCAGGAACATCCCGCTACAGACGGGGCAAGTCCGGACCGGGGTCGTACCGAACGACTTCACTTCCAGGACTGCGGAATCACGCGGACAGTTCAATACGTCCTCCTCGGCTGCTCATCGGATCGTACTCCGATTCTCGCTTCCGCCGGTGAGACGAGCGTTGTGAATCCTCAGGCAGGCGTGTCGAACGCAACAACCTGAGGAGCAATAACCTGGGGAGCAATAACCTGCGGAGTAACCACCGAGATGACCGCGCTCTCCCGACGCGACGGACGCTTTACCGACGTCGCCAGACCGACCAGCTCGAGCATGAAGATGCTGTACCAGCCGACGTCGATCTGCCAGAACTTCCATCCGAAACGCGCCGACGACGGCGAAGCGTGATGATTCTGGTGCCAGTTCTCGCCTTGAAGAAACTGGATCGGTCCGAGCCATCCGATGTTCTGCGAAGAGTCCTCGCCATGTTCGCGATTCTCCCGCATGTGCGCGATGCTGTTGACGAAGCACTGCGCGTGCAGCGACGCCACGAGGCGCATGGCGCCGAGCCAGAAAAACGCAGGCCAACCGAAGGCAAGACCGCCGAAGAGCGAGACGGCCAGCATCGGCACCTGGATCCGGTTCCAGAAGCGATACTCCGGCTTGTTGAGATCGGGGCACCAGCGATTCAGCGGAACATTTCCCGCCTGCCACAGCCAGCGAAGATGCGCCCACCAGAAGCCGCCGATGGCGGGACTGGAGATGTCGTCCACCGTCTCGACCTTGGAATGATGTTGTCTGTGATTCGCGGTCCAGGAATCGGGCGATCCGGAGCCGTTGAACATGGCGAAGAAGATGAGCGCGTGTTTCACCACGGGGTGCAGACGAAGCGCTGTGTGTGCCAGCGCGCGGTGGTAGCAGACCGTCGTTCCCAACCCACCCAGCCAACCGAGCGCGACAGACGCGACAATCACCTTCCAGCCAGGCGTCGGGAAAAAGACGAGGCCGATCGCTGCGAGTATGTGGATTGCGACGATGTAGTAAAACGTCGCGCGGTCGCCTTTCGCAGTCTTCCACCACGGACTCTTCCATGGTTCGGGGCCGAGGCTCGAGACGATCGGAGCATCGGAGAGACGCGAATTGCGGGCCTGCAACAGCTCCGCCGTGGGTTTAAACGAACATGAGGACATCTGGTGCCTTTCAGCGGGTTTCGACCGCGGCCAGGAGCACGAGGATGGCCTCGCGAGACGTGGCGTGTGGAACTCGCACAACCTTGCGGCAACGGCGCCAGCAGGTAACTAACGCACCGTCGATGAGTCACCGCGATGGTGTCCCACGGAAAGGACTGTAACACGTCCGCTGCATCCTGCCGATTGATGCGTGCATTCCTTCCCGTTCCGGCTCCGAACCGTAACCGCTCGGCCACGAACCTTTGGGAATGCCCGCGTATAACTCAACACGGGTCTGCTTACAGGAGGTGAGTGATGCAATCGGCCGATGCTGGGATTCTGGTTCACGGACTAGCGATCACCGACGAGTCACCACGCCAGGCGCTTCCCGATGGAACCAACGTTGGCCCGTATCGCATCCTCTCCCTGCTCGCGTCCGGTGGAATGGGCGACGTTTACCGCGCCCGTGATGAGCGCCTCGGCCGCAACGTGGCGCTCAAGGTTCTGCCGACCGGTTTGACCGACGACCGCGAGCGCCTCGAGCGTTTCGCGCAGGAAGCGAAATCGGCCTCGGCGCTGAATCATCCGCACATCGTCACGATCTACGAGATCGGCCAGGCCCGTCCCTCCTGCATCGTGCAGCCGATCCCGGGAACCGATCAGCGGCAGCGTCCGGAAGAGATCCATTACATCGCCATGGAGTTGATCGAAGGCGAGACCTTGCGCGAGTTCATCGCCGCCGGCCGTTCACTGACGCGCCGTCTCGAAGTCCTCGCCCAAACCGCCGAGGGCCTCGGCAAAGCGCACGCGGCCGGCATCGTTCATCGCGATCTCAAACCGGACAACATCATGGTGTCCGCCGAGGGGTACGCGAAGGTTGTCGACTTCGGGCTTGCGAAACTCGTGGAGCCCACCACGGGATGGAACCCGCTCGGCGCCGACTCGCCGACGATGAAGGCACTCACGCAACAGGGCGAACTGATCGGAACAGCCGGCTACATGTCGCCGGAGCAGATTCTGGGAAAGGTCATCGATCAGCGGTCCGACATCTTCTCCTTCGGCTGCATCGTGTACGAAACGATCACCGGCACGAAGCCATTCGACGGCGATTCGTTCGTCGACACGCTGCACGAAGTGCTGCACGCCACGCCTGGGCCGATCGAGCACTTCGACCCTCTGATGCAGCAGGAGTTGCGGCGCATCGTCGGCAAGTGCATCGAGAAAGACCGCGAGTACCGCTACCAGTCGATTCGCGATGTCGCCCTCGACCTGCGCGCCGCAGCCGCGAGCGCGGGCAATCCTACCGGCCCCATCACGCTGCCACAGCTCGAGCAGCCCAAAGTCGCTCACGGTCTGCGCTGGCTGGCTGTTCTTGCCGCCGCCGTGGTCATCGGAATCATCGGCTGGCAGATCCATCTTCGGATGAGCGCTTCGGCAACGGCGGCCGCGCCGGCAACGCACACCACGTTGCAACGAATCACAACCAACGGCCATGTCAGCCATCTCGCCGTTTCGCCCGACGGACGATTCGCCGCGTACTCGCTGGATGACGAGACTGCCGGCCCGACCGTGTGGCTTCAGCAGATCGCTACGGGAAGCCGCGTCGCGGTTCTCCCTGCCTCGCCGAAAACGGAGTACAGCGGTCTCGCGTTTTCCGCGGATGGAAACCATCTGCTGGCCACACGCTACGAAGGGACGATCTTCGGCGCGGTCGTGAAGGTGCCGCTCCTCGGCGGCACTCCGGCCCGCATCATCGGCGACGCTGACACGGCCGTCACTCCGTCGCCCGACGGCAAGCTTCTGGCCGTGATACGCAATGTTCTCGAAAAGGGCGAGAGCCGTCTTCTGCTCACGTCGCCTGACGGATCGCACGAGCGCGTTCTGGCGACGCTGCCGCTTACCGAAGGCATGATGATGCCCTCGCCATCGTGGTCGCCGGACGGAACGCGGATCGCCGTTTCGCACGGCCATAATCTCTTCACCATCGACGTCAACACCGGCGCCAAGACGAGCATCCCGATGACAACCTCCGCGGGCTCGATTCGCGACGTCGCATGGACCAATGCCGGCGACGCGTTGCTTGTAACCGCGAACGACGACCGTTGGGCAGGACACTGCCAACTGCTGCGCGTCGATCTCGCCACCGGCGCCGTGAGCAACGTGACCGACGACGCGGACGACTACGCCGAGCCACACGCAATCGGCAAGTCGGTCGCCGCCATTCAGTCGAAGTTTCAGTCCGCGATCTGGTCCGTAACACCCGGCACCGCACCCGCGCAACTGACCCGCGGCCTCGGCAGCTCCGACGGCCTTTCCGGCCTGACGACCGCGCCCGACCACCGCATCATTTACTCGTCTGCCGCCGGCGGAACCGCGGATCTCTGGATCGCTAATGCCGACGGATCCGACGCCCGCCAACTGACCAATGATGAACGGCTGGAGAGACATCCCGTCGTGACGGGCAACGGCACAACGATCGTCTATTTAAGCCCCAATCAAGGACGGTCGTCTCTCTGGCGGATGAACATCGACGGCGGACAGCAGCGCGAGCTCGTCAGCGCGCCAGTGATCTACGACTACATTCTCACACCGGATGGAAAACAGATCGTCTACGCATCCGGCAACGACGCGACCAGCGTCTCGTCGCTGATGAGCGTCCCCGTCGACGGCGGCAACCCCTCGGCGATTGCGACAGCAGGCGCATTCCTCAGACCCCTGCAGATCACGCCCGACGGACGCACGATTATCTTCACGTCTCTCGATGGCCAGGCGATCAGGTTGTTCAAAGTCGCGATGAATGGCGGCGCCGTGACCCGGCTGACCTCGGAAGCCTCGAACTACGGCTCGATCTCGCCCGACGGAAAACTGATCGCATGCGCATGGAAGTCGCCGTTCAACCCCAAACTGGCCATCGTCTCCGTCAACGGCGGCGCGCCGATGCGCATCTTCGACCTCTCCGGCCGCCTCTATCGCTGGACGCCCGACGGCAAAGGCATCGTCTACATCAAGCACGACGGCAGACAGGAGAATCTCTTCGTGCAGCCGCTCGCAGGCGGACCACCAACCGCGCTGACGAACTTCACGGAAGGCTCGATCAACAACTACGAGTGGTCCGCCGACGGGAGCCGGATCGTGCTGACGCATTACATCCGGACGAGCGACATCGTGCTGCTGGGCGCGGGGTGATCGTTGGCAGGCTCGAGGCGGCGAGACGCCGCCTGGCCAGCCGGCGGGACGCCAGCGTTCCGCCGGCACACGATGCCATCCGCGGATGAGAACCGCCCAGCGCCAACGTGATGCATGTGCGGATGGAACGCTGGCGTCCTCGCCGGCTGGCTCGGCGGCGTCTCGCCGCCGTTGCCTCTGCACATCACAGATGACCGTGAGGAGAGCCACAATTCATGCTCATGCGCACGCTCTGTGCACGTTTCCCAATCGATGCCAGCAGAACGAATCGACGCACGATCGTGGGCCGCCTTTCTCGAAGGATTCGCCGCGCAGCATCACGGATGGCTGATCACGGTCGAGCAGTGCGATCACCGCGTAATCATCGGTGAGGAACCACTTCTCGATGTTCGCCTCGATGATGGCTCGATCGAGATTTCGGCCGGACGTGATGATCGCGACCGCGTCGGCCACCGCGTCGAGGGCGTCACGGATCTGTTCGTCGACCGGGTCGGCGCGGACGCCATCTCTGCACTGCGGATCGTGACCGCTTCGGGCGAGACCGTCCTCCGCTTTCGGATCACCATCTCGCCGGAGCTCGTTGATGGCTTGGTCTGAACAAAGGCGTGAAAGATGAGCAATGACAGGAGATTTCGATGCAACCCGCGAAATGGAACCATGAATCCGGCAACGGCTACGGCTACGAATTTCGCAGCGACGGGTACCGTTGCGAAAATAAGGTCGCTGGGGTGATCAGATGATGGATCAGCCATTCCGAGATCGCGTCGAAGCCGGACGCCTGCTGGGCGCTGAACTGAGCCGGCGATTCGGCCATCGCCCGGATGCTCTTGTCCTCGCGCTCCCACGCGGCGGCGTGCCGGTAGGCTTCGAAGTCGCGGAAGCACTGAAGGCACCGCTCGACGTATTCATCGTCCGGAAACTCGGCGTGCCGGGGCAGGAAGAGCTGGCCATGGGAGCCATCGCCAGCGGCGGCGTACGCGTGCTCAATCGCGACGTCATCCGCTACGCGTCGATTCCCGATCAG
Source organism: Thermoanaerobaculia bacterium (assembly GCA_017883205.1). Taxonomy (GTDB): domain Bacteria; phylum Acidobacteriota; class Thermoanaerobaculia; order Gp7-AA8; family Gp7-AA8; genus JADGNZ01. The sequence goes on along the minus strand of JADGNZ010000020.1, from coordinate 46,492 downwards.
GTCATCGACGCAGTGGCCAAGTCCGAGCAGCAGGAGCTGGAGCGCCGCGAGAAAAGCTATCGCGGAACCAGACCGCCGCTCGACGTGGCCGGCAAAACCGTGTTCGTCGTCGATGACGGCCTGGCCACCGGTTCGACGATGCGCGCCGCCGTCCAGGCATTGCGCAACATGAGCGCACGCGAAGTGATCGTGGCCGTTCCCGTGGCAGCAAAGGATACGTACATCGAGTTTCGCACCATCGCCGACGACATCATCTGCTTGCGCACGCCTTCGCCGTTCCAGGCGGTTGGCTTGTGGTACGAAAACTTCGCCCAGACCTCCGACGAAGAAGTTCACGAGTTACTCGACCGCGCTTCGAAGACGATCGGAGCGGCACCATGACCTCCGGCCGGCAGATCATCGACGCCATTCGCACCTTGGCACACGCGCTGAACGGAAGATTCAACTGTATCGATTGAGGAGCAATCTATGCCCACGATGACGGCTCGCGAAGAAGGACTCGTTCATGTGCCGATCGGCCCCGTTACACTCGACGGAAACCTGCTCATCCCTCACGCGGCAACAGGCCTCGTGCTCTTTGCCCACGGCAGCGGAAGCAGCCGTTTCAGCACGCGCAACCGGCACGTCGCGGAGTTCTTGAGAGAAGGCTCGCTGGGAACGTTGTTGATCGACCTGCTCACAGCCGAGGAGGAGCGCGTCGATGAGAGGACCGCGCATCTGAGATTCGACATCAACATGCTGGCAGGACGGCTGGCCGGAGCGGTGGAATGGCTCAGTCAGAACCCGGAAACGAAGTCGTTGCCGATCGGACTCTTCGGCGCGAGCACCGGCGGTGGTGCTGCGCTCGTGGCAGCGGCGCGCCACCCGGACCGAGTGGCCGCTGTCGTCTCGCGCGGCGGCCGGCCCGATCTGGCAGGCGACGCGCTTCCACTAGTCAAAGCGCCGACCCTGCTGATCGTCGGAGGCGACGATGATCCGGTCATCGGAATGAATCGCCGCGCATTCGAACAAATGACCGCCGTCCGGCGACTGGAGATCGTTCCGGGAGCGACGCACCTGTTCGAAGAGCGGGGAACGCTGGAACGAGTCGCCGAGCTGGCCCGCGACTGGTTCCAGACGTACCTCCGCTGAGTGTCACATCAGGCAACGAGATTGCGGCGCGCCATCATCGCGGCTGGCACCGTGGTGAGTACGCCAATCCCTGCCAACATCCAGCCGATCCTTCGCCGCGTCTGCCTCTTGACCCGGTCTGAATTCAACAGGGCAACGCCGCCGGCCAGTGCCGCGCGCGTGCCGATCACAAACATCATCTGCGGAATGCTCAATCGAACCTTTTTCATCATCGACCTCCTCTGTTCGGGATTCATCACTAATGGTGCGCACGGCTCCTCGTCGCTGCCGCTTTGACCGCAGCGCGATGAAGACCGGCCGGCCCTTTCGTCTCGACCGCTTTTTCCGCGGCTTTGTGTCTGGCAGCTGGACCGCGTTTGCGCGAGCTGCTCAACGCCTGACGCTCGAGCGCGAGATGCGATCCTGCGGCACGTGGCTCGCGCTTCAGCGCTTTCAGCATCGCTTTCGATCGTGCGGCTGACGTCTTGTGATGCGCACCAGCTCGCACGCTTTTCAATTCACGCGCGGCGGACTTCCGCACCCTCTCGCTCGTCCTTCCTTTCGCCGGCGGCGGCAGGTTCACACCGGCGCGGCGAGCCTTCGACAACCCGATGGCGATGGCCTGCTTCGCCGATCGTGCTCCATGCTTTCCTTCGCGAATGTGATCGATCTCTTCACGAACGAACTCGCCCGCCTGCGTCGACGTCGCCTTCCCTTCCGCCTTATCTTTTCTTGCGCGTCGTAGAGTCTGCTTCTCCGGCATTTGCATGTCCTCCGACTGAAAACAAGTGCACAGGACTGGCCAATAGCGGCTCAGGTTTGGCAAGAAAAACGTCCGCATGAAGAAGAACGATCGTTGGCAGATCATCGCGGGATCGATAGCGAATGGCTAAGCTCTCGATCAGGCGTGCGTCAACACCTTGACCGGATCGTTGGATTTATCGCGGATTGCGTCGGAGGCTGTCATCCGGAGCCGCCGGAGCCGCCGCAAGATTCGCTGCTCTCGCACACGGCGTACATCGGCGGCGGAGGACGGTCGAAGGACCCCCTGCGCATGTGCACCGTCCCAGTCGCGCCAATCTCGCCATAGCGTGTTTCCACGTCGCGCCCGCCACCCATCCGGCACAAGGGGAGGGGGTCCTTCGACCGTCCTCCGGCACTTCGTGTCCTTCGGCGGCTCAGGATGACAGCGTTTGATGATGCGTATCGCGGATGCCGGGGATTGCTGCTGATGTACCAGAGGAAGGCGTGCGTGTCGAGAAGCAGCTTCATCGGCCTTCGAAGGCGTCGAGCACGTCGTCCTGTAGCGGATCGTCGAAGTCGTCCGGCACCACGAATTCGCCTGCGGCAAGTCCGATCGGCCGAAGGGTTTCCGTCTCCGAGGTCGGCCGGAGCTCCGCTACAGGCCGGTCGCCCTGATAGACGACGATCGTCTCCCCATCGATCACGCGATGGAGATACTGGGACGCTTCGCTCAGAACCTCTTCGAGCGTGACCTTCATCGGCTGTCACTCTAGCAAATCGTGCACTGCTGACTGGGCGGCCGGCTCCCTGACGACGGCCTTTCACAGTTACCACCGCTGCATGCGACAGTTCGGATCTGCACTTGCCACGAGTTGTCGCCTTTATTACTCAGACGAATCAGCTCGGCAATGGGTTCCTAGCTGTGACAACCCCGGCGTGACGCTCGACGATTTGGATGTCGCGGCATCGCTATTTTCGAAGCCAGCGTCGTCATTTTGGATGCGAAATCGGCATCGCGAATGTCATCGATGACATTTTCGAAGCAAATTTTGCATCCCGGAAGGCATCGATGACATATTTTTAGTCATCGATGACATTTGTTGGACAAATTTTGCTTCCTGGAAGTCATCGATGACATTTTTTGACCAAAATCCGAATCCTGGAAGTCATCGATGACATTTCTCAAGCGAAATCGGCATCGTGGATGTCATCGATGACATCGTTTTGTTCGAAATCGGCATCCCGGAGGTCGAATCCTCATTCCTTGAAGGCTCGATGTCGACATCGATCTCCGTTGCGTCACGTGCAGAGCGAAAATCCCTCAACTGGCTGCGGTTTCCGCATCATGGGACGACGCCGCGGAACACCCGAATGATCTTCGTCCCGAAATCCCACGGGGACGGGTCGCGCTGAACCGCAGCCGGGTGAAGCTGCGCCGAGAACAACGAATACAGCCAGGACCGGAAGTGCACGTTCGATTGAACGCGTGCTCCGACCACGGCGCTCGTCCAGGCTTCGTTGCCACTCACCGGCACATTCAATCCATTCATTGAAAAGCGGTTCGGCCCGCCTGCAGCGGCGCATCTACTGCCGCCGCGCTACGTGCGCCTACAGGAGAACCGACCTTGAAATCCATTGCCTCAACTCTGCTGCTTGCCGCAGCGATCCTCTTTCCCACATCTCTCTTCGCCGCCAGCGCCGGGGCCGTACGCGGCAAAGTTCTCGGGCCCGACAACAAGCCGCTGGCCGGAGTGGTCGTGCAGCTCCGCAACGACATCACCGGCTTCAAGCAGGACGCCGCGACGGCCGCCGATGGCGTTTTCAATTTCAACAACGTGCCGTACAACCCTTACGAGATTCACGTCGATGTGCAAGGCTTCCAGCCGTCGCATGTCTCAGTCGACGTGCACTCGCCGGTTCCCCTCGACGAGACGATCACGCTCAAAGTATCCGGCGTCTCGGAGTCGATCAGCGTCACCGCGGAACCTCCTGCCGCGCAGCTCGAGACCGACAACTCGCAGAGCCACATCGACATCGATAAGTCGTACATCGCCAAGGCGCCTGCAGCGGTTGCTTCGCGCGCCATGGAGCAGATCGTCACTTCCACCCCCGGCTTCGCCAAAGACGAGAACGGACGATTCCACTTCCAGGGCGCGCACAGCCAGAGCGAGTACGTCATCGACGGCCAGACCATCTCCGACCAGACCGGAGTCACCTTCTCCAACTCGATCGATCCCGGCATCGCGCAAGGCATCGAGATCATCTACGGCAACGTGCCCGCCGAATTCGGCGAGAAGGTCGGAGCCGTCATCAACCTGACGACCAAATCCGGCCTCGGCGCGGGCGCTCCGAAGACCGAGGTCTTCGTCGGTGGATCCAAGTTCGCTACCACGGAGGCGGGAGCGTCGGTCGCCGGCGGTTCGCAGACCTTCGGCTACTTCGGCTCCATCAATGGCTCGAAGTCCGACCGCTTTCTCGACCCCGTCAACTTCGACAACCTGCACAACCAAGGCGACACGTACCGCGGCTTCCTGCGCCTCGATACGCAGGCGCCGGATTCGAAGAGCTCCTTCCGTTTCACCGCGCTCCTCGGAGAAACGCATCGCGACGTCCCGAACACCTTCACGCAGGAGGCCGCCGGCCAGAACGAGCGCGTGCGCAGCGCCGATCAGAATTTCAACCTCGGATGGCAAAGCGTCCTCTCGCAGACGTCCGTTCTCGAGCTCGTGGCCTTCGGCCGCTTCTCGAAGTTCAAGCTCGACGGAACGCCGAACGATACGCCGGTCATCGTGGCCTCGGACCGCACGCTCAACAACTACGGCATCGCGCCGGCCTGGAGTTGGACGAACACCAACAACGAGGTGAAGATCGGCCTCAACCTCAAGCGCTATCCGATCCGCGAGAAGTTCTCATTCGGCATTACCGATCCCGGTTTGAACGACCCCTCCATTCCCGACGCGTTCAACCCCAGCCTCGCACCGTATGACCTGACCCGCGGCGGCCATCTCTTCAGCTTCAGCGACAGCCGCACCGGGAGCTACAACGCCGCCTACATCCAGGACAACATCAAGTTCGGCAACCTGACCGCGAACCTCGGCGTGCGCTACGACCGCAACTCCCTGCCTCTGAGCGAGGCGGAGGTCGAGCCGCGTCTCGGCGCCGCCTGGTTCATCCCGTCGTCGAAGACTGTTTTCCGCGCGTCGTACAACAAAGTCCTCTACACGCCCGAGTTCGAGAACATCCTCTTCGGCTCGTCGGCAGCGGCGGCAGCGCTGGCGCCTCCTGCGGTCAAAGACTCACAGGCTCTGGGCGGTGGCGATCTGCTGGTCCATTCGGAACGGCAGAACGCGATGACTGCCGGCGTGCAACAGGCGCTGGGCGGCCGTGTGCGCTTCGACGCGGATTACTGGCGGCGCCGTTCGCGCTTCGCCGGCGATCAGGATCAGTTCGAGAACACCGGCCTCGTCTTCCCGCTTGCGTTCAAAGCAGGCCATCTCGATGGATGGGACATGCGCGTCGATCTGGCGAAGACTGCTGGCTTTCGAGGATTCCTCTCGCTCGGACACACGCACGCCGAGTACGTCCCACCTCTCACCGGAGGCCTTTTCCTCGATGCGGGCGCGGTCGACACGCTCACAGGCGGCCCCTTCCTCATCGACCACGACCAGAAGCTGCAAGCGCAGGGCGCGCTGAGCTACGACTTCGGCGACTCGGGCGTCTGGGTGGCGACGAACGTCCGCTACGACTCCGGGCTGGTGACCGGCGCTGACATCGCCTCCCTCCTCGCCGATCCGGACAACGCGTTTGCGGCGCCGTATATCAATGAGAATTCAGGAACCGATCTCGATCCGAACCGCGTCAAGCCGCGCACGATCGTCGACTTCTCGCTCGGCGCCGACCTGGCCTCGTACCACATGCCCCTCAGCCTGCAGGCTGACCTTCTGAACGCCACGAACAAGAAGGGCGTCTACAACGTCCTGTCGACGTTCGGAGGAACGCACGTGATCCCGCCGCGGATGCTGGCGATAAGGGCGCGGTATACGTTCTGACGTAGCTGCGCTGATGAGGGAAGTGTCGGGCGTCTCTTGAAGGAGGTGTGTTGATCGCGATGCCGACGCTGGGCTAACCAGAAGCTGAGGGGCTGAAAGTGGCACCAATCTAATCTGATCCGTCGGGCGCCGGATTCCCTCGTCACTTTCAAAAGTAGACCTGACCCCATCTTGAAAGTCACAGTCCCATGCGACTCCGCGTTCGTCGATGCAACTGCATCAATAAACTTATATAATCGTCGGAATGAAGCCACTGACGTTCGTGGGTTCCAGCCTCGAAGACCTGAGAAACTTTTCTGACGAGGCACGTCGGGCGGCCGGCTTCGAGATGAGCTTTGTTCAGCAAGGATTGATGCCATCGGATTGGAAGCCGATGAAAGAAGTAGGTCCGGGGGCGATGGAGATTCGCATTCATGTGCTGGGTGAGTGGCGGGTGATCTTGGTGGCCAGGTTTGCAGACAATGTATACGTCCTGCACGCGTTCCAGAAGAAGACCCGAAGGACACGGAAAGCAGACATTGAGCTAGCCCGCAGGCGGTATCGTGAGATCGGAGGCGAGGAATGAAAAAGAAAAAAACCATGTCCGGCGGTAACGTTTTCCTCCAGCTTGGCTTTGAGCCGGCCGAGGCGGCGGTTCTGCAGATGCGCGCTAGTCTTATGGGTGATCTCCGTATTTACATCGACAAAAACGGACTCACGCAGGCTGAGGCGGCAAAGCGCCTCGGTATCGCTCAGTCCCGCGTTTCCGACCTTGTTCGTGGCAAATGGGAACGGTTCAGCCTCGAAATGCTCATCACGCTCGAGACGAGACTTGGTCGTACTGTACGGGTTGAGCTTGCTGCGTAATCAAGAAAATGGGGACTTTCGGGCGCGCACTTCGTTGGCCTCATTCTCAACTTCTTCGAGAGTGGCTTTCATCGATGGCCATTCCAGCAAATCCCTCGACTGCATCGTCATGTCGCGGAACGATGCTTCACAGCCGCAGCAGCCGCTCTCGCAGAAGCCGCGAATGAAAGCGGCTCGTCTGCAGCTCCTGTCCGTTGGAAAGCGAGAGCACGAACGTTCCGCCCGGCATCGGCGTGGCTTTCGTGATGGCGCTGATGTTTGCCAGCGTGCCGCGGCTCAGGCGGACGAACTCTTCGCGGTCGAGGCGGGCTTCGAGATCTTTGAGGCGATACGAGATCGTGTGCTTGATGCCGCGAATCGTCGTCAGGTGAAGCAACTCCCCGTCCGCTATGATCGACGCAACCTCACTCACGTTCACGAGGACGATCTCGTTCTTCCGGCGCACCGGAATGCGGCGTAGCGGTGCCGCGGTCGAGGCTTCGAATGCCATTGCCGCCGAGCGGACGTTTCTCACCGAGACTTCGCGAGCGTCGTCGCGGTCGAGCCGGTCGATGGCCCGGCTCACGGTCTCGCGGAGGCGCGTGGCGTCGACCGGCTTGAGGAGATAGTCGACGGCATTCAGCTCGAAGGCGCGGACCGCGTACTCGTCATAGGCCGTGACGAAGGCGATCATCGGCATCGATGCGCGTTTGAGAAGCCGCACGACGCCGATGCCGTCGACTTCGGGCATCTGCAGATCGAGCAGCGCCAGGTCGGGTTTCTCGCGCTCGATCAGCTCCACGGCCGCGGCTCCATCCGTCGCCTCGCCGACGATCTCGACGTCGTCGAAGCCGCGCAGCATCGCCACGAGCACGGAGCGCGCGGACCTCTCGTCATCGGCGACGACGATCCGCAGCCGGTCTCTCACGCGCGCCTCCCGAGCGGGAGAACGATCTCGGCGCACGTCTCGCCGGCCGAGGCCACGAGCGTCAGAGTGGCAGCGTCGCCGTACTGATGGCGGAGGCGGGCATCGAGGTTTGCAAGGCCGACCCCATTCTTCCGGCCGCGAGTGATCTCCGCATCGGTCGCGTGCGCGCCGCTGTTGCGGACGGTAATTGCGAGCTTGTGCCCGTCCGATCTGCTCTCGATGGCCACGCGGCCGCCGCTTCTGCTGTTGGCGATCCCGTGCTTGATCGCGTTCTCGACCAGCGGCTGGATCATCAGGGCCGGCACGCGGATCCCGCGCAGCTCGCCCGGAACGTCGATGTCGACGCGCAGCCGCTCTTCGAAGCGGGCACGCTCGATCTCCAGGTAGGCGCTGACGAGATCGATCTCATCGCCGAGCGTCGTGGCGCTGCCGGCCGAGCGCAGCACGCCGCGCAGAAGCGTCGTCAGTTTCATCAACGTCCCATGCGCGCGCGCGGGAGAGGTCTGGATGAGAAAGCCGATCGTGTTCAGGGCATTGAAGAGGAAGTGAGGGTTCACCTGCGCCCGCAACGCCCTGAGCTCCGCCTCGGCCGTCAGCTTGTTCTGCTGGTAGCGCTCGCGTGACAGGCGGATAGCGTCGATGCGGCGCGCGGCGAGAAGCGCGATGTTGTTGAGCATCTCGGTATCGTCCGAGAGCAGACGCCTGCCACCCGCGAGCGGGCCAACGACGAGCGCATAACGCGGCAATTCGGTGGTCGGAATGATCGTCGCTGGATCGTCGCCGCCGCCATCATCACCTTCGATCCAGCGCATTTCATTCGCCGCCAACGGGGCTCGCAGCGCATCGACGAGGGCGTCCATCACCGCTTGCGGCTCTTCGATCGCGGAGAGACGTTGATCGAAGGCCTCGCGAAGGCGCTTGTAGTCGGCGCGGTGCAGAACGAGGCGATCGATGATCCAGGTGGCGGCGCGGCAGAGTGGCGGGTAAAGAAGAGCCAGCCCGACCCAGAGAATGACGGAGCCGCCGACCGCGACGGGGTCGCTGCGAAAGTCGTGTTGCGCCAGCAGCGGAACTTCGATGCCGACGTAGATACCCGAGGCGATGGCTACGAGCGCAAAGAGTGCCAGGGCACGCTTCAGAAAGAGATCGGCCAGCGCGAAGCGGAAGTCCTGATAGAGGATCGCGAAGATCAGCGGGATCGATGCGTGGTGTCCCGCGAGCTCCACGTACCACGACTCCGTCGCTCCCTCGCGATGGCTGAGGTGGAGGGCGGAGACGGCGAAGACCGCCAGCGCGACGATCGACCAACCGCGCGCGGAGCCTGTTCGTTTGCGAGTCAGAAGGAAGAGCGGAATGGTCAGGCCGAGGTAGAACCAGGTCAGAAGTTGCAGCGCGAACGCCGAGGGTACCTGGCCGCCATGAAACGCCGTCCAGAACATCAGCGTTTCGGCGACGGTGCTGACCGTGTACGCCGAGGCGATGACGATCGCTGCCATCCGCCTGTGCCGCGCTTCCGACTGCGATCGAAGGACGGAGTGCACGACGACCGCAGGCAGGAAGCCGAGAGCGCTGTAGGCAGTGGCAAGCAGGAAGGCCGGCGGATCGACGCCGGCGAAATCGCGGATTCCGAAGACGGCCAGCCCGCTCAGGTTCCAGATCAGGCCGAGGATCGCTGTTCCGAGCGGCAAACGATCGCCGCCCATCCGCCGCCGCAACACCAGCGCGAAGAGCATCGCGTAGAGCGCCGCGCCCGTCAGAAAGCCGACCAGGTGCACAAGCGCAGCGACGTTGTGGGGCGGCATTCGGGGCGATTATGACGAGAAGGTCGGTGACCGCAAGGCGATGCCAGTGAATGGTCGGTTTCAGTCGATGAGTGGTTCCGTTGACGGAGCCAGCGGCGTTTCGATCGTCCGTCGTATCCGGATTGACTACTGCGCCCTGCAACGTGCCGCCGAACAACAAACTGTTCGAATTCTGCAATGGATGGCCACTTTCGGCTGTTCAGCGGCCTGTGTTAGTGTCCCCGCCCATGTTGCGTGCTCGGCGCTGGTTGGCCGGATTGATGGTGGTTGTGTTCGCAGCGGTGGAGATGTATGCCGCCGCTCCGCAACTGCATGTTCATCTCCAGGCCGGAGCGCAGGGAAGCGTTCAGCAGCAGGGGCAAGCGCTTAACAAACGGTCGTCCGGCCGGAATGCGGCGACGAACGATTGCCTGGCCTGCCGCACCTTCAGCCTGGCCACGGCACTGATCTCGTGGACCGGCGTTACGCCTCCCGGCGTGAACCAGACTCTCGCACTGCCCGCCTTGACGGTGTTTGCGGCGTCCGGATTTCACGATGACGCCCGCGGCCGCGCCCCTCCCGCCTGCTAGTTCCCCCTTCCCTCCACTTGACCTTCCAGGTGCAAGGAGGGCTCTGTGCTCAAGAGCGCGGGCTTCTGCATTCTTTTTGTTGTCGGCGGTATTTCACCATTCGCATATGCGCAGGATCTGACGATTGCCCCTGCGGCCGGAGAGCTGCTTCGGCTCTCGCGGCAGCAGGCAATCGATCAAGCACTCGCTCGCAACTACGGCCTGATCGCCGCGCGCGAACAAGTCGAGCAGGCGCGTGCGCAAGTCGTCGTCGCGGCGGCCTTTCCGGATCCGAGCTTTGCGGCGGATGTGAGCGGCTTGCCGCATCCGCTGAGCCCGCGCTCGTCGACCGGCAGCGATCAAGGTGTGGCGGTGACGATTCCGTTTCCTGGAAAAACGAGCCTTCGACGCGCCGTCGCCACCGCGGACCTGCGCGTCGCTGAATTCAACTTGACGCAACTGCGCCAGCAGGTGGCGTCGCAGGCGGTACAGGCCTACGACGCAATCCTCGTGGCGAAGCGGCATGCAGACGACCTGATCACGAGCAAAGGGTATGCGCAGGACTTCCTCCAGAAGACGCAGGCGCGATTCATGGCCGGCACCGTTGCCAAGGTCGACGTAGTCAAAGCGCAGGTCGACGTCTCACAGGCCGAGAACGACCTCATCGCAAACGAGCGCACCGCTGCCACCGCGCGCGCGACGCTCAATCGTCTGTTGGGGCGATCTGGTGGCGCGCCGCTGGAACTGACCGATGACCTGCAGATCCCCAGCTCGCTCGCGGCGGTCGATGCTCTCGAGAAGCTGGCGGAGTCGTCGCGGCCCGAGCTGCAAAGCCTCGCGACGCAGCTTGAAGGCGCCAGGGCGGCCACGCGGCTGGCCGGCAAATTCTGGGCGCCGGACCTCAGCGTGTCATTCACGCGCAACGCGGCGGATGGGACGCCAACGTCATTCACTAGCGGGGTCTCGTTCGGCATCCCGATCCTCTTCTGGCAGCACCAGCGCGGCGAGATCGCCGCGGCCCAACATCGCGAGTCCGAGCTCACCGCGAGCATCAGCGACATTCGCGCGCAGATCAGCCTTGACGTGCAAACCGCATTCGCCAACGCCTCGATCGCGCTTCGTCAGGCGATTTTCATTCGCGATCAGCTTCTGCCCGAAGCAAACGAGGTTTATCGCGTCGCTTCTGCGAGCTACGGATTGGGCGGCTCGTCGGCGCTCGATCTGCTCGACGCCAAACGAACGCTGCTCGACGCCGAGCGGCAGTACGCGGATGCGTTGGGTGCGGCGAATGACGCCGAGGCGGCGCTGGAACTGGCCATCGGCACGTCGCTTCCCAAGATGTCTACGGTCAACACGGGAGAAACGCATGAGTAAGCAGCAATCGAATCGTTCCCTGCAATCGATCGCCCTGATCGGCGCAAGCGTCGTGCTGGCACTGACCGTCGCCTGCTCGCAGGAAACCAACAGCAAGACCGAAACCGAAGCGAAAACCGCGAATGCCGCGGTTCGCAATGTGCGCACCGCGGTCGTGGCGGTGTCGCGATTCCACCGCAGCATCGAAGCGACCGGCACAGTGGCCTTCGATCAGAACCGCTCCACGCAGGTGCTCTCTCCGATCTCGGGACCGGTCGCCCGCATCCTCGTCGGCTTCGGCAGTCATGTGGTCCGAGGGGAGGCCATGGCCATCGTCGCCTCGCCTGACTTCGCCGCCGCCATGAGCGCACTGCGGCGGGCGGAAGCGACCGCGCGCAATGCCAAGCGCGTCGCCGAGCTCGATCGCCAACTCTTCAAGAACGATGCGATCGCGCGCCGCGACATGGAGCAGGCCGAGACCGATGCGGTGGGAGCCGAGGCGGACCGCGATTCCGCTCTGCAGCAACTCCGCAGCCTCGGCGTCACGCAGCAGACGATCGATGACATCCAGCAGAACCGCCCGGTCACGAATCCGGGAGGAACCATTCGCTCGCCGCTCTCGGGCACCGTCGTCGAGAAGCTGATCTCGCCCGGACAGTTGCTGCAGGCCGGAACCACACCCTGTTTTACGGTCGCCGATTTGTCGAACGTCTGGGTGCTCGCCAACGTGTTCGAGTCCGATCTCCCCTTCGTGAAAATCGGAGATACCGCCGAGGTGGTGACGGGCGCCGGCGCGGCGTCGTTGAAAGGGAGAGTTAGCTACATCGCCGCGCTCGTCGATCCGAATACGCGGGCCGTCTCGGTCCGCATCGACGTTCCGAATCCCGGCGAGGTGCTCAAGCGCGATCTCTATGTGCGCGCGGTCATCCAGTCCCAGACGGAGAGTCAGGGATTGCTCGTTCCGGTCTCGGCGGTGCTGCGTGATGAGGAGAATCTTCCGTTCGTCTTCCTCGCCAAACCGGATGGAACATTCGGGCGCCAGAGCGTGCAGCTCGGATCGCGCATGGGCGATCAGCAGGAGATCACTGGCGGTCTCACCGCGGGCCAGACCATCGTGGTCGAGGGTGGCCTCTTCCTCTCGACGGTGGAACACTCATGAGCGAACTGGACGATATCGACGAGATCCGGCCACCAGTAGCGCCGGGCGAGCGGACCGCGACCTCGATCATCAACCGCATCGTCGCCGGTTCGTTGCGGCAGCGCTATCTGCTCCTGTTCGTTGCGGCGCTGCTCCTCTCAGCCGGGATTTACTCCTTCAAACGCTTGCCGGTGGATGCGTATCCCGATCTCTCGCCGCCGCAGGTTGAGATCACTGCGCAATGGCAGGGGCGCGCTCCGGAAGAGGTCGAGCGGCTGATCACCGTCCCACTCGAAGTGGAGATGAACGGCATCCCGAACGTCGAGGTTGTTCGCTCGATCTCGCTCTACGGCTTGTCCGATGTGCGCATCACCTTTCAACCGGGAACCGACAACTACTTCGCTCGCCAGCAGGTATTCGAGCGTCTTGCGGGCGTGTCGCTTCCCGACGGCGTCGCTCCCGATATCGCGCCGCTCTTTTCGCCCTCGGGACTGATTTACCGTTATGTGCTCGACAGCCCCGATCGTTCGCCGATGGAGCTGAAGACACTCGAAGATTGGGTCATCGAGCGCCAATACAAGTCCGTTCCCGGAGTGGCCGACGACTCCGGGCTCGGCGGTCCGACCATGCAGTATCAGGTGTTGCTCGACCCGGCAAAGGTCGCCGCAGTCGGCCTTTCGGTCCCACTGATTGTCGAGTCACTGAGCGGGAACAACAGCAACGCAGGCGGCGGCTTCTACTCCCAAGGGGGCCAGTTCTACTACGTCCGCGGCCTCGGCCGCCTGACCACTCCCGAAGACATCGGCAACGTGGTCCTGGCGGTTCACAACGGGACGCCGGTGCTGGTCAAAGACGTCGCGCAGGTCGTCATCGGCGAGGCACCGCGCCTCGGCCAGTTCGGTTTCGACAAGCGCGATGAGGCGGTCGAGGGCGTGATTCTCATGCGCACCGGCGAGCAGGCCCAGGTCGTACTCGATCGCGTCGAGAAAAAAACGAAAGAGCTGAACGACTCGAGCCTGCCAAAAGACGTCAAGATTCGCCCGTTCTACGACCGGCGCGACTTGATTGCGCTCACGACGCGCACCGTCGAGGACAACCTCCTGCGAGGGATGCTGCTCGTTCTCGTCATCCTCATCTTCTTCCTCTACGACTTCCGCTCCGGACTGATCGTTGCCGCCACTATCCCGCTGTCCCTGTTGTTCGCCTTCATCTGCCTCGACCTGAAGCATGTACCCGCGAACCTCTTGTCGATCGGAGCGATCGACTTCGGCATCCTTGTCGATGCGGCTGTTGTGATGGTCGAGAACATTTTTCGGCGATTGGCGATCAACCATGAGGATGGGAATCCTCTCACCACGAGCGAAGTGATCGTGCAAGCAGCGGCCGAAGTCGACCGGCCGATCTTCTATGCAGTCGCGGTCATCATTGCGGCCTTTCTGCCGATTTACGCGTTGACCGGGCCGTCCGGCGCGCTGTTCCGGCCGATGGCCGATACGACAATTTTCGCTCTCATCGGCGCTCTGTTGTTGTCGCTGACGCTGGTGCCCGCACTTTGCTTCTGGGCTCTGCGCAATGTGCGCGAACGCCGGAACGTCGTGTTCGAAGCCATCCGCAGCGTCTACGTGCGTGGCCTCGATGCCTGCCTCGGGCATCCATGGCTCACGACAACAGTCAGCGTCATTCTCTTCGCGCTGTCGTTGCTCCTGATCCCGGGAATCGGAGCCGAATTCATGCCGCACCTCGACGAGGGGTCATTGTGGGTGCGCGCAAACATGCCATCCACGATCTCGTTCGAAGAGGCCGCCAAGATCTCGCCACAGGTGCGCGCGATTCTGCACTCGTTCCCCGAGGTAACTGTGGTCAGCTCCGAGCTGGGGCGCCCGGACGATGGGACAAACCCAACCGGCTTCTTCAACGATGAGTTCTTCGTAGGACTCAAACCGTACGGCCAGTGGAAGGGCCATTACCACACCAAGGCGCAGTTGATTGATGCCATTGACGAAAAGCTCAAGGCATTCCCGGGCATCGTCTTCAATTTCACGCAGCCGGCAGAAGATGCTGTTGACGAAGCAGAAACAGGTCTCAAGAGCGCGTTGGCGGTAAAGATCTTCGGACCGGATCTTGCCGTACTGGAAGATCGTGGAAACGCGATCAAAGCAGTTCTGCAAAAGGTGCGGGGAATTGACGAGATCTCGGTCATACGCCAGCTCGGGCAACCAAGCCTGACTGTCACGGTCGACCGCGCGAAGATCGCCCGATACGGCGTGAACGTCGCCGATATCAATGGTCTTATCGAAGCGGCCGTCGGCGGCACTGCCGCGACGCAGGTCGTTCAGGGAGAGCGAAGCTTCGACCTGGTGGTTCGTCTCAAACCGGAATTCCGCCAGACGCCGGAGGCGATCCGCAATATTCTCGTGGCCACACCGGGCGGTCAGCAGGTGCCGCTCAAAGAACTGGCCGACGTTCGCGAAGTCAGCGGCGCGTCGTTCATCTACCGCGAAGACAATTCGCGTTACATCGGCGTGCAATATTCGATCAAAGACCGCGATCTTGCGGGCGCAGTCGAAGACGCACAACGCCAGGTCGCAAAGGGTGTGCAGGTTCCATCCGGCTATCGCGTCGTCTGGGGCGGCGAGTATGAGAACTACACCGCGTCAAAGAAACAGCTCCAGATCATCGTGCCTGTGACATTGCTGGTGATCTTCATGCTGCTGTTCATGCTCTATTCGAACTTCAAGTTCCCGATGATTACCGTGGCCGCCGTGCTCGTCTCCGGCCCGATTGGCGGCCTTCTCGCCCTCTATCTCACGCACACACCCTTCTCGGTCTCGTCCGGAATCGGGTTCATCGCACTATTCGGCGTCTCCGTCCAAACCGCCGTCATTTTCATTTCTTATGCAAACGAGCTCCGCCAACGCGGCCTCGGCATCGCCGAAGCCACGCGCGAAGCCGCAATTCTCCGCCTGCGCCCCATCATGATGACCGCCCTCGTAGCTGCCCTCGGACTTCTGCCCGCAGCGCTCTCGACCGGAATCGGCTCCGACACACAGAAACCATTCGCATTGGTCATCGTCGGAGGCCTCTTCTCCCGGCTGCTGATCAGCGTCTTCCTCATGCCCGCGCTCTATGCGCTCGTCGCACGCCCGCATGATCGGCTGGAGGTGTGATCGGCTTCCAATATTGCTCGACCAGCTCTCGCAAATGAATCGACCGCCCCGAAACTGAGCGATTCGCGGCCGTGATTCCTTCTTTGCCCCTTGCACAATCGGCGGCTGCGACCAACAGTGAAGATCGTGCTGAAAACGATCTCGCTGGCTGTGGCCTTGTCTGTGGCCGCGATTCAAGCGACTGCGGCACCGCCCGCTCCAACCGGCCTGACCGCCGACTCCTCGAACGGCATCGTACTGACGTGGAATGCGGTGGCCGAGGCGGACCACTACGAGGTGGTGCGGCGGGCGGCGGGAGGATCGTACGCGACCATCGCCATGCCGGCGGCAAATCGGTTTGCTGACGGCACCGCGTCGCTGAACATACCCTACGCCTACAAAGTCCGCACAATCGATGCAATGAGCACGGCGTCGTCCGATAGCGACGTCGTCATCGCCATGTCGGCGTCGTTCAGCGACGATCCTCCGGTTCCGTCTCTCACCGCGATCAAGGTGGCGCACGTGACGCAGCTCCGGACGTCGATCGATCAGCTCCGCGACCTTGCCGGACTCGCCCCGGCGTCATGGAGCTCGACGGCGACGAGCGGGAGCACCGTGAAGGCATCGCACCTGACAGAGATGCGCACAGCGCTCGATGGCGCGCGCAGTGGGTTGTCGATGCCGGCTGCCTCCTACACGAACACGCTCACGGCCGGCCTCACGCCGATCCGCGCCATCGACATCGTCGAACTGCGCGACCGAGCTGTCGGCCGCCGCGGCAGCGCACCCGGCGATCCGTTCTGGTCGCCCGTGGCCGGACTGCCGGCCGTGCAGTCGATCCTCACCGCGCTACCGAACGTCTTCGCCGGCACCGCGAGCGGTGTCTATCGATCGGCGAACGGCGGTGACTCGTGGATCGCGGTCAACACCGGTCTCACGAACACGAATGTGAAATCGCTCGCCGTCGCGGCGGACGGCACGCTCTTCGCCGGGACCGCCGGCGGCGGCGTGTTTCAGTCATTGAACAACGGCGACATGTGGACGCTGCGCAGCGTGACGCCGGCGAATGCGACGACGCTCCTCACAACGGCCGCTGGTGTCTTCGCCGCCGACGGGACGAACTGCAGCGGAATCTTCTTGCTCCCCGCGGACGGATCGGCGGCTGTGAGCCGCGGCAGCGGCGTGAGCGGCTGCCCGACGGCGCTCGCCGCGACCAGCACGAACATCTTCGCCGCAACCGCGACGACCGGTATCTATCGGTCGGCGAACAACGGCCAGTCGTGGGACAACATCACCGGCGCGATCACGACCACGAACATCCATGCGCTGACCGTCGATCGCGACAATCACATCTTCGCAGCCACGCACGATGCCGGTGTGTGGCGTTCCACCGACGAAGGAACGACGTGGGCTCGCATTCAGAACGGCCTCACACCCTCGGACATCCGGACGCTGAATGCCGAGTACGACGGCGATCTCCTCGCCGGCTCCGAGACTAGCGCCACGATCTTTCGAACGAGCGACAACGGCACGTCATGGAATGCTGCAGGTGCCGGTCTGCCTGCGGCAGCGCAAGCAGTGACCGCCCTCGGCGAGAACGGCCGTTATCGTTTCGCCGTCGCCGACGGACGTCTCTACCGTTCGGCCGGCGGCTTTCGCATGTACGGCATCGATTTCGGTCCGTACATTGGCGCGAACGAGGCACCGGGCACGGTGCTGACCGACGATCAGTTGGTCGCGCGCATGAAGAGCGTGCAGCCATACACGAAGTGGATCCGCAACTTCAGCATGGTCAACGGTCTCGAGAAATGCGGCCGCATCGCCCACGCCCTCGGGCTCAAGGCCGCGCTCAACGCCTACATCACGACCGATGCCGCCGCGAATCAGAGGGAGATGGACAATCTCGTCGCCGCCGCGCTCAACGGCGAAGCCGATCTGATCATCATCGGCAGCGAGGCGCTGCACATTGGCGTTCCTGAAAGCACGCTCATCGCTGCCATCAACAGCGTGAAGCAACGCGTGCCCGGCAGACAGGTGGCGACGGCGGAAATCTACGGCGATCTTCTCAATCACCCGAACGTCATCGCCGCCGCGGACATCATCATGCCGAACATCTATCCGTTCTGGGAGAGCGTCGCGGTCGACAAGGCAATCCTCAGGATGCAGAGCGCGCGGCAGCAGATCGTCGGTGCGGCAGGTGGAAAGCCCGTGATCATCTCCGAGACCGGCTGGCCTTCCGACGGAACGCACGCGGTCTCCGTGCCGTCGCTCGCCAATGCCATTTTCTACTTTCAGGATTTCCAATCGTGGGCTCGCGCGAACCGCGTTGACGCGTTCTATTTCGCCGCCTTCGACGAACCGTGGAAAAGCGGCGAAGGGGACGTCGGAACGCACTGGGGCGTGTGGCAAAGCAATCAGCAATTGAAGAGCGGCTTCGACGCCGCGATCGCCGGCGAGCGAATGATCGACAACTGGAGCGGCACGCAAGTCGTCGGTGGTCCCGGAGCGCCGCAGATTTCCTTCACCAGCGTTCCGCCGATCGGCAGCACCGCCGATCTGCACGGTCAGGTCTCACACGTCGCTCCAGCGAGCTATCGCGTTGCCGTCTACATCTACGTCGGCGGCGGTTGGTGGACAAAGCCGACGTTCGCAAATCCGACGACGTCAATCGATCCCGACGGAACATGGATCTGCGACATCACGACCGGAGGAAACGACCCGAATGCGACAAAGATCCACGCGTTCCTGATCGCCTCCGACTACACGCCGCCCCAAGGAAATGGATCGCCGAGCCTCCCCGATCTGACCGGCCACGAATTCGCCGAGGTCGAGGTGACGCGGTAGACGTTAAATACAGCGAGTCACGTTCGGCGTTACGGGCTGATTGCAAGCGGAATCGCCTCCGCACGCAGCCTGTTCGGGAAGGCCGTGACTGAATCGGCGCTCCTGACCCACCTCCCTGCACTGGTCAAGCTCGACGCGGACCACCCCGGTTTTCACGATCCATCGTATCGGCGCCGCAGGGATGAGATTGCGCGGGCCGCGCTCGAGTATCGCGACGGCGATCCGGCACCTGACGTTGGTTATACAGATGCTGAGCATGAGGTCTGGCGCGAAGTGTGGCGACATCTCGACTCGCTTCACGCGCGATACGCATGTCGTGAATACCTCAACGCCGCCGCGCGTATCGCCCTCTCGCGTCAGCGCATCCCGCAACTTCGCGCCGTCAACACCAGCATCGCGCCGCACTTTGGCTTTCGCATGCTTCCGGTAGCCGGCCTCGTGACCGCCGAGGCTTTTCTCAAAGAGCTCGGCCGCGGCGTTTTTCTGTCTACGCAGTACATGAGACATCACAGCGTGCCGCTTTACACGCCCGAGCCGGACGTGGTGCACGAGCTCATCGGCCATGCGGCAACGTTCGTTCACGCGGACTTCGCGCGCCTGAATCGCGCCTTCGGCCGCGCCGCCCTCGCCGCCTCGGCCAGCGACATCGAACGGATCGGCCGCGTCTACTGGTACACGCTCGAATTCGGCGTCGTTCGCGAAGAGGAAGCACTCAAGGTCTACGGCGCCGGCCTCCTCTCCTCATTCGGCGAGCTCGGCCGCTTCGAAACAGAGGAGCGCCTCACGGACTTCGACGTGGAAGTCGTCGCCGATACCCCCTACGACCCGACGCACTATCAGGACCGCCTCTTCGTCGCCCAAAGCTTCGACGAAATGACGCGCGACGTGCTGACTTGGCTCGATCGCTTCTAGCGGACGATGTAGTTCTCGTCTCGCAGGACCGTGCTTCCCTCGCCACGACCCGAGTAGTCGAGGCACACAAAGTGGGAGCCGCGCGCGTCGACTGCTGCCTCGTTCACTTTTGGAGGGATTCGTCTCCGCCGTATGCCTGGTCTCAGCCGACGCCAATCGACTCCTGTCCGCCGTAGGGCGGTCAACGCACCCGGTGCCCCTCACGACAACAACAAATCCAGATCCTCCGCCGTCAATTGCCGGAGGATGCTGTTCTCTTCTCCGATGATCGCCTCGGCTAGCGCGCGCTTGCTCTGCTGCAGCTGGAGGATCTTCTCTTCGATCGTGTCGCGGGCTACGAGGCGGTAGGCCATCACGTTGCGGGACTGGCCGATGCGGTGGGCGCGGTCGATGGCCTGGGCTTCGACGGCGGGGTTCCACCAGGGGTCGAGGAGGAAGACGTAGTCGGCGGCGGTGAGGTTGAGGCCGAGGCCGCCGGCTTTGAGGCTGATCAGGAAGACCGGGATCTCGGAATCCTCCTGAAAGCGGCTCACCTCGGCTTCCCGATTCCGGGTCTTGCCGTCGATGTACGCGTAGTTGATGCCGCGCTGCCGCATCTCGCGTTGCACGATGGCGAGCAATGAGGTGAACTGCGAGAAGACGAGCACCTTGTGCCGCTCATCGATCAGGATCGGTAGCTCCTCGAAGAGCTTGTCGAGTTTGGCGGAGCTCTCGCCGGTTCGTTTCGCGTCGACGAGGCCGGGATGGCAGGCAGCCTGACGCATACGCAGCAAAGCTTCGAGGACGTGGATCTTCGATTTTGCGATGCCTTTCTCCGCGACGCGGCCGAGGAGTGAGGCGCGGTAGAAATCGCGCAGCTCGTCGTAGAGCTTTCGCTGCTTCGGCTCGAGGTCGCAATAAACCGTCTGCTCGACGCGGTCGGGCAGCTCGGTTGCCACCTGCGCTTTCGTTCTGCGCAGAATGAACGGCCTCACCGTCCGCGCCAGCATCACGCGCGCCTCGGCTGCCTGCGCGGTCTTGCCTCCGGCGTCGCGCAGCATCTTCGTCACGCGCGTCGTCTTCGCGCGGAGCATGCCGGGATTGAGGAACTCGAAGAGACTGGCAAGCTCGCCGAGGTGGTTCTCGACGGGAGTGCCGCTGAGGGCGAGACGATGACGGGCCCGAAGCAGCGTGGCCGCTTTCGCCGCCTGACTCGACGCGTTCTTGATCGCCTGCGCCTCGTCGAGAATGGCGTAGTCGAACTCGAAGCCGGCAAAGAGCTCGACCTCGTTGCGCAGAAGCGCGTAGGTCGTGATCACGACGTCGTAGTCGAGGAAGTGATCCGTCGCACGGATGCGGTCCGGCGTAGCGTGGTCGAGCACGCGAAGTTTCGGAGTGAAGCGGGCCGCTTCCTTCTTCCAGTTGAAGACGACGGACCGAGGGACGACGACGAGCGACGGACGATGCTCCTTCTTCGGCAGGTTGCGGCGCTGATCGAGCAACGCGAGGACCTGAATCGTCTTGCCGAGTCCCATGTCGTCGGCCAGGCAACCGCCGAAGCTGAGACTGCGGAGGAATGTGAACCAGCCGAGACCTTCGCTTTGGTAGGGACGCAACTCGCCGGTGAATGAAGCGGGCGGCTGCTCGGGCTGCACGACGACGTCGAGGATCTTTCGCCGCGCCTGTTCGAACACTTCGTCGAAGGCGACGTTCTTGCGCGTGGCGAGGAGCGCATCGAGTAGCAGCACTTGATTCCGCCGGAAGCGCAGTCCCCCGGCGTTCTCCTCGGAGGCTGTGGCCAGAAACGGCTCGAGTTGTTCGCGCCACTCGGGCCGGATCATGCCCAGCCGTCCGTCGTCGAGCTTGACGAACGACTCGCCTTTGCGAAGCGCAGCGAGAAGCCGCGGCGTGCGAACGCGCTGTTCGCCGAACGTGACATTCGCATCGAGATCGAACCAATCGATGCTGCTGCGCAGCGAGAGATCGAGCTCACCGAACCCGACGTACGTCCCCTCGGCTCCACGCACTTCCCAACCGCCCGCGATCAATCGCGGGATCGCTTCGCCGAGACGCTCGGGCGTAATCGAAACGTAGTCGCCGACGCGTTTGAAGCTGAGTCCCCACAGCACGTCGAGCTTGCGCGATTCCTCGGCGAGATCGCGCACGATGATGCTCTTCGCCTTCTCGTCGTAGATCGCCCTTGTCCTGACGAGCGCTTTGACGGAAGAGCCCGGGTATTCGAAAGTCGGAACGGCATTGGCACCGTAGTCCTGCCACGTCGGAGTGCGCACTTCAATGACCGCGTGCGGAACGCCAAGGCTTTCCTTCCAGGCCACGGCGGCAGGAAGGTCGATCCGCACCGGCGACCTCGATTTGGCCGTCTCTTTGATGAACTCGTCGATCTCTTTCGCGGGAATCTCGATCCGGTCGCGCCGCAGCAGCGACGCCCATGCGTGCGTTCCTTCGTCCGCAAACCGTGCGATCGAGTCGCGGAAGATCAGGAACCCGCCGCGCGTGACTGCGAGCGGCTCATCGACCGCAAGCGTTTCTTCGCCGCGATGAAACGAAGCCGCAAGGACGTACTTGCCATCGCCTTCGACAGCCTGAATCTTCAGCCGCCACGGCTCGCCGGCATCGAATGTGACTCCTGACGCGTACTCACCTTTGCCCGTGCGAATCCAGAGACGGCCGGTCTCGATGAGTTTCGGCACGACGTACTCGGCGAGCGGCCAACTGATCGAGCGCGACGCCTCCAGCGAGTCCCATCCGTAGCTCGACGTCGTGAGCGTGGCGAGGATCTCGCGGTCGCGGGCGTCGGGAATGCGGCTCACGACCCCGGGATCGATTCGCACTGCTTTCGGTTTGGTGCGCTCACCGTTCTTCTTGAAACCGCGCGACGTGATCTCGATCTGGATCGATGTGCCGCTCGCTTCGGGATCAACAATCCAGATGATCTCGTCGGGCACGCCGGCGCTGTCCATCGCGTCTCGCGTATACGAATCGACGGCACCGAGTTGGGACCGCCAGCGGCTCGGAACGGGGCGGAGGTGCGGCGCTCGCGGCGGCGCAGCCCTCGGCGTGTACCCCGGCACGTACCCGTCGTCATCGTCGTCGTCGATAAAGGGGGCCTCTTCGAAGTCCGCTTCGAAGTCCGGCTCGCCCTCGCTCAGAAGATCGTCGACCTGTCCCGGAAACGAGACCGCAGTCTGCTCGCATCGAATGACCGTGGCCCAGATGTGCTTGCAGATCTCGAGATCACGCTCGAAGTAGGGACAGGTGCATGTTGCCCAGAGAGCGCGTTCGCTATACAGGAGGGAGACGTCGTAAACATCGCTCCCGTAAACCTGCGCCAACAGCAGATCGTCGATCGGGCCCCGCGTTCTGATCTTGACCGCACCGCCGCGCGCATACTCCGCCCCACGCTTGCGAATGTTGGCCGGAACGAAACGCTCGAGCTTCGAGAGAACGATGAATGCCACGGAGGTGGGACGATTGTATCGCCGTGTTGAAGAATCACTCTTTATCCGTGCGTGAGCGCTCGTCGAATCCCAGCCCATGGCGCGCTGTCGTTGAACAAGATGGCGCGCCCATTCTGGCTGACGCCGAGTTGTTGCCAGAGCGCGGCGAGGTCGGTCTTCTCCGGGTGAGCGCCCAGACGCTCGTCGAGCTTCTCGAGGATCGGCTTTCCGATAGCGGCGTCCGCGCGGCGGAAGATCTTGGCTTCCGGCCAGTGACTCGATCCTGTTCCTCCCTCGGCCACGATCGCGCGCAAGGCATCGTCGAGCGACTTCCGGCCATTGGTCTGTCGCCGGATCTCGACGTCGGCGAGCAACCAGAAGAGCGCGCCGCCCCAGTAGGTGCGTCCCCACGTCGGCGTATGGTCGAGACCTTCATCGCCGGCGGCGGGGAGGCCTTTGGGAAAGCCGTCGATCATGCTGCCCCACACTTCTTCCGCGCTGAGTTGTCCGGCCCGGGCCCGGGCCAGCGGCTCCATGTAGGTCGACAAACCCTCGCCGATCCAGTTTGCTGTCCGGTCGGTGTCGGGAAAGCCGAGGTGAAACATCTCGTGGGTCATCACCCAGTCCGAGCAGAAGGCTTCGCGCGTGGTCTCCGATCCCACGCGCACCTTGATCAAGCGGCCGTCGAAGGTCATCCCGCCTCCGACACGGCCACCGTTCGCCACGCGCACCTCGATCGTCACCCGCTCGACCGGATACTTCCTGTAGACGGTGATGACGGCATCCGCTGCGTCACGAACCCAACCTTCGACAAGCTTGCGAAAGTCATCCGAGACCTTCGAGGAGTATTGAATCGTGATCGATGCGTCACCGGCCTTCAGCACAGAGTCGGGAATGTCCTCTGCGCTTACGGCCTGGGCAAGAAGGAGAAGGGCAAGAGCGCACCACAGTCGGATAGGCATGAAGACTCGATTCTGGAGCAAGTCCTGCACCTGTTCGATACCGTTCGAGCGTAGGATCGTTGTCGATGAATGAGCGAGGCCCCATGCAAGCGGAGCCCAGGTACTGGTTTCCTGCCAAGCGCTACGGTTGGGGTTGGGGGCCGCCGAGCTCGTGGCAAGGCTGGGTAGTGCTCGTCGTCTTTGTCGGGCTCGTGATCGCCGGGATTTTTCTCTTCCAACCGAAAGCTGATCCCGTGCCCTACATCATCTATGCGACCGTGTTGGGCGCACTCTTCTTCGTCGTCTGTTGGCTGAAGGGCGAGCCTCCACGCTGGCGGTGGGGACGGGACTAACCCGCATCTCTCACGCTTGGTGTACACCTCCTTGGTACACCTCTTCCTTTCCTTTGGAGTGCGTTCCAAATCGAGCGCCTTCTCCCCCCGCGCTTTTTGCGGGGGGAGAAGGTGGCCGAAGGACGGATGAGGGGGGAGTAAATAGGCAGGGCGATCAACCACGCCTCGTCCGAACTGCATGAAAACGCGGCACATGCCACGGATGTCGTCTCGTTGGAACGCCCCCTCATCCGCCTTCGGCACCTTCTCCCCCACTGAAAAGCGTGGGGGAGAAGGCGCTCGATTGGAAGAGTTGCGATAGGAGGGTGAGAAAGCGGGCGAAGGGACGAGCGCCCACCTCACGTTTTCATTTCGCAAGCGATCCGGAATCCGTAGTCGGCATACTGAAACTCCGGCGGAATGCTCGATCGCGCAGCGCAGCGGCTGAACTTGACCCGATGCCGCCAGGAGCCGCCGCGCGACACACGGCGCTTGCCGCTCTCCGGACCGTGCGGATTCCGGCCCGGCGAAACGGCGTAGAAGTCCGGCGCATACCAATCGCTGCACCACTCGTGAACGTTCTCGCAGACGTCGTAGAGTCCGTACGCATTCGGCGCGCGCCGCCCGACAGGTTCGGGGCCGTTCGCGAAACGAACGTGATCCTGCGGCGGCAACTCGTTCCCCCACGGATAGCGCATCCCTTCCGCTCCGCCGCGTGCCGCACACTCCCACTCCGCCTCGTACGGCAGACGAACGCGACGCCCGGAGATCCCGCTCAGCCAATCGCAATACTCCACGGCATCGAACCACGACACAGCGACAACCGGCTGCTCCGGATCGATGAACGGCGTTGACGGCAGCGGATGGTCCGTGGCGTTTGCAAAGGATGCGTACTCGGCGTTGGTCACCTGCGTGACGCCGATCTCGAACGCATCGATCCAGACTCGATGCACCGACCGCTCGTCGAGAAGGCCATCATCCGATCCCATGAGGAAGAACTGGCCCGGGATACACGCGGTCTTCAGCACCCTCACACTCCCCTCGGCATTAGAAGACATGCAACATATTCTGCGCATCGTTCAATGAAACCGCGGCTGAATGCCAGCACAGCGACACGGGATACGCTTGCCTGATACTCGACGCTCGCAACGAGCATGAAGGAGCAAATCGTGGCGAAAACCAACGCAGAGCTCGTGCAGGAGTGGATCAACGGCACAGCGTTGCCGGATTCGACTTCGCCGATCCGCCTTCCTCCGCCGATCGCCATCACGCTCCCCTTCCGCGTCAGCCACGCCGAGCCGGGAACGTGCACGGTGGAAATGACCACCGATCCCGAGACGCAGGCCAATCCGATGGGCACGATCCACGGCGGCGTCCTCTGCACGATCGCCGACGCCGCGATGGGAGTCGCGCACTGGAGCGGACTGGCCGAAGGAGAGTCGTTCACGAGCGTCGATTTCCGAATCAATTTCTTCCGGCCGGTGTGGCGCGAATCGCTGCGCGCGACGGCGAAGGCGATCCACAGCGGCCGCACGATCACCTACTACGCCTGCGACATCGTCCGCGCCGACGGCAAGCTCGTCGCCCACGCCACCAGCACGATGATGACGCTGACTGGGGAGGCAGCGAAGGGACGGTGAGGGTTCAGCCTACTTTTCGTCGGGCAGACTCTTTGAGGTTTCAGGAAGCGGATCATCGCCTAATTCCCCCACCATCTCGTGGACCAACACGCCGTCACGAACCACCACCAGTGGAGTGTTTGTGCGCCGAGCAACCTCGCGCGCGCGCTGCGCAGCGCGCAACAACGCTTTGGGTGCTGCCTGCATATCAGCATCGGGGAGATGCGACTGCAGCCGATCATTCATGAATGCCTCCTTCCTCCAGCAACACCGGCGATGGACCACTGTTGTCAAACAACTGCCAGTAGTCGACTCTGTGACGATAGATCCCGATGAAGTTTCTCATGCCGCTGGCGAAGCGTCTCCGAATCACGTCGGATGGCACGTCGTGCCCGCCCTGAAGTACGCGGATCGCCACTCGATCGATGGCATCGTCCGGACTACTGAGCGACAAGAAAACGAGTTTGACCGCGAAGCCCGAAGCGCGCCACCTCGGGATACGGTTGGTGTACGAATGCCCGGATAGCGTGGTCTCAAAAGCGAAACTGCGGCCAGCGGCGGCATGGCGGTCGATCTCGGCAAGCATTAGGCGACCGCCACGAAATGCCGCGGCTTCGGGATTGAATGGCGAAAGGCCTGAAGCGATCAGATCCGCATTGATGAACACGGGACAACCCGCCTCAAAGGGCAAGAACTCACCAGCGAAAGTCGTCTTTCCCGCACCATTCGGCCCGGCGATGATGACGATCTTCTTGTCGGCCGTCATACCGGGGATTCTATCCGCTCGACGGAACGCTGCTGGGCGCGACGTTCGCGATTCCTCACCGCTGCGCACAGCCCGCGCCGCTGCAATCGAGCGCGACGAACAACTCGGACGCGATCGTCCACGATGGCGTTCCGGCGCCGCCGATCGTTTTGCGCCAGACGGCCTGGTATTCGCCGCGCCAATCGGCAGGGCCAGACGGTGTCGTGGCATGACCGGTCCAGGTGCCGCGCTCTGAGGCGGCGGGATCGCTGGAGCTGATCGCAATCGTTGCCGGCGTGCGGACGAAAACGAGATCGGGCTCCTTCTTCCAGCGCGCCTCGATCTCGTCTTTCATCGCCGCGCGTCCCTGAATCAGCTTGCCGCTCGCTGCCGTGACGATGACGTCATCCTTCAGGATCTCCGCGAACGCGGCCGCGTTATGCGCCGCAAGGGCCTGATTGGACGCGGCGCGCGAGTCGCGAATGATCGTTTCGTCGCGCGGCGTGGAGACGAGTGCGATCCGGTCGCCGCGCGGACTGAGCGCGATCCGCGTGAGGCCTTGCAGTTCCGGGTTATCGAATTCGGCTACCTTCTTCCAATCGTCGGGATGCGCCGGATTCCACTCGTAGATCGTGTGGCCGGAAGCCATGAGCAACGTTCCGCGTCCTGCACCATCCGAGGTCCAGACATGGCTCCCCGAAGTGACGAAAGGAATCGTGGCCAGCGTAGTGACGTGACGGTCGTTGAGATCGAGTTGCCGCAGAACGATCTTGCGCGGCGGCGCGTTCTTCGCCGCCTCTCCCTCGGGCGCCGGAAACGGCTCAGAAGCGACGAACGTCACCGCGCGCTTGCCAGGAACACGAATCGGTGCGGTGTTCGCGCCGACTGCCATCGTGTCGAGCGCCTTCGTGGTCGCGTCGTAGATGACGATGCGGCGCTGCTTGTCGTTCATGAAGAGGACCCAGGTGCGATCATCGAAGCGCGCGTAGTAGCCGGCGTCCTTCGTCTCGGTGAGCGCGGTTTCGTGCCCCGAGGGATCGCGAAGGACTACATGCCCCTCGCGCAACATCATGAGCGACTTGCCATCCGCAGCGGGCGTCGGACTGAATCCGAGCGCGCCTTTCATCGGCGTCGAGGATCCGCTGGCGATGTCGTAAATCACCGCTTGAACCGCATGCCCCGTGTCGTCGAGCTCCGCAATCTGCGAGGTGAACACGAGCCGCGAGCCATCAGGGAAGAATGCCGGCTGGTTGTCGTACCCCGGATGGTTCGAGATGTTGACAAGGTTCGAGACGGCAAGCCGCCCGCCGGACATATCCAACGATCCGACCCAGACCTCGGAATCGTTGATCTGCGCGGAGAGGGTGGCCGCGGAGGCGAGGAGTGCGAGGAAGGCGACGATCTGGCGCATAGGGGGGATCGTATCGCGGCTTACGCAACAACAAGATTTGCTAGTCGCCATGCACCTCACGTTGTAGGGTGCAGCGGCGGACCAGCGTACGGCATTTGACCGGCCACGATGCCATTGCCTGCCGCGGTGCGCGCCGAGCGATAGTCGGAGATCACACGTCCGCTGTGGAACGAGAATCGGGCCACGTCCGGCGCGCAACGGGAGAAGTGCTCGCAGGAGCGTGCCTCGTTCGGCCGTTTGCTCTTCGTGCGGATTTCGGTGAGCTGCGCCGCGAGGGACATCCATCCCTTTCCATCTCCGAACTTTGATGTCACCAAATTCAAGATGAAGGTCCACCATGGAGCGGCCGGCTTGCACGTTATCAGTGTCTCGAGGACGTCTGTCGTTTCCTCCGGAAAGCCGATGAGCATGGCCAGAAGCAGCAGCGACGCTTCGTATTCGCGGTTCTTCGCATCGAGGTAGGCGTCCAGGTGATAGTCATCGATCAGGCCACGGAAGAGACGATAGAGGTTCACGAAGCGCTTCGCAGCCCGCGGCGACGGCATAAGCGGGTAAACCGCCTTCATGTACTCGATCTCATCGCTGGTGAGGTTGAGGTGGAGCGTCGTCGTGGAGCGGTTGGATGTGGAGGTTGGAATGGGTGCAGTTTCGGTGGCGGTCTGCCTTGTGGCAACCACGCTGGGCCCCGGCCCCGTGGGATCGCCGTAGACTGCGACTATCCGCGTCGCGTTCTCCGATGTTTGCGATCGCACACTGCCAGTTCTGCCGCCGGCCCTCGTATCCGCGGACACCGTCAAATCGTCGATCAGATCCTCGAATCCCGACGAGGCCATCGGCTTCAGGGTAAACGGCACCTGGAAAATCTTCTCCAGATAGTTGATCGGCGTCGACTCCCAGATGGCGCGGTCGAGCGGATCGGCGCTGTCTCCCGCCACCCCCTTTCCCTGAAACTGCGTCATGCGTGCTTGTAATGAATGGAGCAGCCATCGCGAGTCGACGCCGACGACTACGACGAAAAGCGGGAAAGCGAGCAGCAGGTGAACGGCTTGCAGCACTTCAACGACGTTCGCCTCGGGACACCGGTCTAGATCGTCGATGTAGAGAACGATGCGGTCGACCAGAGGTTTTTCGACGCCGTTCTCATCTTGTTTGCGAACCGTAGCGAGGTGGCGACTGAGCCGGTCGAAGTCTTCGTGCGCGTGGGCAATCACGCCGAGGTGTTGCGTGTAGTCGGTGCTGTCGCGCCGTTCGCGGACGAAGCTCTTCATTTGTTGCATTGGCTTCAGTTCCATGAGACCGCGCTCTTTCAACCGCAGCTCTCTTTCCGCTTCTTGCTCGCGCGCTTTGGCCTTAGACAAACGTTCGGTGGCCTCTTTGCCGCGCATGTCGAGATCCTTGAGCTGTTCCTTGCGCAGTTTTCCGACAAGTTCGTCTTTCGCTAGGAAGAACGCGTCGACGCGCTTGACGACCTCATTGACAGCGGGCAGATATTTCTTCACCAGAGCCAGGAACCAAACGACACTTCCGGCGGCTCCGACCAAGCTAATGGAGCGGGTGTAGCGGATGAGCTGCTTGAGTTGCGGGACAAACGCAAGGGCAAGGGAGCCGAGAACGATTCCTCCGAGCAGGAGCCATGTCCACAACCCCTTCGTCTTCCTAACCGCGAGATAGAGTCCGTACACGCGGCCCGCTGTTCCGCGCATCGACTCGACTGTCTCTTGGTCCAGCTTGTAGTCGTTTGCGAACTTGGCGGCGGCGTTGGTCGCCTCTGCCGCGATCTTCTGCACCTCTGGATTCTTGCCGACAGCTTCTGCCGCGGCGCTGCCGATACGGGAAACACCGGCGCGCCGCGCTACTTCGTCGTCATCTTCGAGGTCGTGCCGCGTATCCGCGATCGCCTGCAACTCCGCCTCGGCTGCGCTGCGGTCTCTTCCAGCTGCTTCGCGCTCCGACTGCAGGCGCGCTTTGTCGGCCTCCAACGTAGCCTTTTTGTCCGCGCTGCTTTCGGCATCGGTAAGAGCGCCGGCGCGGATGGTCAGCTCCTCATCGAGCGCATCGAAGATCGTTGAGGTAAGACTGGCCCACAGATTCGAGTCGATGTAGTGCCAGGCGTTGAACCAGATCTGAACGATGTTCGAGCAGGACTCCTCGTCGCCGGCACGGCCGCGGCGTTCGACATTGACGAATTGCCGTTTCAGCTCGTGCATGAAAAAGCTCTTTCCGCTTCCCCATGTACCGAGGAGTCCCACGGCAATAGGAGGCTCTACCTTGCTCGCGCCGAGCACGGTCGCAAATACCCGCGCCTCCCGCTCGACACCTAGCCGGTCGCTGCCGTCGGCAACGTCGGAGGCGTACCCCGTGATTCGGGTCTTGTCCTTCAGTTGGACGTCGGCCGGCGTAATTTTGAGACTCGCCAGAGCTTTCGCGACCGAGCAGACGTTCACAGAGACCATCCCGTACAAGAGATGACGGCCCCGGATGCGGGACTCGCCGTTGGCCTGTGCGGTGGCCGCGGCGATTTGAAACGCCCGGCGGACGTGCTTTGAAAGGTTTGGAAGCGCCGCGAGCCGTATGAGCTGGTAGCCGTTTTCGCTCGGCGAAATGCTCTTGACCGCGTCGGTCAGGGCTTTTCGAAGAGCCGACTCGTCAATACCGCGCGAAGTCATAAGGCGGCGTGTGCTGCCATCGGGGTTCTCAAAAAGCCCTAGGACGAGATGCTCCGCGTGCACCGTTCCTTTGAGTGCCATACCGCTCGCATGCGCGAGCGCACGCCGCGCCGAACCGTCGAGCAGCGAGAAAAGTTGTTCGTCAGGTATTTCCGGCGGATGGAGTGCGGCGGCGATGAGTCTTGCTGGAATCACCGTCCGCGCATCCGAGCCGAGGACTCCGACGAGCTGTCCTTCCACGACGATCGGCGAACCGCCCTTCGGCGGCGCCTCTGCAGGGTGATCGAATTGCGCAATGAATTCAGCACCGGTTTGCGTGATGCGACCTTGCTGAACATCGATCCCTTTAAATCCCGGCCAAATGCTGACGCAGGGGCCGACGACGAGTTCGCCCAGAGGGAGAGCGGCCCTAGCCTCGCTCAGTTTCAGCGCAACGAGATTCAAGGCTGGCACGTCGTCGTCTATAGATGCGGCAGAACTCCTGAAGGTATCCTCCGCAAACGCGACCCTGTAGATCGACGTTGGCGAAAGGACTCCGGCTAGAGTCACCGCAAACGCGGATTCGATTAGTGTGGCAACGGCGATTAGTTCGTCGCCTGAAGGGTCCCAGACCGAGATCGCTACCGAGCGCACTGCTTCAGGTTGCGCGTCCGACATTCGTCCTCCAAATTTGAGAAGGACTTATTGTAGCCCTGCACCGGCTTGCAGACGAGCAACTCGCGAGGGGATTCTTCGCCCGAGACTACCCCCTGACCATTCCACGACGCTTCCACTCCTCGATCAACCAACTCCAGAACTCGCGCGTCTTGCCAAGATATTTTTCGAGGTGTGGCCACATGTCGGCCATCTGTTGCGCGGAAATGAACTGCAGAGCGTCGTCGGGCTTCGCCTGGCGCACGACCTTTCCGGTCAGGTAGGCACGAACGGGGAGATCGGCCTCCGCCAACTGGCGCGTGAGCTCGTCGAGCGTCATGTCGACATCCCAGAGAAAATACGGGCGCCCATGCGCGTCGGCCATTCGATCGGGAGGAGTTGGGACGAGCATGGGGAGCGTAGCAGATCGAGGATTCCCGGAGAGTCGTCGGGTTCTCGCTTCTGAGGCACCGACGATTCGTTTCGCACCATCGATGCCGCGATCCATTCCAACGACGTTGGGGTTCGCAGCTCCGACGCTGTGTTTAGCACCTCGTGCGCTGCGTTTGGCACCTCCGGCGCTGCGTTTTGCACCTCGCGCGCTACGTTTTGCACCTCGCGCGCTACGTTTTGCACCTCGCGCGCTACGTTTCGTACCTCGCGCGCTACCTTTTGTACCTCGCGCGCTACGTTTCGTAGCTCGCGCGCTACGTTTTGTACCTCACGCGCTACGTTTTCTAGCTCGCGCGCTACGTTTTCTAGCTCGCGCGCTACGTTTTCTAGCTCGCGCGCTACGTTTCCTAGCTCGCGCGCTACGTTTCCTAGCTCGCGCGCTACGTTTCCTAGCTCGCGCGCTACGTTTCCTAGCTCGCGCGCTACGTTTCCTAGCTCACGCGCTACGTTTTCTAGCTCGCGCGCTACGTTTCCTAGCTCGCGCGCTACGTTTCCTAGCTCGAGCGCTACGTTTCCTAGCTCGCGCGCTACGTTTCCCACCGCCCGCACTACGTTTTGCACCTCCGGCGCTGGGTTTCGGACCATCGATGGTCGGTTTTCAGCAATCGACGAATTGGGATGAGACGTCCCGGCATCCGGATGCACAGTCCTCGGGATCTGCGGGACGGAGGTCGTTGCCTTCGCTTCCGGCGAGGCCGCCGTAAGCACCGTAGTCCCCCGTCTTTAGACCGCGGACAGGCGATTTCCACGCGCGGTTTCTGTCGCCCGCTAAAGCGGGCTACCAATTCGGGCGTCCCGATTTCCCCCGCCTGAAGGCGGGGGCTACGGTCTCACGCCGCCTTCGGCGGCGGTTGCTGCCGGGAAACGCCGGCCCTGGCCGCCGGAACGGCGGCGTTTCGCTTTCTCGGCGGGAGGTAGGGAAAGGCCGTCCGACCGACACTCCCATGTATGTTCGAAAAAAACGCCGCCCATCAGACCTTTCTGGAGTCGCTTATCGGAAGAGCCGGAGGGGTGGCGGGGACTGTTCATGTGCAGCGTGGGGAGGATCTCTATCTCACGGCGGCGCACAACATTCCGCCGCCGGTCGTGTCCATCGTCGCGCATGTTCCGCATGGCAAAGGGATGGCCGGCATAGCGCAGGTTAAGAAGGAGCCGGTGCAGACGTGCAACCTGCAGACGGACAACAGCGGGACGATCAAGCCGGGGGCGAAGGCGGTCGGCGCGCAGGCGGCCATCGCGCTTCCGGTCTTCGATGACCGCGGCGACGTGCGGGCCGTGGTCGGCATCGCGTGGCAAGAAGAACGGGAGATCGGGCCGGAGCTCGAGCAGTCGATGATGAAACTGGCAGCAACACTACCGAAGGAGTGAGCCATGAGTGTTCTTTCGTTTCCTCGCATCTACTTCAAGGGCTTCATGAGCTGGGATCCGTGCACGTTCAATAACAACGACTGGCAGGAGTTTCCGACGTACGACGGCGTGAATGTGGCGCTCAACTGGCAGTTCCTGGCCACGCAGGGAATCACGCCGCAGAACTACCCGACAACGTTTCGCCCATGGGCGATCACACTGCAAAAGGACGTCGTCGACAATCCGCCGGGCTCGCGTGTCCCCGCGGAGTGGAACATGTTCGGGACGCACGGCGTGCAGTTCGTGCAGTACGGCGACTTCAAGAGCGTCATCACCGGCGGCGCGCTCGCATGGAATCAGCCCGTCACGAGCGATCCTTTGATCGGGGCTCTCGTCGCCATCAACGGAGACCAGGGCAGCGGGCCAGGACGGCTCGTCGACACCAACCCCTTCTCCTTCTGGTCGAGCCAGATCTATTTCGGGCAGATGTCCTTCACCGCCGGCAACAGCATCATCAGCGGGCCGCGTAACTTCCGGATGCATTCGCGCTGGCTCGATCTCAACCGCATCTACACCACCGATCAGGCGTTGACGCAGCCCGCGGCAAGCGTCGGCTGCTGCTTCCAGACATGCATTCCGTTCGAACAGGTGGGTTTTGTGAACACCGGCGACTCTCCCCTGGCCACCGCCCTGCAGCAAGCCGCGTCGCAGCCGCCAGCCATCGGAGTCATGATTCGCTTCACGGCCTACGTGAACCTCTATTTCAAGAACGGAGTCTTCAACAACATCACGCAGCGGCCGCGAAACTACGGGGAACTTGCCGACGTGTTGGCGGCGGCATGGGCAGCGTGGAACGCAAACGGCGACTATTCGCAATTCTTCTCCAACCCCTGCTACAGCCACGTTGTCGGAACGCTCGGCATCTGGAATGCCGGCGAAGTGGCCTCGGTGCCGGTGGGCCGTTATCTCGCGGCAAGTGGTCAGGTCGCAGCAATCAGTACCGGATCCGCGACGCCGTCCTCAGCGCGGACGATGGGACACCAATTCAGTTTAGCCAGAGCCTCTGCCGCGCCCGCCTTGGCAAGTGCGCCACCGCCGCAGGTGACGCTCGGCCCGATCGTGGCGAACGTCGATTACGGCAATGAGCTGATCTCGCTCGACCTCAACAGCACGATTCCGGAGAACGGAACGCCCGGCGAGTTTCCCTCCGATCTGACGAAAGCGGACTTCGGTCCGCTCGACCTCGGCGTCATCAACGGCGACGGCAGCTTCACCTCCATTTACGAGATCGGTTATGACCAGTACGCAAAGAAGGCGTACGAGGCCAGCGCGGGCATCATCGACATTCCGTTCCAGAAAACGATTACCGGGCCGAACACTCCATCGCTACTGCAGAATGGAACCCTCGCGATTCAGGTGCAGGGACAGAGCGCGCTGACCGAGCTTCCGCTGAGCGCACAAACTGACAGCCGCGGCATCTACATCGATGAAGGCACACAAGCGGACTTCATCGTCGCCGCCTACAACCTTGGCGCCACCAGCACGAATACGCCTCTGATCGTTGCGCAGTACGACGCCAATCTCAACCTGATCCCGACGAACGGCTCGCCGCTGGTCGCATTTACAAACGGCGACATCCAACAGATGACCTCGGGCGGCACGACGACTACCGTGACGGCCGTGACCACTGACGAGACGGGTGTGGCAACGGTCAGTATCGAATGGGCCGCACCCGGTTTCGCGGTGCTCGCATTCTTCCCGTACCTCGGAACCTTCGTACCCGGTCAGTTGCCGATCTCGCTCCTCGGGCCGTGCGCGACGACGAGTGGCTCAATCACCTACGCCTTCTACGCAACCGTGCGTGCTCTTCCGCCGGACAATGACGTGCCGCAGCAGTTCGTCGATCTCTGGAATTCGTCTGGCGGCGATCAAACGCAGGCGTGGAACTTCATCTACGGACAGATCCTCTACGTCTACGACATGCTCTTCAATGTCATGCTCGAATTCGTGAACCTCGGCGATCAGCAGGCGTTCGCCAGCAGCATCTCCGGAATCTGGTCGGCGATCTCCGCGGAGTCGGCACTCGAGAGCAGTTACGCCATGCCGATTACGCGCGATCTGTCCGCGGGCAAGAGGCTGACGCTGCAGCTCTGGATTTATCTCATCGCCAACAACTACCCCGTTCCCATCAACGTGAGCTCGATTCCGCCCGGATGGGCCCCGCCGTCGTAGCCGGCGAGCAAACGATGACCTCACGACTCGTCCTGATCCCTGCTGCGTTGTTGCTCGTAAGCGCGGCTTTGCTGTGCGGCGACGATCTCCCCAAGCTGAAGGCGGAGATCGTCGTCACGCCGGAGCGCGGTGCGGTGCCGCGCGATGCCGTTGCGGCGTCGGTCACCGTCATCACGCGCGAACAGCTCGACGCACTACCCGCGCAATCGCTGGCCGAGGTGGTGGATACGGTGCCGGGGATCACGATGTACTTTGATAACGATGCCGCCGGCGCTCCGATGATCACCGCCCGCGGCTTCTTCGGCGGCGGCGAGAACGAGTACGTGAAACTGCTCGTCGATGGCGTTCCGGCTGGCGACGTCGAATCGGGACTGATCGATTGGCGTCACATACGCGTCGCGGACATCGATCGGATCGAGGTGCTGCGCGGTCCGGGCTCGTCGCTCTACGGCGACTCGGCCATGGGCGGCGTAATCGCGGTCTTCACGCGCGGTGGGGCGACCGGAACCGACGAGCACCTCGATGCGCGACTGACCGCCGGAACCCTCGGCACACGCGACGCCGATGTGTCGTATCACGGCGCCGCCGGACCGCTGATCGTCGGCATCGACGGGCTGACTGCATCCACTGACGGGTACCGCGATCACTCCTCCTCCCGCGACCGCGGCGGCGATCTGTCGCTCCAGCACCTCGGCACGTCAACCCGTCTCCAACTCTCGGCGTCGCTGGCGTCGAAGGATCGCGAAGAGCCCGGACCGCTGCTGGCGACGGAACGGGCCGCCGATCGCAAGTCGTCGAATCATCTCTTTCGTTTCGATCGCGAGCAGACCGAACGCCGCCGTCTCGCGCTGAGCTACGACAGCTTCGGTCCTCTGCTGCTCCGCGCGATGCTGCACGGCACGGATCGCGGCACCGATTACCCTCGCACCCTGCTGCTCGCGCCGAACTTCGGCAGCACGCTCTTTCGCAAGGTCGACACCAATAGTGTTGGCGGCACCTTCGAGGTCGCGAAGGAATGGACGAATGCGTCGATCCGCGCCGGCAGCGATCTCGATCGCGCATCGCTGCGCGAAGACTACGTGACCATCACATCTACCGGCGGACGTGGCGCATCGGTCGCGAGCGTCGACGCCCATCGCAACGAGACAGCGTTCTTCACGACCGGAGAGTGGCAGCCGGCGGAGCGCGTCCGCTTCAGCGCCGGCTTGCGCCGCGACGACATCCGCGACGAGTACAGCGGCACCGACCGAAGCAAGTCCGCCTGGTCGCCGCGCTTCGGCGCCACCTTCCGCCTCGGCACTACCGGAGATCCCAACCCGTTGACCGCGTTCGTGCAGATCGCGAGGGCGTTCAAGGCGCCGACACTCGATCAGCTCTTCGATCCCCGGCCGTTCCCCGGCCCGGGCGGAACGACTTTCACCGTCTCAAATCCCGCGCTCCTGCCGCAACGCGCGCGCAATGCCGAAGCCGGCATCAGCCGGAACGCGGCGCTGGCGACTTGGAGCGTCAGCGCCTACCGGATGAACATCACCGACGAGATCGATTTCGATCCGACGTTCTTCACCTACAGAAACATCGGAAGCAGCCGCCACACCGGCGTCGAGGCGATGACCAGTCTGCACACGGCTTACGTGCAGCCTCTCGTCACCTACGCATGGACGCACGTGACGTCAACGGACAATCCCGATCAGCAGCTCAAGAACATCCCCGAGCATGTCGCGCAGCTCATTCTGCGCGCATCGCTGCCGCACTCAGTCGGCGCAACGATCGGCTACCGCTGGGAGCACACCCGCTTCGCCGACGATGACGGCCACTTCCCGCTGCCGGACGTTCATGTTGTCAACGCCAAGGCCGACCGGGCATTCGGCCGGCTGCGCGTCGAGCTCGAAGCGCTGAATGTGCTCAACGAGAAATACTCGTACGTCGCCTCGATCCTCAACGACTTCCGCGGCCACCCGAACGTGCTGGAGTTTCCCGCACCGGGCCGGACGATGCGGGTGAATGTTGGGTGGCGGTATTAATCAACTCTTCGGCTGCGCCCTGCACCACGCCTGCAACAACGTTCTCCTGCTTCCCGACATGTCACGCGTTCGTGGCATGTACTTCGTCGTCATCCAGAGTGCCGGATCCGTTCGGTAGAGGATTCCACTGGCGGCCGCGGACACCTTCGATTCGTCGTTGAGCGGGATGACCTGATTCATGACCGGATAGAGCAGGTAATACGTCCGCAGCACCTTCGCGAAGACGACATCGAACGTGAGCTTGTCGTTGCCCACCGGCTCGGGTGCGGTCGGATCGACGTAATACTGCGAGAAATCCTCGTCATTCGGCAGGACGCGCAGGCAGATCTGCGGCGCGTTCGTGAGGGTCGTGAACGGCGGATTGAGAAACGCGCCATAGCTTGAAGGAGGCGGCGGTTGATTGCCGACCGTAAACGTGAAGGTGAAATTGCCTGGGAGCGACGTGTCGACGGTCAGCGGTTGTCCCGGCTGGAAATTCTGCGTGACCTGAACCAGCGCTCCCGGCGTCTGCAGCGGAACCGTACTGTAGCTCCAGACCGAAATGGGCGGGCAAACGCCTGCTGTGAGTTGCTGGCCGTACTGATAAATCGCAATCGTTGCCGGCTCCGTCGTTCCCTGATTGAGGAACGAATCGCCCGGCCCGTACTGCTCGGCGTAAATCGCCTGCTGATTGGAAACGATGTAGTAGCCGGCCTCGTTGAGCACGTTGCCGCAGCAGGCGCTCTGGAGACGGAATGTGGCGCTGGGATCGGCGAGCGCCTGCTGGGCCACAGTGTTGCCGGAGATGTCGAAGTCGAAGAGCCAGCCGCGCTGATCGCCTCCCGTGGTATCGGCGTAATTGATGGGGCCGATCATCGCGGTCGTGCCGCTGCCGTCGGCCATGAGCGTCACCGGGCCGAAGTCGTATTTGTCGTTCGATGAGCCCTGGCTGTTGTCGGGGAACGTCCCGACAAACTCGACGGAGATCAGATTGCCGTTCTGCTGCAACACCGCAGGCGCCAGTGCGATCGTTCCCGATCCGTTGTTGTTGGTCAGCGGGAGCGTCGAGATCGTCGGCGGCGGCGCCACGAGGAGCCGCCCCACCGGCCCGGTCGTGATCTCTTCGCCTTCGTACAGAGGCGCAATGGTCGCCACAAACTGCAGCGAGGCGGCATTCTGTTGCTGATTCTCATACAACTTCTCGAGTCCCGGGTTGTCCGTAATCGGCTGGACGATGTTGTAGAGGTAATAGCGGAAAATCGCGCCGATGATCGATGAATCCTCGAAGCCCGGGATATTGAAGTTCCCGTTGCATTGGGACTTGAGGATAACGTGATACATGTAGCCGCCTGCCCCGGCGTCCGCGGTCTGGTTCACATTGCGATAGAAGTTGATCCACTGGCAGGCGCCTTTGGAAGCCGGACCCTGCAGAGCAATCGCTGGGCCGTTCATGAGCGTCAGTTGATCGATGAAGAACTGCGTGGCGGGAGGCGATCCCTCCGAATTCACGTCGGTGATGCCGCCGTAATACGAGAGCGGCGAACCGATGAGCGCCGAAGCCGGAACCGCGGGATCAGGAGCGGTGTAGAGCTGACCCGGTCCGGTCTGCACACCGATCACCGTGGCGTCGCCGCTGTTCACCGTGGACGTCATGTCGCCGTAGTAGTTCCATTCCGCGGGGACGATCTGCGCGGTCGGGCCGCCACCCTGGGAGTTGAACGTGTGCGCCTTCTGCACCCAGGCGATGAAGTCGGCATCCGACATCCCGTACGTGCGCGGCTGCACGCGCTTGGAATCGATCAGCGCGAGCGTCTGCCCTTCGAACGGTCCTGCCGGAATGCTGTAGCTGCCGGCGTAATCGTCGTTGTTCGCCGTACCGGGATTCAGCGTAACGTTGCCTTTGATGTTGATCCGGGGGTAGTCGAATAGGCTCATGAAGACCTCCTGACCGGCGCAGAGTTTAGGGGATTGCTGCCATCATGCCGGAAAGGAAACGCGCCAGGCAAGTGGCGAGCCACAATATCGCTACATGGTTATATATGTCCGAAGTGTGTTACTCTGCGGACCATGCGAACGAAACCAGCTCACGCTGATCTTTCCCCCGAGGCGTTGCAACTCGTCGCCGAACGGTTCCGGGTGCTCGCGGAGCCTCAGCGCCTGCGCATCCTTCAGATTCTGCGCAACGGCGAGCAAAACGTGACCGAGCTCACCACGAACCTCGCCACCACACAACCAAATGCCAGCAAGCATCTGCGCCTGCTTCAGGAAGCGGGATTCATCGGGCGCAGGCAGGCCGGAACCAGCGTCTACTACTTCGTCACCGATCTGAGCGTCTTCGAGCTGTGCGACGTCGTCTGTACCTCGCTGTACGAGCGGATGGCCGCGCACGCGCGCGTCCTGCAGCAGCCGGCAGCCAACGCGTCATCGCGCGGCAGGAAACGAGCAGCCGCGGGAATCAAGTCATGAAGCTCCTGGCCGCTTTCCCGTACGCGTTGCTCGTTCCGATCGCCCTGCTGCTGGCAATCGCACCTTTCGGAGCGATACCGCATCTCGTCGAGAAATGGCGGATGCTCTTTGCCGGAACGCTGCACCGGCCGCTCGACTGGTTCGATCTCGTGTTGCACACCGCACCGCTCGCTCTGCTCGTTTTGAAAGTTGCCGCCACTCTTCTGACCCGCACGGAGGCGGGTAGTCCATGACCATCTCACTGAGGAGAGAAAAATGTCTAAAGACTATGGAATCCGCGTCGTTCTCGATCTTTCATTCTCGGATGCGGTCGAGCGAACGAAGGCCGCACTCACAGCCGAAGGTTTCGGCGTGTTGTCCGAGATCGACCTGCAGGGAAAACTGAGAGAGAAGCTAGGCGTCGAAGTCGATCACTACATCATCCTCGGCGCCTGCAACCCGCCGCTCGCCTATAAGGCACTTCAGGCAGAACCGGAGATCGGACTTCTCCTCCCGTGCAACGTCATCGTCTACGCAAAATCAAACGGACAGACGGTCGTCGCCGCGGTCGATCCCGACGCGATGCTCAGCGTGATCGGCGACAACGCAGCGATTGCAGAGGTCGGACAGGACGCCCGCGTACGGTTGGAGCGCGTGATCGCGTCGTTGAAGGCAGCGTAGCTCCTGCGCCTGCGTCGCAGGCGATGCAGGCTTTTCGTAAAATGGGGCGATGCAGGAGGGGCAGGCCAGCCGCACGGCGGACCGCGTTGCGGAGCGGCGCGCGG
The DNA here is from genome assembly GCA_017883205.1 of Thermoanaerobaculia bacterium. Classification (GTDB taxonomy): domain Bacteria; phylum Acidobacteriota; class Thermoanaerobaculia; order Gp7-AA8; family Gp7-AA8; genus JADGNZ01. The sequence continues at coordinate 6,047 of JADGNZ010000020.1, read as the reverse complement.
CACATCAGGTGCGTGACCGGCCTCTCGTTTTCGAAGACCCGCTGGCGCTGCGCATCATCCGGCCCGAGGTTGCGCGGGAGTTGCGGGAGGATCCGCCGGCGCACGATTCGTCGCCGATTGCGCCGTATCTGCGCGCCTTCTTCGCCATGCGCAGCCGGTTCGCCGAGGACGCGCTGCGCGAAGCGGTCGGGCACGGCGTGCAGCAGTACGTCGTCCTCGGTGCGGGTTTCGATACGTTCGCCTATCGCAATCCGTACCCCGATCTGCGCGTCTTCGAAGTCGATCATCCGGCCACGCAGTCGACGAAACGGGAGCGGCTCGCGAGCGGCGAGATCACGATTCCTCTGTCGCTCACATTCGTGGCGATCGATTTCGCGACGACGGCACTCGACGATGCTCTGCGAAACGCCGGCTTCGATGCCGCAGCGCCGGCGTTCTTTGCCTGGCTCGGCGTCGTGCCGTATCTCGAACGGCCGGCGATCGATCAGACGCTCTCGTTCATCGCATCGTTGCCGCCCGGTACCGCCGTCGTCTTCGACTACAGCGTCCCGCCGGAATCGCTCAGTTGGATGAGCCGGCTCGTCTTTCACAAGATGGCCAAGCGAGTCGCCGCCGCAGGCGAGCCGTGGAAGACGTTCTTCGATCCAGGAGAGCTATTGCGTCATCTGCACGATCTCGGATTCAGCAACGCCGAAGACTTCGACGGCGACGCTCTGAACCGCCGCTTCTTCGCCGGCCGCAGCGACAAGCTGAAGGTCGGCGGGGGTGGGCACATGGCGATGGCGAGAGTTTAGAAAGGTTCACTCTTCCGTCGGACCCCAGATCGAAGCCAAATCGATCTCCGCGGCAGGAAACGGATCAGCGCGGACGACATCGTCGCCGCCGAACACATGCATCGTCGAGTACACGTCGCCCGCGAGTTGCAACACTTCAAGCATGCGCTGAGCGGGATCGACGAACCAGAGCCACGGCACGTCGTGCCTGGCGTAGATGAACATCTTCTTTCCGCGATCGACAAGCGCCGTTGATGGCGAAATCACTTCGCAGACCCAGTCCGGCTCGATGATGAAACGATGATCGTGCGGAATCTCAGGCATCCGCTCCCGGCGCCAACCTGCGAGATCGGGGACGACTACGTTGTCGCCGAGGTGTAGCTCGGGCTCGTCGAGAATCCACCAACCGCCCGGGCCGCCGCGCCCGCGATCGTACGGCGTGCCGATATCCATTCCGAGGGCCGATGAGAATCGCGCGTGCGGTCCGGCAGGGCGCGGCCATGTGTACAACTCGCCGTCGATCAATTCGGCAACGAGGTTCTCCGGGACCTTCATCAGATCCTCGTACGTCGCCCGGCTCAGGCTTCGCGCTTTCATCACGTCAATTGTACGCTCGCGCTCTTTGCGCGAATGTCAACGCGAAACTCTTCCGGAGTCGGACCCCAAATCGACGCGAGATCAATTTCTGCTTCCGGAAACGGATCGGCGCGGAAGACATCATCGCCGGTAAACGCACAGCGCGATGTCCAGAATCCGTCTATGAGCTTGTACGGTTCGAGAACGCGGTATTCCGGATCGACAAGCCATAACCAGGACACCCCGCATTTCGCGTAGATACGCCTCTTCTTTCCGCGAACGACGCGCGCCGACGCAGTCGAGATCATTTCGCAAACCCAATCCGGCTCAATGACGAAACGGTGATCGCGCGGAAGCTCCGGCATCCTCTCGCGGCGCCAGCCGGCGAGAGCGGGGACGAGCAGTTTATCGCCAAGATGCAACTCGGGCTTGTCGAGAATCCACCAACCTCCCGGCCCGCCATCTCCGATCCGATATGGAAGACCGATGATCATCCCGAGCACAGAAGAGGTATCGAGGTGCGTGCCAGCAGGCCGCTGCCACGCATACAGATCACCATCGATCAATTCGGCAATTAGGTTCTCCGGAACCTTCAAGAGATCCTCGTACGTTGACTTGGCCGGGCTACTCGCTTTCATGAGGTCAATTTCCGGGTAACGATCAAGGCGGCGGCTCTTCGGGCGTCGGTCCCCAGATCGCGGCGAGATTAATCTCAACGGCGGGGAACGGATCGGCGCGTACAACGTCGTCGCCGGTGAAAACGCGAAGCATCGAATAGACGTCGCCAGCAAGCCTGAACACTCCAAGAGTGCGTCGTTCGGGATCGACGAGCCAGAGCCATGGCACATCATGCTCAGCGTAGATGCGCGTCTTCTTGCCACGATCGACGTGCTCGGTGGATGGCGAGATCACTTCACAGACCCAGTCGGGCTCGACCACGAACCGATGATCGTGCGGAATCTCCGGCATCCGCTCGCGCCGCCATCCGGCAAGATCGGGGACGAGTACATCTTCACTGAGGTGCAACTCAGGCTCGAAGAAAATCCACCAGCCTCCAGGTCCGTGGCGGCCGAGGTCATATGGTGGCCCGATCTCCATTGCCAGCACGGATGAGAAACGCGCGTGCGGTCCGGCTGGCCGCGGCCATGTGTACAACTCGCCATCGATCAATTCGGCAATTAAGTTCTCCGGGACCTTCAGGAGATCCTCGTACGTCGCCTTGGTCAGGCTTCGCGCTTTCATGACCTCAATTGTACCCTCGCGCTCTTTGCGTTAACGTCCGCGGACATGCTGCGACGCCTATCCTTTGCTTGTCTCCTTCTTCTGACCGCGATCAGCACCGCGGCAGCGGTGCGCAAGGTCGACCTCATCGTCACCGGCGGCACCGTGATCACGATGGCCGGGCCGAACATAGACAACGGCGCGGTGGCCATCGACAAAGGCGACATCGTCGCAGTCGGCACGTCCTCCGACATCGCCAAACGCTTCGCCGGAACGGACACGATCCACGCGCGCGGCTCCGCCATCCTCCCCGGCTTCGTCAACGCGCACACCCATGTGCCGATGACGCTCTTCCGCGGAATTGCGGACGATCGCGACCTCATGGACTGGCTCCAGCACTTCATCTTTCCTGCTGAGGCCAAGAACGTCGACCGCGATTTCGTGCGATGGGGAACGCGGCTCGCAGCCGCGGAGATGATCGCGTCGGGGACGACCACGTTCACCGACATGTACTACTTCGAGAGCGATATCGCCGCCGAGGCGAAGAAGGCGGGGTTGAGGGCAGTCGTTGGCGAGACGATGATCGATTTTCCGGTCGCCGACAACAAGACATGGGACGCCGCGGTCGCGTACGTGCGCGAGTTCGTCACACACTGGCGCGGCGACCGGCTCATCACCGCAGCCCTCGCGCCGCATTCGCCGTACACCGTTTCGCGCGCGCATCTCGAACAAGTCCGTGCGCTGGCAACGGAGCTCCACGCGCCGATTCTCATCCACGTCGCAGAAACAAAGAATGAGGCTGCGCAGATCAAGGACAACACAAGCGGTCTTTCCCCCGCTGCCTATCTCGACTCGATCGGCTTCCTCGGGCACGACGTCATCGCCGCGCACGGCGTCTGGCTCACACCCGAGGACATTCAGACCTTTGCGAAGAAACGCGTCGGCGTCGCGCACTGCCCCGAGAGCAACATGATGCTCGCCTCGGGCGTCGCCCACGTCGTCGACATGCGCAAGGCCGGCGTTTCCGTCGGCCTCGGCACCGACGGTCCGGCCGGGTCGAACAACAATCTCGACATGGTCGAAGAAGCAGCCAGCGCCGCGCGTCTGCAGAAGATCACACTCGGCGATCCGAAGGCGCTCAGCGCCCGCGACGTCCTCGAAATGGCCACCATCGGCGGCGCCAAAGTCCTCGGCATGGAAGACCGCATCGGTACGCTCGAAGCCGGCAAACGCGCCGACGTCATCGTCATCGATCTGCAGCAACCGAAGACCCAGCCGGTCTACGCCGTCGAGTCCGCAATCGTCTACGCCGCCTCAGGCAACTCCGTAGTCACGACGATCTGCGACGGCAAGGTCCTGATGCGCAACCGCAAAGTGCTGACGGTCGATGTGGCGGCAGCCGTGGCGAAAGCGAAGGAGTACCGGGACCGGGTGGTCCGCAGTCTGAAATAATTGACAATTGACAATGGACAATTGACAACGAAAACCAACGCGTACGTCCCAGGCGGATCCGGATCGGTTCTGCCCGCCGTTCGTTGTCAATTGTCAATTCCACGACGGCGCCCACCTGCCCCGCGTGGATTGGTGACCGCGTCTGTCGGCCGTTCGTTGTCAATTGTCAATTATCAATTGTCAATTCCACTAAACTACGGACCATGAAACGATTAGTAATCGCGTCCCTCCTCCTCATCGCCTCGGCGGCGCAGGCAAAGGAAGTGCTGCCGTGGATCGAGAACGATTACAAGATGGCGATTGCCCGCGCGAAGGCGACAGACCGGCCGGTCTTCGTCGAAGCGTGGGCACCGTGGTGACACACGTGCCGCTCGATGAGGGCCTATGTCTTCACGGACAAGTCCCTCGAGCGGTACGCCGGACGGTTCGTCTGGCTCTCGATCGATACGGAAAACGCAACGAACGCCGCATTCCTGAAGGCGCATCCGATCAGCGTCTGGCCGACGCTGCTCATCCTCGACCCGAAAGATAAGGTCGTCTTCCGCTACGCGGGCGGCGGCACGGTGCCGCAGATCCGCAAGCTGCTCGATGACGGCGAGCGCGCCGCGCAAGGCTCGCACGGCAAGGCGGACACGTTGTTGATCCGCGCCGATGCATTGGCCGGGCAGGGCAAACAGGCCGAAGCGGCGAAAGTGTTCGAGGAGGCGCTGGCAGCCGCGCCGAAGAGCTGGCCGAGCGCCGGACGTGCCGCGGAGTCCCTCGTCTTCGCCTTGCTGCAATCACAGAATTCGCAGGCGTGCGCCGAGCGCGCGCTCGCGCTCTACCCGCGCGTGCGCGGAACCGGATCCGCCGTCAACGTCGCGAGCACTGGCCTCTCATGCGCCACCGACCTCGATCCGAAGAAATCGTGGAACCGCTCGGAGCTCGTGGCAGGCCTGGAAAAAGCGACGCGCGAAACGCTCGCCGCAGCGGACAAGATCGCAATGTCCGCGGACGACCGCTCCGGCCTCTACGAATCGCTCGTTGACGCTCGCGACGAAGCCAAGGACACGACAGCCGCACATGCGCTGCGCGAGCAATGGGCCGCGTTCATGGAAGGGCAGGCTGCGAAAGCGAAGACGCCCGATCAACGCGCCGTCTACGATCCGCATCGCCTCACCGTCTACCTCGGACTCAAGCAGCCCGAGAAGGCCATCGCCATGCTCGAGCAGTCGGAGCGCGATCTGCCGAACGACTACAACCCGCCTGCGCGCCTCATCTCCGCGTACAAAGCGGCTGGCCGTTTCGACGATGCCCTCGCCGCGTCCGACCGTGCCCTGAAGCTGGCGTACGGCCCACGCAAGATCGGCATCTACCGCAACCGCGCCTCGGTGTACGCAGCCAAAGGCGACAAGGAGTCAGCGAAAAAGACGATCGAAGAAGCAATCCGCTTCGCCGAGTCGCTGCCAACCGAGCAGCAAAGCGCGAATGTGATCGCTTCGATGAAGAAGCAGTTGGATACGATGTGAGGGAGTGGGGGGTTGTCGGGTGGGGAGAGTGGGGGAACCAGAGATCAGGGACAAGACTTCAGAGACAAGAGACAAGAGATCAGATCTCTGGTGTCTCTGATCTCTGATCTCTGATCTCGGATGTCTGAACCCGCGCACTCTTCTACGCAGAGAGTCAGACAACCAGTGACAGAGAGAGGAGGCAGTGGCTCAGTCGCGTCACCCCAATCGTGTCATCCTGAGCCGCCGAAGCCGCCGCTGGATTTCGCACTCTTTGGTCCCGGCAGACATCGGCGGCGGAGGACGGTGAAGGACCCCCTTCTCATGTGCGGGGTCGGTTGGTGGTCCCGAGATTGACGATGCACATGGGCAGGGGGCCCTTCGACCGTCCTCCGCCGCGATGACTGCCGGGGGTTCATGCAGTGTCGGGGTGCGGCTGCGGCGGCTCAGCCATCTGAGGTGTTAAGTCAAGCGGTGAGCCTCCCGATGATCGGAGATTTTCTTAGCCGGAGCTGAGTTAGATAGCGCTCCTCGTCGT
>JADGNZ010000067.1 GCA_017883205.1 Thermoanaerobaculia bacterium | reverse complement strand
AGCACGGGTGTCGTTCTCGTACAACCCTCTCACGCGTCGTAACTCTTTGAACCTTTGACTCTCTCTATCCCCGTGTCAGACTGTTTTGGACAGCAGTGCATCGTAACACACCCACAATTCTCCCCGGTCTCCCCGAATCCCGCGATATCAATAAATATCTCCGCTAAGCCGCAATTGGACTCGTCCGACGTTATGATTGAGGCCGCTCGGAAGATTGCTCGAATTCATGAACAGTGTGGCTGGATTATACGGTTGTGGATAGGTGGTGTTGGGAACAAGCCAGACGAACGACGGCTTCCAGTCCAAATCGGCGGATTTATACTGGACATGGGAGAGATTCTGGCCCGCGTTAATGTCGGTGTAAAGCGTGGGGTTCGCTCCCGTCAGTGTGATCTTCCTCTCCAGAGTCGGAGACGAAAAGACCCGAAGAGGGTATCTTCCGTCGCCGCATGTCGAACGCGACAGATCCAGCATGAATATATATCGATAATTCGGAGACGAATTGGAGGCATAAAGCTTGGCAAATCCGATCTTGGGTGTCGTTTCTGTGTTATTGCAAAGGGCCGACTCGAGAGAATCCGACGCAATTAAAGGGACGACGCCAAGCGTGCTGACCGCCGGCTGACCTGGTGTGCTGTAGTCTGGAAGCTGCACCCATGCGGTGGCGGTGAAGTCATTGTTTGCATCGGTCGCGGTCGGTAATTCCCACCTCGTATAATACGGCGGGCTCGCTTGAAACGGTGCACGCATCATGTAGATGTTGTTGCCGAACAGCCGTGTAAATACAAGGTAGAAATAACCATTCTCGTAGTAAAGCTGCTGCGGCATCGCTCCATAGGCGGGAGGTTGCACATTCTCCGCCTCGTCGATGTAGATCAGGCTGGTTTGAGTCCAATTCGCCCCGTCGAGTGAGTAGGCCCAGGCGATTCGCCAAATGTCCGTTCCCGGACTCTGTGTATAGTCGCCGCCGATGATGATCGAATAGGCCATGAACCATATGCCATTGGCATAGATTACCGTTGGGGCGCCAGCCCCGCTGTATTCGGTCGAATTCGGCTGCCCGGGCGATGGCAGATAGGACTGCGTCAGCACGCTGCCATGATGCCAGTTGGCCATGCTGGTGAAACCGCTTGGGAGCGAATAAGATGGAGTGTTGGCGGCGCTGGCCGTATAGTTCATCGTCAAGTAATTCGCTCGGCCCGGATAGACGTTTTAATTATCGTCCGTGCCGCAAGGACTGCCTGCACCGCAAGAAAGGTGCTTCCATGCCATAAAGACGCGGTCGTTGCAATCGTAAAGGCCGGCCTGAGGCGTTACATAGTGGGGATCCGATTCACTCTCGAGGCAGGTTGAGTTCTCTTTTTGCCACCACCACTGCGTACCATCTCGATTGCTGGGCCCTCCGCCATGATAGTAGAGCGCATAGATATCATCCTTATAGACCGCTGCTGGCCAGTACGCGCTCATATCATTGAGGTCAAAGGCATCTACAGGTGAGACACCGGGGACGTCGAGGATCTGAGCCGAAAATGTTTGACCCGAGGCCCCTGTGATACTGAAGCATGCGAGTGTCAGAGCCATCAGCACGAGGCGTGTTACGACGCGCACGGATCGGCTGCAGGGAGGAGAAATTGGCTGATATCGTATGCCGAGAGTGTGTCAGCGATCCGCATTGGGCAGACTCAAGAGGACGAGACGGATGTCGTGATCTTACGGGCGCGTGGTATGGCTCTGACGGAAAACGTCGGCGCGATCGCGGAGAGCAGTGCGGGAAGCAGAAACTTCTTCAGAGTGCCTGGCCGCTCGTTTGGTGGGCCTCCAGCGGCATGGAGCCAGTGGACCAAGGGCTCCCAAAGCCCATCACCGGCGATCAAAGTGATTAGACCATTCGGATCTCGGCCGCTCGTGCGGGGTCGAAGAGCGGTTTGATCTGGTCAGACCAGAACCTCTTCGAGAACCTGGTCGTGTAATTGCTGCTGCGGAACAGGCGCTCCCATCGCGTCGATGATCGCGTTGAAGGTCGCGCTGGGACGCATCGCTCGTGATGCCTTTTCGAAGTCGGGATGGTAGTAGCCGCCGAGGTCGACGGGGCTGCCTTGCGCGGCAAGAAGCTCGGCGTTGATCTTTGATTCGTTCGCGACCAACTTACTGGCGATCGTGTTGAACCTCCACTTCAGTTCCGCATCGCGCGACTGGTCGGCCAGCGCCAGAGCCCAGTACAACGCGAGGTAGAAATGGCTCCCGCGATTGTCGATCTGTCCCACTTTGCGCGCCGGCGACCGGTTGTTGTCGAGAAACTTCGCGATCGCCTGATCGAGCGTGTCGGCAAGGATCTGTGCCTTCTCGTTCTTGAACGTTGCGGCCAGATGCTCGAGAGATGCGGCAAGCGCGGAAAACTCGCCGAGCGAGTCCCAGCGCAGGTAGCCCTCTTTGATGAACTGCTGGACATGCTTCGGTGCAGAACCGCCGGCGCCGGTCTCGAAAAGACCTCCTCCGGCCAGCAACGGCACGACGGAGAGCATCTTCGCGCTGGTGCCGATTTCGAGGATGGGGAACAGGTCGGTGAGGTAATCGCGCAGCACATTGCCGGTCACCGAGATCGTGTCCAGCCCCTTCCGGATTCGCTCCAGCGAGTAACGCATCGCCTGCACCGGAGCCATGATCCTGATCTCCAGCCCCTCGGCGTCGAGGCTTCGCAGCGACCGCACGACCTTCGTGATGACGTTCGCGTCATGCGCGCGGTTGCTGTCGAGCCAGAAGACGGCGGGAGCGCCGGTTGCCTTTGCTCGCCGTACAGCCAGCTTCACCCAATCCTGAATCGGAATGTCCTTCGCCCTCGACATTCTCCAGACGTCTCCCGCTTCGACCTGGTGCCGCATCAGCACGTTGCCGTCCGCATCGACGACACGCACGACTCCTCCGAAGGGAATCTCGAACGTCGTCGGGTGCGATCCGTACTCTTCCGCTTTCTGGGCCATGAGGCCGACGTTCGGCACCGAGCCCATCGTCGCGGGATTCAATGCGCCGAACTTCTTGCAGTTCTCGATGATCTCCTCGTACATCGTGGCGTAGCAGCGGTCGGGGATGAGCGCCTTCGTGTCCTGCAGCTTCCCTTCCGCGTTCCACATCTTCCCGGCATCACGAATGACGACCGGCATCGAGGCGTCGACGATGATGTCGTTCGGCGCGTGGAGGTTCGTGATGCCGTTGTCGGAGTCGACCATCGCCAGCGCCGGACGCTTTGCGTACGTGGCTTGGATATCGGCTTCGATCTCCGCGCGCTTCGCCTCCGGCAGCGATTGAATCTTGCGATATAGATCGCCGAGCCCGAGGTTGGGATTGACGCCGGCATCGCGCAGGGCGGCAGCCTGCTTCTCGAAAACATCCTTGAAGAAAACTTGGACGGCATGTCCGAACAGAATCGGATCGGACACCTTCATCATCGTTGCCTTGAGATGTACGGAGAGCAACTGCCCGTTGCTGCGGGCGTCTGCGATCTGCGCGCCGTAGAACGCACGCAGAGCCTTCACGCTCATGAAGGTACCATCGAGAATCTCACCGGGCGTCGCGGTCAAACCGTCCTTCAGAATCGTGATCGCGCCATCGTCGCCGGCCAGCTCGATCCGGAACGCTCCGCCGGCGTCCATCACGATCGATTGCTCGTTGCCGTAGAAGTCTCCCTCGCTCATGTACGCGACCTCGGCCTTCGAGCCGGGAGTCCACGCGCTCAGCTTGTGAGGATTCTTCCGGGCGAAGTTCTTGACGGCCAGCGGCGCCCTGCGATCGGAGTTCCCTTCGCGAAGCACGGGATTCACCGCGCTACCGAGCGCCTTCGCATAGCGCGTCTGGATCAATTTCTCTGCGTCGCTCGTCGCCACCTCGGGATAGTCAGGAACGTCGTACCCCTGCCCTTGCAGCTCGCGGATCGCTTCCTTCAATTGCGGAATCGAAGCGCTGATGTTCGGCAGCTTGATGATGTTGGCCTCGGGCGAGAGCGTGAGCGCGCCGAGCCGCGCCAGATCATCCGGAACCTTCAGCGCTTCCGCCAATCTCTCCGGAAAGCTCGCCAGGATCCGTCCCGCCAGCGAGATGTCGCCCGTTTCGACGGAGATTCCGGTCCCCTTCGTAAACGCCCGCACGATCGGAAGTAATGAATACGAAGCCAGCGCCGGCGCTTCGTCGACGTTCGTCCAGATGATCTTTTTGTCGCTCATGTTTCGTTTCCTTGTTGTTCGGCCGCACGTGTCCCTGTGAAGCTCTCCGGCGGCGGCGAGACGCCGCCGGGCCAGCCGCCGGGACGGCGGCGTTCCGTCGTACTATCCGAGGCGCGTAACGCTATGCGAAGTACACCGCATTCGCGGCGATGAAGTGCTGCTTGTCCGCGGGCACCTCGTCGAGCGCGAAAATCGCGTCCGACGTGCAGGCCGGAATGCACGCGCCGCAGTCGATGCACTCCGCAGGATCGACGTACATCTGCGTGACTCCCTCGAACGAAGTCTCATCCATCCGCGGATGAATGCAGTCGACCGGACATGCGTCCACGCACAGCGCGTCTTTGATGCAGTTGTCAGTGATAACGAAGGCCATTTGATCGTCTCCTGAAAGTTAGATTTCGAAGGCGATGGTAACGAGCGATCCCACGTCGAGGTGTCTAGCAGATCACTGTTTGGTATGACGAAGATCACATGGCGCAGGATTAGAGTTGCCAATCCGCAGATGGCGCAGATGAACACAGATGTTTATCTGCGCCCATCTGCGTCATCTGCGGATCAAAACCCATGCCCCCTACTTCCTCATCACCTCCACACCCCCCGCGTACTTCGCTGGATCGAGGAGCGCCTTCGCCTCTTTCTTGTCCTTCAGATGCGAGTCCCAGAACATCAATGAGATCGAGCGGATCGAGGCGAAGGTGCCGCGGTCTGTGAGGACCGGGCCACGGGTTGATTGCTGCGTTCCCGGGTACATCTGCTGGCCGGTGCGCGGATCGATCATCGGCGGCTGACTCTGATTCACGTCGAACTGCTCGCCGAGGCCTGATGCGACGCCGGTGAAGGTCATGTGGCTCGCGCCACGAATGAGGACGAAGTACTTTTCGCCGGCTGGGGAGTGATCGTAGCCGAGGCGGTGCCAGTCGGGGCCTTCCGTCGCGTCGGCGCCGTAGTCGCGCGTGCCGGTCATGAACATCGCAGGAGCGCGGAGGTCCTTCCATGAATCGTTAGTCAGGCCGCGGTTTGCGGCGATGCCCTGCGGTGACATGGCCACGATCGCTTTCACGCGAGGATCGCCGAGGGCCAGCGGAGGATTGCTGAACGTCTTCGTCCCTCCGATCAGCATCGCCGTGAACGCGCCGTAGGAATGGCCGCCGACGCCGATGCGGGCGTGATCCATTTTGCCGGCCAGCTCCGGAAAGTTCTTTTCCAGATCGTTGAGCGCGTCGAGGATGACGGTGACGTCGCGCACGCGGTCGCGCCACTGCGGCTCGCGCTCTTTGTCCCAGATCATTTCCGCCAGATTCGCCGGCGGTTTCGCCTTGGCTTCGGCATCGACGCGGGCCCGGTCGCGGCGCTGCTGATTCCGCGTCGGCCGGTCCTCGCGACGCATGGCCAGAAGATCGCGCATCGTGTCGCCCAGCGCGCCGGCGTCGGCGTGCATCGGCCGGATGCAGACGTATCCGTAGCTCGTCCAGTACGAGATCAGCCCTTCATAGCCGTGGCTCGATCCGCCGTATCCGGGCGAGAAGATGATGACCGGAAACGGCCCCACGCCCCGCGTCGGATACTCGATCGAGACCTCGACATCCTTGTTGCGCAGGCCGTCGTGCAGCATCGCGGAGGGAATGACGCCGACGGGCGACGTGCCCATGTCGTTGCCGTACGACGGCTGGAACGACGGCGGCGCCGCTGCGGGCGGCGTTTTCTGCTGCCGGGGAGATGCGCATCCCACCGCGGCAATCATTGCGAGGGACAGAACGAGTCGTTTCATCGAGCCTCCGTGCGAGTTGAAGCTACATCAACTTGCATGAATGCAAAATCAATGGGCGGCATTCTCACAGCAGCGTCACAGCCACCCTTTTTCGCGGGCGATGCGTGCCGCCTCGACGCGGTTCTGCGCGCCGAGCTTGCTGATCGCCTCGGAGAGATAGTTGCGCACTGTTCCTTCCGTAAGGTGCAACGCCTCGGCGATCTCGCCGGTAGCCTGTCCCTCCCCCGCCCGCCGCAGCACTTGCCGCTCGCGATCGGTCAGCGGATCCGGCTCGCCCCACGCCTCGGCAGCCAACTCCGGATCGACCGCGCGGCCACCGGCATGCACACGGCGGATGGCGTTGGCAAGTTGTTCCGCCGGCGAGTCTTTCAACAAATAGCCCGACGCTCCCACATCGAGCGCGCGTCGCAGGTAGCCGGCGCGCGCAAACGTCGTCAGGATGACCACACGCGTCGGCAGCGCTTCCTGCCGGATGGCGCCCGCAACTTCCAGACCGGTCTTTCCGGGCATCTCGATGTCGGTCAAGAGGACGTCGGGCCGATGCGTGCGGACGACGTCGAGCGCTTCGTCGCCGTTCCGAGCACGGGCAATGACTTCGATGTCCGATTCGATCTCGAGCAGCGCCGAAAGCGCGCCGAGCAACATTGCCTGATCCTCGGCGATGACGACGCGGATCATGCCGAGCGCTCGATCGCTCTGACGGGTTGCGGCCCGCTGGCAAGCGGCAGTGTCACGGTCAGCCTCGTTCCATGCGAGCCGTCGCGTACCACCTGCCCGCCGATCGCCGTGATCCGTTCGCGCATGCCGCTGATCCCTGCGCCGTCGGTCTGCGCGCCGCCTCGGCCATCATCCGCCACGATCATGCGGATCTCACCGTCGATGCGCCGGACCTCGATCGTGCAGCGCGATGCGCAAGCGTGACGGACGACGTTCGTGACGCCCTCGCGCAGCGCCAGCGCGAGGATCGCTTCCTGCCCCGGCGCGAGCGGCACCGGCTCGATCTTCGCCGACAGTTCGATCGATGCCGCGCGCAACATTTCCGTCGCTCCGTCGATCTCCTGCTGCAAGCCTGCGCGATAGCCGCGGACGGCCCGGCGCACCTCGGATAGCGCCTCGCGCGAGATGCGCTCGACGTCGCGGATCTCGTCGCGTGCTCGCACCGGATCGCGGTCAGCGAGCTTCGAGGCCAGCTCCGACTTGAGGATGATCAGCGACAGCGTATGGCCGAGAACGTCGTGAAGATCGCGCGCGATCCGTTCGCGCTCGGCGACCTTGGCAAGGTGCTCGATCTCGTCCTGCGCCATTTGCAGTCTGACATTTGCCCGGCCCACCTGCGCGAAATGCGCGTTGACGGCGCCAACGACGATCGTGAATACGGCGGCCCACCACCAGAGCAGCGGGCTCATGCCGATTACCGCCACTTCGATCAGCAGGATGGCAAGCACGACGCCGACGATCGCCAGCGCGCGCCGCATCCCGCCTGCGGTCCCAGCGAAGGATGCTGCGTAGATGAAGAACGCACCAGCGCCGAGGTTGATCGGAAGGAAGATGACGCCGAGAAGTGCGAGCGCGGCGATGACCGGAAGGACCTTGCTGCCACGTGCCCGATATCCCGCAAAGTAGAGCAGCAGAAACGCGACGGTCCCGACCGTGTTCCAGGCGAGCGTCAGCGGACCAGCCTTCAACGCGAACGGGTACACCACGAACGGAACGGCATAGATCAGCCAGACGTACTTGGTCCAACCCACATAGTCTCGCTCTGCTTGCATGGTCATAGTCTACGTACGTTTGCCGTTCGCCTCATTTCAGGCGGACCTCATCGATCTGGAAGTCCGCCACACCGAGGTCGTTGCCGCAAAAGAGAAATGCCTGCACGTCCTTGCCGTCGACACCGAACTTCGACCATGGAACGGTGATCTCCGACCATGTCGCGCCGGCATGTACCGTAGTCATGCGAGGAACCCGGCCGGCGCTGGCCGCGAAGAGCATCACACGGATATCGATGTCTCCCTTCGCGTAGAAAGACAATCCGCTCTTCGCCGACACATCGACCGGTTGCATCGGTGTCGCGCCGAGGATCACCATCGCGCCCGACCAGGGGAACATCGCGCCTGCCTTCGTCTCCGCGTGAACGTGAAGCGCTTTCGGCGTGCCGTTCGCGCCGCTTTCGACGACGTCCATCGATCCGGTCGATACGCCACCCATGATCGAGTCGGTCGACACCTGCCAACCCGAGCCGAAGGCCGGCTTCGTATTGCCACCGTCGAAGTTGCTGATCATGCCGTCGCCGATAGTGACTACGTCCTTTGCCGCGTCGGATGCGCTCAGCTTCGGTTCCACCTTGCGATCGAGCGCCACGCCGTTCTTCCAGACGGTGACGATGTTTCGCGTCGCGAAGATGTCGGTGGTCGGATCGCCATCGACGAGGATCAAGTCGGCGCGAAGTCCGGCGGCGATGCGTCCTCGATCCGCAAGTTTGAACTCCTTCGCCGGCACCGACGTCGCCGCCCCGAGCGCCTCGGTTGGCGTGAGTCCAGCCTTGACGAGCAGCTCGAGCTCGCGATGCATGCTCGCACCATGCGCTGTGCCCGGATTGGGCGCATCCGTCCCCGCAAGAATCGGAACGCCCGCGGCCTTCAATTGCCGCACGGCCTCGAATGCGTTCGCCATGTTCACCGTCGCAGTCGTCCTCAGCGGGAAGGAAGCTTTGAGGTTCTTGATCTCGTCCGCAGCGAGATAGGGCGCGAGGTACTTGTCGGTGCTCAGCGAAGCGCCACTTGCGACGCCGGTCGTGCTCTCATTGACGCTGAGCGTCGGCGCAACAAACGCGTGATGCGCGGCGACGAACTTGCCGAAGCCCGCGTCGGGCGCTTTGTCAGCGAAGATGTGAACGAGCGCGTCGGCGCCGGCATCGATCGCGTCGTGTGCTCCGCTCGCGGTCGAGACGTGAACCACGGCCAGCTTTCCGCGCTTGTGCGCCGCAGCGATCAGCAGCGTCAGGTCGGACTTCGAAAGCGTCGGCCATTTCATCCCGTACGCCTCCCCCGTCTCCTCGATCAACTTGATGTAGTCCGACCCCTCGGCGATGCGCGCATCGATGAATGCCTGCGCGTCGTCGCCCGTCTTGAACGTCGGAATCGGGAAGTACTCGCTGCCGTGGCCACCGGCGACGGTGACCAACGTTCCTGCCGAGTAGATGTCGGCCCGATTCGTCACCGGACCTTTTGCCTGCTCCGCACGCAACGGATTGAGCGTGAGTAACGACGTGAACATATCCAGCTCCGTCGTCACGCCAAATCGCAGCGCCCGCTCGAGACTGCCCGGAAAGACGTGCGTGTGCGCATCGATCAATCCCGGCAGGAGCGTCTTCCCCTTGCCGTCGATTACGGTCGCTCCCGCGGGGACGGCGACCTTCGCACCGGCAGCAACGATCCGCGTGCCGTCAAACACGACAGTCGCGTGCGGAACGACACGGACGCCATCGAAGAGTCGGACGTCGGTGATGGCAGTTGGTTTGGTCTGCGCGCCGAGCGCGGCTGCGATCAGGAAGGTGCACGCAGTTGCAACGAGAGCTTTTTTCATGCTCGCAGTATCGGCTCGCGAGATCGAAAGCAACACTGAAGAACGTCATGAGGTTGGGATGACAAGTGTCAGGTAGTATCAGGTAGTCAGAGATCAGAGATCCAGAGAGCAGAGATTAGGAAAGCCGCTGCCCGGTCTCCTATCTCTTGTCTCTGATCTCCTATCTCTTGTCTCTGATCTCCTATCTCTTGTCTCTGCTCTCTGCTCTCTGATCCCTTGTCTCGATCCCTTGTCTCTGATCCCTTGCCTCCAAGATCCGTGCGATGACAAAAGGGATATGGACGCGCACATTGGGGCGCTCTCGGCTTATAATTACTGCCATAGGGGACCCGCAAAATGCTCGGATCATTTGTGATTGAGAAAGGCAGTACCGGGAAGTTCCATTTCAACCTTCGCGCGGGCAACAACGAGATCATCCTGACGAGTGAAACGTACGAGGCGAAGGCGAGCGCGGAGACCGGCATCGCATCCGTCCGCGAGAACTCGCAGATCCCCGCCCGGTTCGAGAGCAGGACCGCCAAGGATGGGAGTCCGTACTTTGTCCTCAAGGCCCGTAACGGCGAGGTCATCGGCACGAGCGAGATGTACTCGTCGACGGCGGCAAAGAACACCGGAATCGCGTCCGTCGTCACCAACGCGCCAGACGCGAAGGTCGTGGACAGAACCTGACGGAGTGCGTCCGCGATAAAGCCAACGGTGCGCTGACCGGCGGCGAGGACGCCGCCGAGCCAACCGGCGGGACGCCAGCGTTCCGGTCGCTGCGCTCCCATTCTCGATTCCCATCCCACCTCCCGCACCACCCCACCCCTGCCCCCCCACACCCCACACCCACCCTGCTACGCTTCCTCCGTGGCCGAGAAGATCCGACGTTACGTCCTCAAACAACCGGCGAAGGCGCAGAAGCAGTATCGCGTCCGCTATGAAGACGAACTGAATCAGGAGCAGCTCGATGTCGTCATGGCCGGCGAGGGGCCGATGCTCGTCATCGCCGGCGCGGGCAGCGGGAAGACGCGCGCGCTGACCTATCGCGTATCGCGCCTCATCGAAGACGGCGTCGATCCGTCCGACATCCTCCTGCTGACGTTCACGAACAAGTCCGCTCGGGAGATGCTCAGCCGCGTCGAGCAGCTCGTCACCATCGACACGCGGCGCATCTGGGGCGGGACGTTTCACTCGATCGGGAACCGCCTGCTGCGCCAGCACGCGACGGCGATCGGCTATCGGTCGAGCTTCACGATTCTTGATGCCGAGGATGCCAAGGAGATGATGGAATCAGCGATTTCCTCTCTCGGGATCAAGACGCTGGAGAAGCGTTTTCCGAAGGGCGACGTCCTCATCGACATCTATTCGTACCTGATCAACACGCGCACGCCGCTGGAGCTGCACCTCGAGAACAACTACCCGCACTTCGGCGTCTACCGCGACGAGATGATCAACGTTTTCCGCCGCTACAAGGAGCGGAAGCGCGAAGCGAATGCGATGGATTTCGACGACCTGCTCGTCAACTGGAAGCTGCTGCTCGACGATCATCCGGAAGCCGGCGAAGCGCTGAAACGTCGCTATCGCTACATCCTCGTCGACGAATATCAGGACACGAACAAGCTGCAGGCGGAGGTCGTCGACGCGATGGCCTCGGTGCGCCGCAACGTGATGGTGGTCGGCGACGACGCGCAATCGATCTATTCATTTCGCGGCGCGTCGTTCGAAAACATCATCACCTTTCCGCTCCGATTCCCCGAAGCGAAGATCTACAAGCTGGAGACTAACTACCGATCGACGCGACAAATCCTCAATCTCGCCAACGCCTCGATCGCCCAGAATCGCTTCCAGTTCAAGAAGCAACTACACGCCGTGCGCGGCGACGGTCCCGATCCGGCGGTGGTCGGCGTCGATGATGTCTTCGAGCAGGCATCGTTCGTCGCCCAACGCATCCTGGAGCTACGCGACGAAGGCGAGCCGCTCTCCGACATCGCCGTCCTCTACCGCTCGCATTACCAGTCGCTCGAGTTGCAGATGGAGCTCTCGCGCCGCCTGATCCCATACGAGATCCGCAGCGGTGTCCGCTTCTTCGAGCAGGCCCACATCAAGGACGTGATCGCTTACCTGAAGATCGTGACGAACCCGCGCGACGAGCTGTCGTGGAAGCGCGTGATGAAGCTGTATCCGAAGGTCGGCGAGAAAACGGCGGCGGAGGTGTGGGGAAGGATCGGCAGAGATCCGAATCCACTGGAGACGTTTCTGCGGGGGTCGGGATTCGGGGGTCGGGGGTCGGAGAGAAGCAGCGACACGTCCGACAACCGAGATACGACTCCAGACACCAGCTCCGACACCCGACCCCCGAATCCCGACTCCCACACAGGCTCCGACACCCGACCCCCGACTCGCGACCCCCGCGCAGGCATCTCGAAGAGTCTCAAGAACCTCGGCAACGTCCTCAGCCTCATTGGCAGCGAGTCGATGCAACACAATCCTTCCGAGTCGATCCGCCTCATCGTCGAGCGGGGTTACGCCGACTACGCCCGTGCGAAGTTCGCCAACTCCCAGGCCCGGCTCGACGATCTCGAACAGCTCTCGCAATACGCGCTCCGCTACGACGACACGAACCTCTTTCTCGACGAAGTCGCGTTATCGAATCCGATCGCTGGCGAGGATGTCGCGGTGGTCGGTCCGGAGGATGAGAAGGTTGTGCTCTCGTCGGTCCATCAAGCCAAGGGATTGGAGTGGCGCATCGTCTTCGTGATCTGGCTCGCCGACGGACGCTTCCCCTCGCAACGCGCGCTACGCGTCCCGGGCGGCATCCTGCGCGTCCAGCCGAAGGAGTTGCACGAAGCCTTCGAGCTGACGGACGCGTTGATGAAGAAGGACGACCTCGCGATCGACGAACTGCCGCCCGAGCTTCGCGACGCCGATGCCGCGCCCGCATCCACGTCCCCCGAGGTCGAGATCGTGATTCCCGGCGAAGAGGAAGAACGCCGCCTCTTCTACGTCGCCGTCACCCGCGCCAAGCAGGAGCTCTACCTGGTCTTCCCCGTCATGGCCCGCGACCGCGGCGGCCTCGACATCCTGATGGAGCCGTCACGCTTCATCCGCGAGCTGCCGGGGGATTCGTACGAGAAGTGGGTGATTGGTGCGGAGTAGGCGCGCGTTTCTTGTCCGCGCACACTCGACGACTCTCTGACACCCCTTGCCGTTCCACTCCATCGGGATGACCTCCCCCTCGCGCCCGATGATTGTCCGCGCCGGCTGAGCGACTCACCGTCCGAGCGGGACGCTGCACCGATCCGGCTGAACGCCGCACACGCGCGGATGGACGCCGCGCACGCGCGGATGGGCGCCGCGCACGCGTCACTCCTATCGCGACTCTTTCCAATCGAGCGAGAGAAACGTAGTGCAGGCATTCCTGCCTGCTCCCGTCGGGCATTCCTGCCCGGCGGGGTAATTCGAGGCAGCCACATCGTACGCGCGTCGCAATTCCGCAATCGTCGGACGCCCACCGGAAGGCCGGAACTGTCGCGACAATTCGCGGCCAAGCATTGCCAAATCCAAAACCACCGCCGGGCAGGGACGCCCGGCGGTAGCAGGCAAGAATGCCTGCACTACGTCACCTTCCCCGTCATGGCCCGCGACCGCTTCAAAGCAGGTGCGGCGCAAGGCTAGCCCGCGCGAGACATCGCAGCACGAGCTGGCGCGCCAGCTAGCAGGCCTTGTGACGACAGATGCTCGTCCACATCGGGCCAGTTGATGACAAACCCGCCGCCGATCACGCGTAGATTCGACCTCTGGGCATCCGTGGCGTGCAGCAGGCGCGGGAACCACGCCAGAGGCGCGATGATGGTACGTCCGTCCAGAAGATCGACTTCAATGGAGTCGTCCGATACCCGAACACCCGAAATGCGTTCTCCCGCTTTAGGTTCCGAAGTACTCATTCCATTTCCTCATGCACAGCTCGACGTTGTCTTCCACCAGGCGCTCGATCTTGCGCAACTCGTGCCTCGAGAACCCTAAGTTGTAAGCGACGCTGATCGGCTTCAGCCACAGCTTAGCCGCCATTTTCTCACGATCGACATGAACATGAGGCGGTTCGCCCTGATCGTGGCTGGTGAAGTACAGCTCGTAGGGTCCATCGATCCGGATGCTCGGCACGAAACGGAGTTTAGCCTAAGGGCGACATGAGCTTGGATTTGCGCGCCAACGGATTCAAGCTGCACGCGGAGAACGCACGTTTCCATCCAATCCTGGCAACTTACGTTGGACCGCTCGCCACGACGAACTGACAAAGGGCCGAGCCGAAAGTACTCGAGTCGATCAGCACAGACTTTCCATCAGAGGCGCCCGCACACTACCTCGGACCTCGCGACTGATCTTGTGCGGCTAGTCGCCTCCGCTGCGGGAGCGCTCGCGGAACGCCTCCCAAATTCTGCGCGCTTCCGGGAGGATCGCTTGCGCTAGGAACCGAGCCTCGCGGTGTGCCGCGACCGCAAACTCTGGTAGCGCACTTGCGGTCACGAGTTGAACCAAGACTGGATTCGGATGTGGGCCAGGTGGGTAGGCAAGAACGTGAGCACGAGAGCACTCGACGAGTACCTCCTCACCCGCTTCGTCAAGGTAGAACTCGAAGAGCTGGCCAAGGAGAACAACGACAGGTAAGTAGATCGCAAGCCATTTGATGCTACCCCGACCCTGTAACATTGATGAGTAGTGATCTTCAGAAAGTGCAACCGCAGCGGACATCGCGCCGAGAACTGCCGCAAATGGCCCGGTAGGGTCTGCAGCGCGAGACTCCACTAGGGCTTTAGTGACCCCATGGCCAATGCGCGGACCCATAACCAGGGAGCTGAGTTGGCCCCGGTTGGTAAGCACAGCGTGGGATAACGCCTCCACCGACGGTTCGCTTGGGGTGAGATGAGAGACGATCCGTAACTCATCGTCACCGTGTCGGGAGGTAAATACTATCCACGGCTTTGCCTGCGACACCTTGCATTCGCAGACGAGGTAAACGCTTACCATGCCTTTGCCCTTCGTCTCACCGATATAAGGGCCGAATGACGCCTGAACGTCCACCTCCCGGAGTTTACCGGTCTCAGTATCCAGATAGTGTTGAGCGTGCGAAATGTCCCAGCCGGCCTGGTGAAGAGTTCGTCCGACCTTTAGTTCGAACGGGTATCCCTCATTGGCCAGCCAGTCACGCAGCTTGCTTGTAAGGTCGGTAGTCATGGCTGCAACGTCTGCGCTTATTTGGTCCGCAAAGTTAGCTATTTTTGAAAAGTGAATACCCGCGGCCAACAACAAATTTGAGAAACTCGCGACCCTCCGCCGCGATGCTAACCATGTCGCCTTCGCGAATGACAAAGTGACCGACGTTTTGCAGCCAGCCGAGCCACTCAGCAAACGTATACGTTTGGTACAACGACGGGTAGACTTCGGTCGCTTTGGCGTAGAACAAATGGACGTTGGCTGTTGATTGAGGGCCCGTGTTTAGCATTTGAAGGACGGCGAGCTGGCTGCCGTAGACGAGGGAATACAGTATTTCAAAAACCATCCCGAGCTGCGCTTCGGCAGCCAGCCGAATGAGATATGCCTCTCGAGCCGGGCCCTCGACAATCTGGCGAGTCTTTAAGTCTTTAGTGATGCTTGTCTGAAGATTCGTAATTAGAAAACTGTCACTCGGAAGCGCTAGAGCTTGCGGTTCTGAAGGCACTTCGACGTTTGCTTGGGATTTGGATGGAACATCGATTCCCAGCCAGCCCTCTTTACCGAAACTCTTTGTGCGCGCCAGGAGCGCAGCTAGCTGCAGTTTGAAAAGCAGCAAGCCTGTTACCGAGATAACGATAGCCGCCAGCGGCCAAGCGAAGATCTTCAGGACTTCCATGGCGCCATTCTACGCTCCGCAAGCGCTCGAGCTCCCGCTTGGGCCACCCAAACTTAAAGTTACTTCACCTTCACCAACTCCACATCGAACACCAGCATCCCCTTCGGCTTGTCCGCTCTTCCCTTGTACGCGAGCCGCTCGGGGATCCAGAAGCGGACTTGTTCGCCTTCGGTCATCAGTTCCAGGCCTTCGGTCCAGCCGGGGATTACTTCGTCGAGGCGGAGCTCGGCGGGTTCGCCGCGGATGATGGAGCTGTCGAACATCTGGCCGTCGGTGGTCCAGCCGCTGTAATGGACGGTGACAGTGTCGCGGCGGGCGGGACGGCGGGTTCCCGTTCCCGGACGCAGGATTTTGTAGGCGAGGCCGGATGCTGTCTTCGTTGCGTCTGTTGGTGGGGCGGCGACATCGGAAGGCGGCACCGGTGAATGGACGACGTCGACGAGTTGGCCTTCGACGACGAATGTCTCGCCTTCCGCGATTCTGCCGCCGCCGAGGGATGACGGGATCCAGGCGCGGCGCTGCTCGCCGGGCGTCATCAGCTCGAACATCTCGCGCATTCCGGGCAGCAGCTTCGCCATCTCGACGAAGGAGGGGGAATTGAGGCGGGTGTAGTCGACGACGGAACCGTCGGAGGCTTTCCAGACGGAGTAGCGAAGATGGATGAAATCGGCGGCGGTGGGATGCTCGCCCGAGGTGCCGGGAGCGAGCTGCTTGGTGAGCAATCCATCCGCGGATTTCTGCGCGTCAGCGGGCGGCGCCTTGAGATCGGCGGGGGGAGCGGGCTTGGCGAGCGCGGTGGCGACGGCGGCGGCGAGGACGATGGCAAGCATTAGACTCCGCACAACATGCGCCTTCTTCTGATCTCTTCCTCAACCGTACACGGATACGGCTACCTCGATCAGTCCGAGCCGGAGATCCGCGCCTTCCTCGGCACCAATCGCCGCGTGGCATTCGTACCGTTCGCGGCGCACGATCACGCTGCGTACACGACAAAGATGCGCGAGCGGCTATCCAGGATGGATCTCGAGGTCGTGCCCATCGACGAGATCGATCATGCCGATGCGGTCTTCGCCGGCGGCGGTAATACGTTTCGGCTGCTGAAGACGCTGTATGACCGCGATCTCCTCGGTGTCATTCGCGACCTCGTCCGGCAAGGCCTCCCCTACCTCGGATCGAGCGCCGGGACGGTCATCGCCGGACCGACGATGCGTACGACGAACGACATGCCGATCGTCTATCCGCCGTCGTTCGATTCGCTGGGCCTTGTCGGGTTCCAGATCAACCCGCACTATCTCGATGCCGATCCCCTTTCGACGCACAAGGGGGAGACGCGCGACGATCGGATTCGGGAGTTTCATGAGGAGAATCTGGCGCTGGTGGTTGGGCTGCGCGAGGGGTCGTGTCTTCGCGTTGAAGACGGCGTGACCACTCTCCTCGGCGAGAAGACGGCGCGGGTTTTTCGGCGGGGGCGGGAGGCGGTGGAGGTTGAGCCGGGGGACATTGATCGGTATCTTTCGGAGTCGTGAGAGTCGCCGCCGGGCCGGCGGCGGTCCAGCCGGCGAGCGCCGGCGCTACGCTCGCTGAGGCGCTACGCTTCTACTGGCTGCGGTAAAGTGATCGCATGCTGCCGAACGCAGAGCTCGATGAGGCGCCGGTTGCGGAAAGCGGCGAGAAGACCGAGGAGCCGCCGCTGTTCAAGGTGCTGCTCCATAACGATGACTACACGACCATGGAGTTCGTGGTCTGGGTCCTGGAATCGGTCTTCAACATGACGGAGGAGCAGGCCATCCAGGTCATGCTCAACGTCCACATCACCGGCGTCGGCGTGGCCGGAATCTACACATTCGAGGTGGCGGAGATGAAGGTCGAGAAGACGACGGCGCTGGCGCGCGAGCAGGAGTATCCGCTCCTGGCCACGCTGGAGCGGGCCTGACGAAATCCGGCGAGCCTTCTCTTCGTTCCGTACGATGCCGCAACCACAAACATGATCGCCCGCCAATTACAGAAATCCTTCGAATTCGCCCTCAACGAGGCGATGAAACGGCGCCACGAGTACGTCACGCTCGAACATCTCCTCTACGCCCTGCTGCACGATCGCGACGTCATCGACATCATCCGCGCGTGCGGCGGCGACATCCCTCTCCTCCAGAAACAGCTCGACGATTTCATGAACCGCACGCTCGAGCAGCTTGCTGAGGATTCTGAGGTTCAGCCGGTGCTGACGGCAATGCTTCAGCGGGTGGTTCAGTACGCCCAGCTTCATGCGCAGTCGTCGGGCCAGAAGGAAGTCGACACCGGCCAGATGCTGGCGGCGATCTATCAGGCCGAGCGCTCGCAGGCTGTCTATCTGCTTCGAAGCCAGGGAGTGAACAAGATCGACGTCCTGCAGTACCTCTCGCACGGCATCGGCAAAGACACTCCTGCTCCGAATCCGGCGTTTGTCGGTGATGAACAGCCGGCGCCCGAGCAGAGCGGCGATCCGCTCAAACTCTTCGCTGTGAACCTCAACGAGAAAGCCGCGAAAGGCGAGATCGATCCTCTCATCGGCCGCGGCCCTGAGCTCGAGCGCACCGTTCAAATCCTCGGGCGGCGCCGCAAGAACAATCCCCTCTTCGTCGGTGAGCCGGGCGTCGGAAAGACTGCGATCGCCGAGGGGCTGGCGCTCAAGATCACGAAGAATGAGGTGCCGGCGGTGCTCAAGGATGCCGTCATCTGGTCGCTCGACATGGGCGCCGTTCTCGCCGGAACGAAGTACCGCGGCGAGTTCGAGCAGCGGTTGAAAGCGGTCGTGAATGCGCTGCTGGCCAAGCCGGAAGCGATTCTCTTCATCGACGAGATCCACACGATCGTCGGCGCGGGCGCAGTGAGCGGCGGCACGATGGACGCCTCGAACATCCTCAAGCCCGCCATCGCCTCGGGGAAGCTACGCTGCATCGGCTCGACGACGTACGCCGAGTACAAGTCATCGTTCGAGCGCGACCGCGCGCTGGCGCGCCGCTTCCAGAAGATCGAAGTCGGCGAGCCGACGGTCGAGGAGACGATCGACATCCTCAAGGGCCTCAAGACGTACTACGAGAAACATCACAACGTCACCTTCACCGACGACGCGATCAAGCTCGCCGCCGAGCTTTCCGCGAAGTACATGCACGACCGTCATTTGCCCGACAAAGCGATCGACGTGCTGGACGAGGCAGGATCGCGGGCAAGGATTCGCGACGCAAACGCAGCCGGTGCGGCACCGCAGCCGGCTTCCGATGCGGCCTTGCCGGCTCCGACGACCATCGGCATCGACGACATCGAATACGTCGTCGCACGCATGGCCAAGATTCCGCCGCGAACGGTGGCTGTATCGGAGAAAGAGCGTCTGCAGAGTCTCGACGCTGATTTGAAGCGCGCCATCTACGGCCAGGACCACGCCGTCGCTCAGGTCGTCAACGCCATCAAGATCTCGCGCTCCGGACTCGGCCAGCCGGAAAAACCGGTTGGATCGTTCCTCTTCTCCGGACCGACCGGCGTCGGCAAGACGGAGCTGGCGCGGCAGCTTGCGACATCGCTCGGCGTCGAGTTCATCCGCTTCGATATGTCGGAGTACATGGAGCCGCACACGGTTTCGCGGCTGATCGGCGCGCCGCCGGGTTACGTCGGTTTCGATCAGGGTGGCCTGCTCACCGACGCCATCATCCGCACGCCCTACGCGGTGCTGGTGCTGGACGAGATCGAGAAGGCGCATCCCAATCTCTTTTCCATACTCTTACAAGTCATGGATCACGCCACGCTGACCGACAACAACGGCAAGAAGGCCGATTTCCGCAACGTCGTGCTGATCATGACGACGAATGCCGGCGCTCGCGAGATGAGCGATTCGTCGATGGGCTTCGGCAACGCGAGCGGCGAAAAAGGCAAAGGCCGCGGCGTGATCGAGCGGACGTTCACGCCCGAGTTCCGCAATCGCCTCGACGCCTGGATCGCCTTCGAGCCGCTGTCCTTCGAGACCACGGAGCGCGTCGTCGACAAGTTCATCGAAGAGCTGCGCGTGCAACTGCGCGCGAAGAACGTGACGCTCGAATTGGCCGAGCCGGGACGCGCGTGGCTCGCGAAGAACGGGTACGACCGTGCGTTCGGTGCACGGCCGATGGCGCGGCTGATCCATTCGAAGATCAAGGAACCGCTGGTCGACGCGATCCTCTTCGGCAAGCTGCAGGACGGCGGAAACGTGGTTGTCGGCGCGAGCGGCGATACGTTGACGCTCGAATATTGATCAAAGACAATCAACCACAGAGACACTGAGGACACAGAGATTTCTCTGTGCACTCTGTGTCTCTGTGGTGATTGTTTTTGAGACTAATGCCCCGCAGCCCGTCTCCGGCCCGATGGAGTGTAGAACGCTTCTTTCGGGACGATAGCAGAGGGCATTCCGGGTGCGGTCCAGAGGAGTTGCGTCACGCCGGTCGGCACGTTGTCGACGGTATCGAGGTTGAAGGTGTAGTGATGACCCGCCTCGAGGAAGATCGGATTCGTCATCCCCGGATCGTCCCCTTCGATCACCGTCTTGCCGTCGATGCTCAGGATCGCCGTGCCCGTTGTGCGCATGTCGAATGTGTAGAGCGCGGAGATGGTGGCGACGATCTCGCCTGTCCAGACCACCGTGAACGACTCCGAAGGAACCGGCGGCGTTTTATCGAGCCAGTCGAAATCGATGTTGCCGTCGAGGCGTACCACCTGCATCCCGCTCGCATCGCTGTAGGTCGCCACCAGTCCCACGCCCGGTGCATCGGGGAATTGCACACGCGTGTAGTTGTCGATGACCTGATTCGATGCGCCGGTGACCGACAGCTTCACCTCGAAAGGACCATTGGAGGGAAACACGTGAACGGGGTTGGCTTCCTTGCTGCTCGATCCGTCGCCGAACATCCAGGTGAGATTTGTCGCGCCGGGAACGGTGACCGTCGATGAGAACCTGACGCTGCGCGCCGCCGCGTCCGTCACCTCTGCTCCAATCGCGACGGTGCCGGAATAGCTGATGCGATAGATGTTCGCACTGTGACCGATCGGACTTCCCTGCTCGGGAAAGAGGTCGCTGAAGTAGAGACCATCCGGACCAGCAGTAAGCGCCGCGACGGTCGCGAAGCCGGTGCCGTTGTATTCGACGAACGGTTTGGTCGAGAGCACGTTGCCGGCGGCATCGAAAACGAATTCGCGAATGCGCTTGCCGTCCAGCGTCTGCCCCTGAACCCACGTCGGCCCCGATTCACTTACGAAGGCATGGTCCTGTTTTTCGGCGGGAAAGTCGCTGCCGTCGAACGTCTCCTTCTGCACGAAGGTGATGTTCACGGGCGCCACGGAGGGCGTCCAGTTGTATGCCGCATTAGCAAGCATGCTTTCGTCGGTGCCGTCCCATTGGTAGTCGAGTCCTGCGGACACCTTCGCCAGCCTGTCCGTGCTTGGACCGTTTTCCACTTCGTAGAGCGAGGCGTCCTCGGCTCGCCACGCACCGCCGAAAGGGTTCCGGAAGCCGAGGGCAAAGACGTAGTCGGAAGCACGGATACCGTCGGATGGGTCGTAGAAGGGATTGTCCACCGGAGCAGTCCCGTCCTGATTGATCCTCAGAATCTTTCCTCGAAACGAAGAGACCGACCGGGCCACCTCGCTTGCGAATCCATCTCCCACATGGACGTAGAGCTTTTCGTCGGGACCGATGGTGAGGCTGGAGATCTGATGCGATGGACCGATCGGCTCGTCCGGCATGTCGAGGACGGTGATGATGCCCGAGGCGGTGCGGCCGCCGTCCGCGCTGTGGATGCGGACGACTTTGCAATAGTGATCGCCGATCTCCGATGCGTAGACGAGCGCGACAAAGAGATCGTGCGTTGCCGGATCAACGGCCGTTCCGACGACTCCATGTTCGCCGGAGCCGGGGAAAACGCCTGTGGGATCGAAGTTCAACAGGCCGGTGGCGTAGTCGCGCAGAGTGCCGTCGCGCAGGACGGCGCGAATGCTGCCGTATAGCTCGGTGATGTAGTAGATGGGCGCATCGGCATCGGGAAGCGGATTGGGAACGAATGCGAGATTGACCGGCAGTTGTAACCCGGTCACGACTCGCTCGATGCGATATCCGGGCTCGAGCACGCTCCACGGCGTATCGGCGCTTCGCGCGAGGCTGGAAAAGGGCGGCTTGTCACCATCAGCGTTGAAGGAGCTTCCGTCGCGTGAGATCCAGAATGCTGCCGATACGGCCGGCGGCAGTTCGATCGCAGGAAGATAGATGGTTCGCCGCACGCCGCCTTCGTCCGCAAAGTCGATGTTGGACTCGCTCAATGAGAGAGGAAGAGAGCCGCTGCTGACGACGGCTTTGACGACAGCGTGATTTTCGGGGGATGACGGGATATCGATGTTCACGCCGCCGCTCGCAAAAGTCAGGAGCGGAGTCCCTTCCGCGGAAACGAGGCTGACTGACGCCTCGCCCGTCAGAACGATGTCACTGCCATTCGTGTCGTGCAGACGCGGTTGCGGCGATTGCAGCACGCCGGCAATCTCGAGGGGTTGCACGGACGATCCCTGCGAGGTCGTGAAGTCCTGCGTGGTCCAGTCACTCCATTCCGTTTCAGGATCGCCGCTGCTATCGCGGAAACGAACGGCGACGATGTACTTTGTGTTACCGAGGAGCCGCGCTGCCGAGGCGGAGAAATTACCGTCGCCGAGGTGGATGTGCACGGAGAGAACGCCGGTGGCGCAAGGGGCGGACCAGACGACCGTGGTGAGATCCGCGGCGCGGATTTCCCAATCGCTGCAGCCATGGGTATCGCCGGGATCATCGTCGACGAATGGCGCGGTGGCCATGTGCACGTCGCCGGGATCGGTCGGAATCGTCGCCGACGGCTCAATGAGAACCGGAGCGTGAGGCGGTGTGTTTGCGGGCGCCTCCCAACCTACTGCCATCAACACCCAAACAACGAACACCCGAACCGCTATGCAGGGCCGCAACATGACCGTGTACTCCTGCTCGCGGGAGTCAACCCGCGATCCGTCGATTGTTTTGACTGGTCAATAAGCGAACCGTGTACCTGATTGACGGCATTCATGCGTCCGAATGAAACAGATCGGTATCCATCGCTGGGACTTGGACTTGCCCTCCCACCGATAATGGATGGACAGTGTCCCGTTTTCCCGATCCTCGCTATGCGCGTGGCGACATCGTGGCCATGGGCGACGACCTGCGCGTGGAGACGTTGCGGGACGCCTATCGTCACGGCATCTTTCCGTGGCCGCACGAAGAACTGCCGCTGCCTTGGTTCTCACCGCGCCGGCGGACGGTGATTCTTTTCGATGAGCTGCACGCCGGCCGGTCGCTGCGCAAAGCACAACGGCGCAGCGGATACCGATGCACGATCGACCAGGCGTTCAGCGACGTGATCGCGGCCTGCGCCGAGGTTCCTCGGGGCGACGATGTCGGAACGTGGATCGGTCCCGAGATCATCGCTGCTTACACGCGCCTTCATCGCGCCGGCGATGCGCACAGCGTCGAAGTGTGGAACGGCTCCGATCTCGTAGGTGGTCTTTATGGAGTTGATGCAGGTGGCCTATTCACGGGCGAGTCGATGTTTCATCGGGCACCGGATGCTTCGAAGATCGCACTGCTGTTCCTGATCGAGCATCTTCGCGCGCGCGGCGCGACGTGGATCGATTGTCAGGTGATGACGCCGCACATGGAGGCGTTGGGCGCACGCGAGATTCGGCGGAATCTGTTCCTGGACATGCTGGCGAAGGAGCAGGCGGCTGGGCGCTCGCTGTTTTGATTTGCTGAAAACCGTTTCACGCGGAGACGCGGGGGACGCGGAGGTTTTCTCCGCATCTCCGCGTCTCCGCGTGACAAGTTTCTAATGAGCGTGCGCGTGCGACGTCGCGTGCGTATGCCCGGGAGCGCCGGACTCCACCTGCTGCGCCACCGTCGCGGCCAGCGTTCGAAACGCCTGCGCTGCGGCGGACGACGGATCGAGGACGACAATCGGCGCGCCGGTGTCGCCGCCGACGACGACTTTCGGATCGATGGGAATCTCGCCGAGGAAGGGGACGCCGAGGAGCTCGGCGGTTTTGCGGCCGCCACCGTGACCGAAGATCTCTTCGCGCTCGCCGCAGTGGCGGCAGACGAAGTAGCTCATGTTCTCGATGATGCCGAGGACGGGAACGTTCACTTTGCGAAACATCGCCAGACCTTTGCGCGCATCGATCAGCGCCACGTCCTGCGGCGTCGTGACGACGACGGCGCCGGAGAGCGGCACCTTCTGCGTCAGCGTCAATTGGGCGTCGCCGGTGCCGGGCGGCATATCGATGATCAGGAAATCGAGCTCGCCCCATTTCACATCGGTAAGGAACTGGTCGAGCGCTTTCATCACCATCGGCCCGCGCCAGATCACAGGCGTATCGGGATCGGTGATGAGGCCGAGCGACATCGTCTTGATGCCGTGATTCATCATCGGGATGATCTTCTCGTCGGTCTCGTCGATCTGCGGACGGCCTTCGATGCCGAGCATCATCTGTTGCGAGGGGCCGTAGATGTCGGCGTCGAGCATACCGACGCTGTAGCCGAGTGCATGCAGTGCAAGTGCGAGGTTCGTGGAGACGGTCGACTTGCCGACGCCGCCCTTGCCTGAAGCGACGGCGATTTTGTACTTCACGCCCGGCAGCATCTCGGCCGGTGCGCCGCCCATCGGTGCAGCCTGCCGCGATCCGACATCCACGGCCATCCGCACGTTTTCGACGCCCGGCAACGCACGTACAGCAGCCTCGGCATCGCGGGTGATCTGTTCCTTGGCGTTTTGATTCTCGGTCTGGAAGCGGACCGTGAAGGCGACGTTGCCCCCATCGACGACGACGTCATGGACGAACCCGAACGACACAATGTCGCGCGAGAGTCCGGGGAATTTGACGCCCTTAAGCGCCTCGAGAATCTGTTCCTTCGTCGGCATGCGTTTTCTCCTGAATGTAGCGTTCGTACGAGGCGCGGATGATCGGTATGGCCTCTTCGTACGAGCTGACCACCGAGATGACGTTCATGTCCTGCGGACTAGCCAGGCCGCGCGTGATCATGACCTCGTTGATCCAGTCCATCAGACCGGTCCACATTGTACCGACGAGGATGAGCGGATGCGCGGTGACGTGCTTGACCTGCAGAAGCTGCCACACCATGAACAGCTCCAGGGCCGTGCCAATGCCACCCGGCAGAACGATGAAGGCGGAGGAGAGGCGGATGAAGTGGTGCAGGCGCGAGAAGAACGTCCGGTGCCGGAACACTTTGTTGACGAACGGATTCGCGTCCGACTCGAACGGAAGATGGATGGCCAGCCCGAACGAGCGCGAATGGCGATCGCCCTGCCCTTCCTGCCCTTCGATGGCTCCGGAGTTGGCGGCCTCCATCAATCCCGGACCGCCGCCGGTGACGATGTCGACACCCATCCGTGCCAGCTCGAAGCTGAGCTTCTTGGCCTGCTCGTAAATCGGATCGCCGGAACGGATCCGCGAGCTGCCGAAGATCGAGACGCGATAGTGCTCGACGCGCTCGGGCTGAATCTGATCGAGATCGTTGATGGTGTCCCAGAGCTGGTAGATGGCTTTGTCGAGGATGTGCGAAGGATCGACCGGCGACCGCTTCTTCACCTGCTCTTTGCGCAGTTCCTCGAGCTGAGGCGTGGTGGTCTGTCCGTCGGTGGTCTTTTTTCGTGCAGTGGCCATGATCGTTTTTCAAAGCGAATGTTGAATGGTAACTGTTGCGTGTTGGATGTTGCATGAGAAGAGACCTCCTCGGCCCTCGCTCAAACCCACAACCATCAACATTGAACATTTCGCGGTTCGTGCCAAGGGCGCAATCGATCGAGCGCCGCGGCACGCTCGGATGCGTTGTCGTTCTTCATGACCGTCATGGAACCCGGGCGCGCCTGCGAGCGCGCCCGGGCTCACAAACTCCTCTACTGCTATGTTTCGTCGGCGGGCGTCGGTGCAGTCGCCGGCGTTGGAGGGGCCTGCGTCGTCTTCTTGCGACGCGAGGCGGCCTTCATCCGTTTGACCTCCTCGACGTGCGGTACGAGCACCGCCATGGCAGGATCCTTCGCGAGCTGTGTCCCGATCGCGTACGCCTGCATCCCGATGAGCGAGAGCCGTTGACTGCGATTGAGGTTTGCTCCTTCGATCCCGCTCAGAAACGCGCGCGCCTCTTCGGCCACGGCGTTCCAGCGGATCGAGTCGTCCTGCAACTGACGGATTTCGTCGAGCGGCTGCCCGATCGCCTGCGATACGTTGTCGAGCACGCCGAGGACGTTGATCGATGCCTCGACGATGGTCTTCGGCCGCATCCGCAGACGTTGTTTGACCTGCTTGCGTTGCTCCTTCGACAACGGCGCGACGTCCTCGATCTGCGACGACATGGCGCGCAACTGCGCGATGACCTGTTCGGGGGCCAGCTTGGCCGGATCAGCGTTTGGTGTAACAGGCTTGGTATTACTCATGACGTAGTCTCCTTCTCGATCTGTCAAAGCCGGAGGTGACGTCACGACTCGTCGACAAGTGCGAGCGGCCACCGGCTGGAAGTCGCGGCTACGCGCCGATTCTTCCGGTTGATGTTTTC
>JADGNZ010000019.1 GCA_017883205.1 Thermoanaerobaculia bacterium | reverse complement strand
GATGTCGCAGTCGAAGTTCGTCGTGGGGCCGCCCGCGAAGGATGTCCCAGAGCTATTCGACACCACGCCGTCCTTGCCATAGGAGATGATTGCGTAATTCTGACCGCCGACGCGGTACTCCCAGTTGTTGTTCCAGCCGTCGTGCGGGGGGAGCACCTTGATGTAGGTCGGCGACAGCATTCCTGACATCTGGGTCGGCGTCGATACTGTTGAGGGGATGGTGTAGGCCCCTGCGGCGCTGTACCCGTTGACGTCCGTTGCGCGAGCTTCCCAGGCCGTAGCGACGGTACGCATGTCGGCCATGGTTCGTTTTTGCTTCGACCGCGCCATTGCCGTGAGTAAATTCGGAATAGCGATCGCAGCGAGAATGCCGATGATCGCGACAACGATCAACAGCTCGATGAGAGTGAAACCCTTCTGGTTCTTTCTAATCATTTGGACCCCTCCTATATGAGAGGCTGTTATCGCAAGCGAGGTGCCGAGCGTCTCGATTGCGAAGTCTCTTTTGAATGAGAGGTTTGCGGGCGATTCATATGGTTGCCCCTGCATTCGTTGACGATTTAGCGTCGGCCTCCTGACAAATTGTGTCAAGGTCGAAGCGATACCCCGGCTGGTCGGCCGAAGGCGAAACGATGGGTGATGTTCTTCATCAAATTCACGCCGTGATCGAACCAGTCGGCGCGTAGCCGCTCATCGATGGAGTGGATTCCCAGGGTCTGGTTCCAGTCGGTAGGAAACGGCATCAACCCGTAGGCATCGATTCCCTTCGCGCGGAGATACCGCGAGTCGTTCGTCGATACCACCAGGATTTCACTTCCGGCTCGCGCCCCGGGATACTGCTTCAGCGCCTCGGAGGCGATGAGAGCGAACATCGGCGTGTGGCGCGAGCTCATGGGGGCCGGGCCACTCTTCTGAATTACTTGCGCGATCGTCACGCCATATCGTGAAGCGATGGCGCGCAGCCATTCGATGCGGGCGTTCGGATTCTCGTCCGGCAGATCGTAAAGATTGACGCGCATGGAGACACCGGAAGCACCGTCGGGATCGATCGACCCTGGATAGAGAACGTTCTGCGTCAGCTCGAGATAACCCGAGGGCAAGAGCCAGAACTTGCCGGCGGCGATGGTGCGGTTGATGTCATCGAGATATTGTCCCTGTTCGACCCGCAACGGGGCGAGGTCGTGCATGAACTCTCGCGCCTCCGGGAGCACTCGGTCCGGATCGGCGGGCGTCATGAACGGCTCGAGCGCGATGCGCAGCGCCTGCATCGATTGACGATCCGGCGCGTGCAGCAGCAGCTTGACCATCACTTTGGTGCCGATCTCGATGCCGAAATAGCGGATGTTCTCCTGCGTGGTCTCGGTAATGCCCCCTTCATTGAGAGCGTAGCGAATGCCCGCGAAGATGTCGGGACGGTGCTGGAGCAACCAGGCCACACCCATCTGCCCACCGGCCTCCTCGTCGGCGGTGGCCAGAAACACGATGTCGCGCGCAGGGGTGCGATGCGAGCGCACGAGATCGATGAACGCCAGGAGCTCACAGACCGCGATGCCTTTCATGTCGAGCGTTCCACGTCCATAGAGCTGATTGAGTCGGAGCTCGGCCCCGAAAGGCGGACGAGTCCAGCCTTCCTTATCTGCGGGTACGACGTCGATATGATTGAGAAGGAGTAGTCCGGACTCGTGCTGTTTCCCTGGCAGCCGGGCGTAGACGTTTGCGCGGCCGGGCGCTGACTCGATGATCTCGGCGTTGATGCCATTCTTCCCGAGGATAACGGCCAGAAACCGCGCGCCGGCGAGCTCCTTGCCGGGCGGATTCGACGTATCGATGCGGACGTACTGCTGCAGAAGCGCGACGGCCGGCGTGATCGTTACCGGCTTCGGGATCCACAACTGCGAGTTGATCTCGTCATTCGTCTGTTTGTTGTAGACGAGCAGTCCGGTGATCAGTGCGAGTACAACGACTACGAAGACGAGCAGCCAACGCCAGCGACGCATCGGTTCAACCCGCTTGACCGCCGGAGTCCGGCGAAGGTTCCCCGTCCAACACTTCGACCGTTGCCGGCTCGACGTGTGTTCCGGCGGGATCCGCGACGACATGAATCCGTTCTTCGTAGGCAGGCAGTGCGGATGCGCCATCGCCCGGTTTGCGGTAGACGATCAGAATGCCAATCAGGAAAGCGGCGGTAATCAACGAGACCAGCATCCCGACGCGCACGAGCTCATTGCGATACACCATTTCGACGTGGTGACGTCCCGGTGTGAGGATGATTCCCTGATAACCGATGTTCGTCGTAATCGCCGGCACGCGCGATCCGTCGACCCGAATGGTCCAGTACTTGTGCGGCGTCACGCTCATGACCAGAAAGCCCTGGCCCGCACACTCGGCGTCGAGGTTGACGGTGTTCGCGGTCTCGACGATATGGCTGACCACTCCGGCCGCGGGGACGAACGAAGGACGAGGGATGAATGCGACCAGCGGGCTGAAAGTCCAGGTGCTCAACTGTTTGACGAAGTCCTCGCGATCGCGGATGGTGATGACCTGGTTTGAAAAGTAGTAGCGCGGATAGTGCGGCCCTTCCTCGAAGCCGATCGGAATCGACTCCTTGAAGTCGCCGTGGTTCCGTTTCTTCTCGCGCTCGAAGTCTCTGAACGTTGCGCGAAACCAGGCGTTCGACATGGCCATGAATGGCTTCCACCACTCGGCGCGGCCTGAGCGTTTGACATCCCACACGGAGTCGACGAGATCGACGGTCGGCAGCAACGATGTCTTGTCGTAGTCGCGCTCGAGAACCGTCTGGATGTGTGCTCCTGCCGGCGTCATCGGAAAGAGTCCATTCCGAACAACCCAATAGACAGCACTTCCGGTCGAAAAATAGTGCTGCGCTGGTTTTTCCGTTCCGTACCAGTCGGCCTCATGAAAGACGCGGAAGTCGTGTCGATTCGGCGGGAGTGCTGCCGCGGCCCGCGGCGGATCAAAGAATCGCCGCGGCTCTCGAGGGTTGAGCTCGTACGTGACGAAGACGAGATCAATCGTCACGAAAAGAGCAGCCGCGGCAAGCCATACCCGCCGGTGCCGCTTGCGAACCATGAGCAGCAGCGCGATGAGAATGAGGCCGCGCAGCGTGGCGAAGACCCAGTCGGTGCGAGAGAGTGAGAGCGGATACGTGAGACCGGCACCGGCAGTCAGAGCCCATGCTTTCTTGATCGAGGAAAAGTCGCTTATCTTGCCTAAGAGGATGAATAGACGGGGATAGATCGGAGTGAACGCAGAGATAGCAATTCCGGCGGCGACGAGCGTGGATGCCGCCGCAAAGCCGAGCGCTCCGCTGCGGACGTCTTCATCGCCATCCAGCATCCGATCGAGCATCTGCGAGGCAAAGATGATCAACGCGAAAACCGCCATGAGGATGAACTTCTCGGGATAACGGATGGACGTGGCGATCCCGGCGTCATAGAGCCAGCGGTAGAGAGGCGTGTGTCCGCCGACGGCTAGCAGCGATGAAAGGAAAACGATGATGAGAACGAGCCGGCCGCCTCGGGGCCGTGCAAAGGCGCCTCCGATGGCGAGCGCGATCACGGCGATGCCGACGTAGATGCTGAACAGAAACGGCGACGCCATCCCGGGATAAAGCCCGCCACCCCAGTAATACATGACGTTGCCGATCGAGATGTGGCCGAGGACGTTCGGGTAGATGAGCTCCGCAAACTTCGGCCAGGGCATGCTCCAGGCGCTGACGAGGTCGAAGTCGAACGGCCGAGAACGTGCCGAGTCGCGGACGTGATCGATCGCCGGAAGAATCTGTGCCGCGCCGAGCAAGAAGCCGGTCGCCGAAATGAACGCGATCCAGAGCACGCGCGTGATGAGCTTCGAGACGCGCGGCCGGCTGTACCAGCCCCGATAGAGCGCGTACATCCCGATCAGGAGTCCGGTCTGCATGACCGTGGTCGGCTCCGCGACCAGGAACTGGATGCCGAGAAAGAGCGCCGCCGCCGCGAAGTCGCGCATGTTGCGTCGCAGGAGGAATCGCCGGACGTAAAGACACGTGAGGGGAATCCACGCAGCGCAGAAAAGAATCGGCAGAAGGTTGATGTAGGAGAGAAAGAGGCCGCCGAGACCGAACGATAACGCCCCCATCCACGCGGCCGGCGGGCGGAGGTCCATCGAGCGCAAGAGGGCATACATGCCGAACAGCGCGATGTAGATGTGAATGAGGACCAGGAGCCGGTACCCGAGGTCGTAGCTCGGCAGGAGAATCAGCCAGGTGAGCGGGTAGAAGACTTCATGCTCCGGATTCGCAGCGAGCGGCTGGCCGGCGGAGAAGTAGCGGTTCCAGTACGGAAACTCACCATGCTGCGCGACCTCGCGGACGATCTGCTTGGCAGGGTAGTAGTAGCGCGTCATGTCGCGCATGTAGAGCTGGTTGATGCCGGCCAGTACATCGGCGAAGCAGATCGTCGCGATCAGAAAGAGAAGGCCGAGCGCGAGCAGATCGGTGCGGCGGCTGACCGGTATCGGAGGCTTGTCACTCACGGCTCGCGATTGTAGTCGAGTCGGAAGGTCCTCTATTTGCGCTGTGTTATTCTCGCGCGCCCATGCCGCACCACGAGAAGAAAGTTGTCGCCGTTCTGCCGGCCTACAACGCGGAAAAAACGTTGCAGGCGACGTTCGACGACATCCCGGCCGACTGGGTCGATGAGATCCTCCTGGTCGATGACCGCTCACGCGACCGCACGGTCGAGCTGGCGCGTCAACTGCCGATGCGCGTGGTCGTTCATGAGCGAAACCGCGGTTACGGCGGCAACCAGAAGACCTGCTATCGCACGGCGATGGACGAGATGGGCGGCGAGATCATGGTCATGGTCCATCCTGACCATCAGTACGATCCGAAGATCATTCCGCAGCTCGTGCAGCCGCTGCTGCGCGGCGATTGCGAAGCCGTGTTCGGGTCACGCATGCTCGGCGGCCGTCCGATGGAAGGGGGCATGCCGAAGTGGAAGTACCTGGCAAACCTTTTTCTGACGATGGTCGAGAACGCGACCTTCTACATCTTTCTCTCGGAGTATCACTCCGGCTTCCGCGCATACACGAAGCGCTATCTCGACACCGTGAATTTTGAAGCGAACTCCGACAACTTCGTCTTCGATACCGAGATCATCGCGCAGGGCGTTGCCAAGGGAATGCGCATCCGCGAGGTGCCGATCTCGACGCGCTATTTCGACGAGGCCTCGCAGATCGGTTTCTGGCGCTCGGTGCGCTACGGCCTCGAGATCCTCAAGACGATGGTCCTCTACAAGCTGCACAAGAAGCATCTCTACTCGCACCGCATCTTCCGCGACCCGGTGCCGCGCGCTGCCATCAGAACGGCCATGACGTAGGCGGCAAGCTCGCTTCCGCGCGTGCGCGCGCGACGGCACGCGGTGGCAGTGGAAGACCTCCGACAGCGCGCGCCATCGCTCCGCGCTGTTCGAAGTAGACCTCCTGGATGTAGCCGATCCGCAGTTGCTGCGTGAGTGACGGCGCTGGCGCCAGCGAACCGATGGCAAACATCAGCAGTGCGCCGAGCGCGGCGAGCAGAGCATTCCGCTTCGTTGCGATGATGATTGCTGCCGCGACGATCGCGAACGGAATGACGATGGCGAGCGGCCGCCACATGAGATGGAAGAAGTTCGGCGCGACGAGGCCGTCGCGAAGCAGTGGCAGTGCGAGCGTGGACCAAGGCATGATGAAACTGCGGTCCGGAAACGGGAAAGTCAGCGTGATCGGAACGACTGCTGCTGCCGATGCGCCGAGAAGAATCGCTGCGATGTGGCGGCCACGCGCGAACGCCAGCGGGAAGAGTAGAAACGGAATCGCGCCCGCGACGTAGCGCGGACCGACGTTCCAGCCGCCGTGCCAGTTCGGATAGCCCGCGTAGACGGCGATGAGGGCCGCCGGGGTCAGAAGCAACGTCACGAACGCGGCGCGGGGCAACGCCCGCTTTGCCGCGGGAATCGCCAGGAGTGCTGCGGCAATGACCGGTGCGAAGACGAAGAGTCCGCGCGCCGGATCGAACAGAAGTCGCATCAGGATTCCAAGGTTCGGCGCCTGTAAGCCAAACAGGCCGGTGTGCGCGAGTGTTCGATACTCGGGCAACTTCTCATACGTGTACGGCGACGCCAGGACGCTGCCGAACGCGAGTTTCTGGTAGATCGCCAGCATCAGCGCAAACGGTGCGCCCCCCGCGACCACGCGCGCGAGCCGTCCCCACGAGCGCTGTGCCAGAAGACCTCCGATCAGGACGAGCGCGGGGACGAGGGTCGGATACTCGGACGCGACGGCGACGCCGATCAGCACGCCGGCAACGAACCCTCCGCGATCGCGCAGGTAGAGCAGCAGCCATGCGCCGAAGAGGGCCGCGGCGGTGAGTGCGTGGGAGAAAAGAAGGAGTCCGTACGCGAACAGCGGCGTGGCGAAAAGCATGGCCGCAATCGCAAGCGCAGGATCGCCGCCACGCGCGCGAGCGTAATGCGCGAAGCCGAGCGCGGCGAGCAGAAGGGGTAGCGTCGCGCCGAACCAACGCATCGCGGTCAGCACCAGGCGCAGATTGCCCGGCGACGGCGGCCCGGCGAATGGACGCGCCAGCAGGTAGCCGGGCGAGTCAACGAGAGCAGCACCCGGCGCCTTGTTCGAGTATTGCCGTCCGTCGATGACGGCGAGATCTTCGAACTGCGGTCCAAGAATGCGCGCCGCTCGCGAGACCTCTAGTGAGTGGTCGTCGACGGCCGACGCCACCAGTACCCAGCGTGTCAGTTCATTCGGCGACGGGAAATGCGGAAAGACTGGAATGACGATCGCTGCGAGCAATGCGTACAGCGCGATGATGACTGCGGCTGTCGGGAATCGGAGGTCGGGGGTCGGAGCAGGGACGAGCGGATCATCCTGCGACTGTCGATTGACCGCTGCCGATTCCATCGGTGCAGCCTACATCGCCGACGCCAGCCGCTCCTGCAATTCCTGACTCACCGGCACTCCCTCGGCATCACAAGCACTGACGATCGCCTGGTACGCCTCACGCTTTCGTCCCTCGCGCAGCATCTCGAGAACGCCCGCGGTGATGATCCCGTCGAAGAAGCGCTTGCGGTCGGTGTCCGTCGGAAGGATGCGCTTCGCTTCTTTCCGCAGCGTACCGAGCAGATCGTTCACCTCGGCGTACTCCGGTCCGATCGTCCGCTGCAAATCTTCCTTGAGCGTCCGGCCGAGCGCCGGTGACTTTCCTCCGGTCGAGATCGCGATCTGGATCGATCCCTTTTCGATGATCGCCGGGACGATGAACTCGCAGAGGTGCGTGACGTCGACCACGTTGACCGGAACCTTGCGGCGCCGGCAGTCGCGAGCGACACGCGCGTTCACGCATGGATCGTCGGTGGAGGCGATGACGATCGACGCGCCGTCGAGATCAGCCTCCTCATACCGCTTGCGATGCACGACCAGCGCGCCGTCGCGTTCCCACGCCGCAATCTCGTCCGTGATCTCCGGACTGACGATCGTCACCCGGCCGCCGTAACGCATCATCGTCTCCGCCTTCCGCGCGCAGACAACTCCACCGCCGACGATCAAGACCGCGTGATCCTCGATGTCGATGTAGATCGGGTAGTAGGGGAAGCGTTTTTTCAATGTTCGTGCCTGTGGGGAGTGGGGTGTTGGGGGTGGGGGGTGGGAGCAGAAGCGAAACCGATCAATGCGCGCTCGCGTTTTCTCCCACACCCCACTCCCAACACCCCACTCCCCATCGCTAATAAATCGGAAACCGGTCGCACAACTCCTTCACGCCTTTCTTGACCTCGACGATCACGGCGGCGTCGCCTTTGGAATCGAGGACGCGCGCGATCAACTCGGCGATGCGCTTCATTTCCGGTTCGCGCAAACCGCGTGTAGTCACTGCCGGCGTCCCGATGCGGATTCCGGACGCCACCATCGGCTTCTGCGTGTCAAAAGGAATCGTGTTCTTGTTGACCGTGATGTTCGCCGCCTCCAGAAAGTTCTGGCCGTCCTTGCCGGTGATCCCTTTGGAAAACACGTCGGCCATGAAAAGGTGATTGTCGGTGCCGCCGCTGACGATGCGGAATCCGGTGCTGGCCACGGCCTGGGCCAGCGCCCGTGCGTTGCGGATGATCTGCGCCTGATACTCCTTGAACTCCGGCTGCAGCGCTTCCTCGAAGGCCACCGCTTTGGCCGCGATGATGTGGACGAGCGGGCCGCCCTGAATGCCCGGAAAGACCGAGCGATCGAGATCCTTCGCGAACGCGGCTTTGCAGAGGACGAGTCCCGCCCGAGGGCCGCGCAGCGTCTTGTGCGTCGTCGTCGTGACGAAGTCGGCGTAGGGAACGGGGGAAGGGTGCAGACCGGCGGCGATGAGTCCTGCAATGTGCGCGATGTCGGTCATCATCAGCGATCCGCTCCTGTCGCAGATCTCGCGGATGCGCTTGAAATCGATGATGCGCGAGTATGCCGAGGCCCCGCAGATGACCAGCCGCGGTTTGTGCTCGAGTGCGAGACGCTCCATCTCGTCGTAGTCAATCAGCTCGTCTTCCCGCCGCACGTGATACGCGACGACGTTGAAGTCGCGGCCGGAGTACGAAAGGGGATGCCCGTGCGTGAGATGGCCGCCGTGCGCAAGGTCCATCCCCATGATCGTGTCGCCCGGCTTGAGGACGGTGAAGTAAACCGCCATGTTGGCCTGAGAACCGGAATGGGGCTGAACATTGGCGTGCTCGGCGCCGAAAAGCTGCTTGGCCCGCTCGATGGCGATGGTCTCGACGATGTCCGTCGGACCACATCCGCCGTAGTACCTCTTGCCCGGATAGCCCTCGGCGTACTTATTCGTGAAGACCGAGCCCATCGCCGTGAGCACGGCGCGCGAAACGTGGTTTTCGGAGGCGATCAGCTCCAGCGTGTCGTTCTGGCGCGCGGTCTCCAGAGCGATCGCCGCAGCGATCTGAGGGTCGACATCACCGAGCGTCCGCTGCAGGAAATCGTGGCCGGTAGCGGCGCGCTGTTCTTCGATCGTAGTCATCGTCATCCCCTTCGAGGAGCGTCGGCGGGCGATCTTACTCGATAATCAGCGCGCGATGACTGTGCGCCCTCGGCTCCTTTTTCTGCTTCTGCTCGCTATTCTCGGCGTGCTGCTCGCCTCGCTCGGCTTCTTCTTTTTTCGGGACAATTTTGCGACGCACTATCCGATCAAGGTGCTGTCGGCGGCTGCGTTTCGGGCCGGTGAGATTCCGTGGTGGAACTTCGCCGATGGCGGCGGGCAGCCACTGGCCGGCAACCCGAACACGCTCACGTTTTATCCCGACAACTTCCTCTATCTCTTGCTGCCCGCGCACGTCGCGTTCAATCTTCACTTCCTGCTTCACCTCGCCCTCGGCTGGATCGCGATGAAGAGCCTGACGCGCTCGAACTTCGGAGCGACGCTGTGGGTGCTGTCCGGCGTCGCGATCTCCGCGCTTTCGTTCTACAACCTCATTACAGCGATTGCGCTCGTGCCGTTCGCATTTCTCGCGGCCGAGCGCCGGAGCGCGGTGAAGCTCGGGCTCGCATTTGGGCTGCTGGCGCTGGCAGGGGAGCCGGTCACGATCATGGCCACGGCGATTGCGGTAACGGTTCTTCTCACGCGGAGACGCGGAGACGCGGAAGGAGCACCCTCCGCTGCTCCGCGGCTCCGCGTGACAACGCTTCTTCTCGCGGCCGGCATCGCTATCGTTGTCGCCGCACCGCAACTGATCGCGTATGCCGAGATTGCACCCGAAGTCGAGCGCGCGCATCCGTACTCAGCGCACACCGTGCTCAGCGCCTCGTTCGATCCGCGGAGGTTGCTCGAGCTGATCGCCGGTCCGTTCGTGTCGATCGATACGCCGCATCTCTTCCCGTCGCTGGTGATCGGGTTGATCGTGATTCCGGCGCTCTTCCGGCGCTCGCGCTACACGCTCATCGCAGCGTTGATGCTTTTCTTCTCCCTCGGCTCGTTCAATCCGGCCGTGCGGTGGGCGGTCGAGTCGATCGATGTGCTCCGCGCCGGCCGATTTCCGGAGAAGTTCGCTCTCGTTCTCTGCGCCGCCCTGGTCGTTCTCGCTGCCGAATACTTCAGGCAATCGGCGACGCCGCGGATCTGGACGATCGTGACGTTCGTGCCGCTGTTGTGCTGGATGGTCTGGATGATCCCGATCGATTGGTTCTCGCCGTATCGAACCGTCTCGCAGCCGGCGCGTCGCGTGTTCGTGCCGCCGGCAGCGGGCGGCCAGGCGATCGATCGCGACAGTTACCGCGAACGCGCCCGCCGGCTGGAACCGCTGTTCGGAGCCACCGCGGGACTCGAATATGTTCTCAACCGCTCCGGCGATGGGATGCACTCTCTACTCAGCCGCATCGCCGCCGAGCGCTTCGCGGCCACGCACAATCCTGCCTGGCTGCAAATTGCGATTGCACCGTCGTCGATCGTCCCCGAAGCTATTGCCGCGCCGTCGATTCCCGACGCCGTGAACCTTATCGAGAGTGGAGCGCCTGCCGTCGCGCCGCACGCGTTCGCGTCCGCGCCCGGCGCGCGCGTGACGCGCGTTCAGCGCGACGGGCAGCAAACCATGATCGATGTCGCGTCCAGCGGCCCGTCGCTGCTGGTTGTCGATCAGTCGTACTTCCGGGCCTGGAGCGCTCGCCTGGACGGCCGCGAGCTCGATACCCTTCCGGTCAACCTCGACCGCTTCGGCGTCATCGTTCCCGGAAGCGGCACAGTGACTCTGCGCTTTGGCCGGCATCACACGCTCGTCGTGGTGGCCTGGGTTCTCTCGTCACTTCTGCTCGCCGCGTTACTCGTCGCCCTGCGCGTCGAAAAAGTCGATCGCCGTTCCGGCGAGGTAGAGCGAGCCGGCG
Source organism: Thermoanaerobaculia bacterium (assembly GCA_017883205.1). Taxonomy (GTDB): domain Bacteria; phylum Acidobacteriota; class Thermoanaerobaculia; order Gp7-AA8; family Gp7-AA8; genus JADGNZ01. The sequence goes on along the minus strand of JADGNZ010000019.1, from coordinate 98,009 downwards.
ATGACGATCGAGCGGTAGCCTGACGCGAGCGCATGCGCGATTGCCCGCGAAGGCTTCGGCTCAGCAGTCGCATCGATCGACATGCGCTGCGCCCGAGCAATTAGATCGTCAGCCGGCACAGAACGCGGCGGGTACGGCTCCGTTGCGATGATGGACTCAAAGAGCGGAAAAAGAAGTGCCGTCACATCGGCAACATCTTTGTCGCTCATGATGCCGAAGACGAGAAGACGGGGAGGAGGAATCCGTTTCGCGATGAATGGCAGGACCGCGCGGATGGCGTGGGCGTTGTGTCCGCCATCGATCCAGATCCCTTTGCCGCCGCGCTCGAATTTCTCGAGCCGCCCGCGCCAGCGCGTTGCAGCGACGCCGCGCTCGATTGAGGCAGCCGTGATCTTCGGGAGAACCGGCCGCAACTCGTCGGCGGCGCGAACCGCCAGCGCTGCGTTGCGCTCCTGAAATGCACCCGCGAGCGGTGTTGCATGCGACTCCGTCACGTGATGAAACGGACTGGCGAACTTTGCCGCGCGCTTGCGGATGACCTCGAGAACGACCGGATCGTCGTTCGACGTGAGCACGATCGCACCGCGGTGAATGACCCCGGCTTTCTCCGCCGCGATCTTGCGAATCGTGTTGCCGAGGAATTCGGTGTGATCGAGGCCGACCGGGGTGATCAGTGCGGCGATGGGACGGACGACATTCGTGGCGTCGAGCCGCCCTCCCATACCGACCTCGAGGACGGCGATCTCGCATTTGGCGTCGGCAAAAGCGATGAACGCGAGGAGCGTCAACGCTTCGAAGTACGTCGGGGTGATACCCACATCGCCGGCGGCTGATCGCAACGTTTCGATCGCTCTCACCAGCGACTCGTCATCGACCTCCTCTCCCCCGATCGTCCAACGCTCGTGAAGCCTCACGAGGTGCGGCGACGTGTAAAGGCCCGTGCGATAGCCGGACGTGTTGAGGATCGACGCCAGTGTCGCCGAGGTGGATCCTTTGCCGTTCGTTCCGGCGACGATGATCGAAGGGTACCCGCGTTCCGGATGGCGGAGTGCGCGAAGGAACGTGCGCATGCGGCTCAGGCCTGGCCGAATGCCCGACGCCTGAAGAGAGTCGAGCCAGGTGAGGGCTGGCGTCGTCACGAGATCCTCTGAGGCGCGCGGATCAGGACGCCGCTTCGCGCTTCTTGCCGGTGAACATGCGTAGGAACCGCGCCAGCGCCGGCTTCATCTCCGAGCGCGGGGTGATCAGGTCGACCATTCCGTGCTCGACGAGAAACTCCGCCCGCTGAAATCCCTCGGGAAGCGTCTGCCGGATGGTTTGCTCGATCACGCGCGGACCTGCGAATCCGATCAGTGCCTTCGGCTCGGCGATGTTGAGATCGCCCAGCATCGCGTACGACGCCGTAACGCCGCCCGTCGTCGGATCGGTCAGAATCGAAACGTAGGGCAGGCGTGCCTCGGCCAGCCGGGCCAGGGCAGCCGAGATCTTCGCCATCTGCATCAGCGAGAGGATTCCCTCCTGCATCCGCGCTCCGCCCGACGTGGAGACGATCAGCAGCGGCTCCTTCTTCTCCAGCGCACGCTCGGCGGCGATCGTGATTTTCTCACCCACGACCGATCCCATCGATCCGCCCATGAAGGCGTACTCCATCGCGCAGACGACCACGCTGATCCCGTCGAGCTTTCCCTCGGCGCAGAGAACAGCGTCTCCTTTTCCGACGCGCAACTCGTACACCTTCAGGCGGTCGCGGTAGCGCTTCGTGTCACGAAACTCGAGCGGGTCACCCGATCGGATGTCGCCGGCGAATTCTTTGTACTTGCCGTCGTCGAACAGGATCTCGAAACGCTCGCGGGCGGTGAGCCGGAAGTGGTAATTGCACTTCGGACAGACGTTGAAGTTCTGCTCCACTTCCTTGCGGTAGACGATCTCTTTGCAGTCGTCGCACTTGACCCAGAGTCCCTCCGGGATCGCGACTTTCTCGACCGCTTCCTTCGGCTTTTTCTCTTTACGAAACCACGCCATTTCCGGGACTGTAGCTCAAGTCGCCGTTTGAACGCCACGCTGCGGCGGAGGCGATCAGCAGCGCTGTCAGCGGCGTCAGCAACACGCGCGGCGCGGAGGAGAGGATCCAGTCAGGCCGGATCAGATTTCCCTGAAGATGTACGGGCGCAGGACGTCGAGATTCGCTTCGAGCTTAGAGGCGTCGAGGAATCGAAGCGTGGCCGCGATCGATGAGAGAAGCGAGTTGCCGTCCTGTGGCGTGTAGCAGAACCCGACGACCTTGCGCGGATTTGGCACGGTCACCGTCGACATCGGCATGACCGTCTGGTTGAGGATGCGGCCGAAGTAGCCGTGATCGCGTCCGAAGGAGAAGATCTGATTGACGGAGCGCTTGTTGGTGCAGGCCACGCGCGGATTCGAGCGCAGCAGCGACTTGACCTCTTCGAGCGTCGTATCGTGCCGGAGGTCGAGATCGAACCAGAGGGTGTGCATGTACTGGGTGTTGATCTTGATGGCCGATGAGAAGAGATTGAGCTTCTCGCCGACTGTCTGGAAGAGGTGGTAGGCGTCGCGGGCGTGATGCGTACCGAACTCGGGATCGTCGTGCTTTCCTGCTTCGGGGGCGGCCACGAATCCCTTGTTGTCCGAGACATCATTCGCGCGGCGCATGCAGACGAATCGGCCGGCTGCCAGGTTGATCTTTCCGTCGCGGATGGCGATCGTTTTGAGCAGCACGGAGATGTTGTGCGTGTTGCACGAAACGATCTGCACGAAGCGCTCGTCCGGCGATTGCACTTCCTCGTTGATGCCGCGCGCGTACGGCTTGCCGAAGCCGAACTCCGAGCCTTGGGCCAGAAAGCCTTTCGGACCGGTGCAGCGGTCGTAGTGCTTCGCTTTGTTGTCGTTGCCCGCGGGCGTGCAGTCGACGATGACGGTGGCGCGCTCGAGGGCCTGCTCTGTGGTGAAGGAAACGCGGTGCCCGAGGCGGGTGAACTCGTCGCGGGCATCCTCGTCGACGACAAGCCGTCCGCCGTGGTTGATGAGGTGCTCGACCATGGCCCGGTCATCGGCCTTCGGCGTGCGCTTGTGGAACGTGACCTCGTCGATGCCCCACTTTTCCTTGAAATCCGTGAACAATCCGATCAGCGGCTCGCCGATCGTGCCCGTTCCCACGACGTGGACGATGTTCTTTTTCGTCATTGCTTACGCTCCCCGGAAAAGCGCGCGGATTGTAACAGGGTAAGTTGACGGGGTTGACAGGTGAGGCTGTCGCGATGCATCTTCATGTCATGACCACCGTGACCCCTGAGACAGCCAGCGAACGCCACGAGGAGCTCAAGCGACGGGCGGCGGAGGCCGGGCTGAGCGTGCAGGAGCTGCTACTGCGGGAAGCGGAAGAGTCTGTCTCGCACGTTTCGCGGGCGGAGCTGTTGCGTCGCCTCAAGTCGCGGTCGCGTATCGACATTGGCATGTCAGGCGCTGACCTGGTTCACGCCGCACGAGAGGAGAACGATCGGGAGTTGTCTGGTGATCGTCATTGATGCATCACTGGTTGTCGACGCTCTGATTGCGCCCGACTCCGATCATCTCCTCGATTACGTCCTCAACATCCGCGATCTGGTTGCGCCACACGTCGTCGATATCGAAGTTCTCAGCTCGTTACGACATTCGTGGTTTCGGCGGCTCCTCACCGACGAGCGGCTGGCTGAAGCCCTTGAAGATTTTGCCGACTTTCAGATCGAACGTTATTCGCACACACTCTTGCGCGAGCGTATTTGGTCGCTGAGAGCAAATGTAACGGCTGCTGACGCTGCGTACGTCGCGCTGGCCGAACTGCTGGACGTCCCGCTGATCACGCGCGATCGCCGCCTCGCGCGCTCCTCCGGTCACACCGCCCGCATCGAATTCCTCGAGTAGGTCGGCCGGGCACCTCGAGAATCTCTGCGAGCGCCACGCGCACGCGTCACGGCAAACTAGTCCAAAGCATCGATAACTCTGTCTTTTGCCGGATGAACGCCGTTTTCGGCAGGAAAAACACGACAAACACGGCGCCTGACCACGATTTTCGCGGGGAAAACGCGACAACACGCCGCATGAACGCGATTTTCAGCCGAAAAGACGCGACAACACGCTGCGTGAACGCGATTTTTCCGCGGATAAACGCGACGGCACGGTGGATAAACACTTAGCGCGCGGGATGAACGCGACGGCAGGGCAGATGAGCGCGAGGGCAGGGCGGACGAACACGACGGCGGGGCGTATGAACACGACGGCGGGGCGTATGAACACGGCGGCAGAGCGGATGAACCCGACGGCAGGGCGGATGAGCCCGACGGCAGAGCAGATGAACCCGACGGCAGAGCGGATGAACACGGCGGCAGAGCGGATTAACGCGGCGGCATGCCCGGATGAACACGGCGGCACGGCGGATGAACACGACAACACGCCGGATAAACGCATCAACACGGTGGACGTACGCGACAACACGCCGCGGGAAATGGGATTTTCAGCCCGAAAAACGCGACAGCACGGCGGACAAGCACGACGGCACGGCGGACAAGCACGACGGCACGACCGTTTGTCGCGACAGCCTGGTGATCTGTCTGGATCGACCGCTTGCTTCACGCGCACGGTACGAGCCGAGGGTGGATCTTCTAATCAGGGTTGAGTGCTCATCGGGAGTGATCGTCACCGCCCGCATCGAATTCATCGAGTAGAATCCGCCGCCCCATGGCCACCAAGTCCGAAGCTGGCGAGAAGCTCATCGCCTCGAACAAGAAGGCGTATCACGACTACTTCATCCTGCAGAAGTTGGAGGCTGGACTCTCGCTCCGCGGCACCGAGGTCAAGTCGCTGCGCGATGGGAAAGCGAATCTGAAAGACGCTTACGTCCTGTTCAAAGGAGGGGAGGCGTTTCTCTTCAACGCCAACATCTCTCCGTACACCCACGGAAACCTGCAGAATCACGAGCCGGAACGGTCGCGCAAGCTTCTCCTGCATCGGAAGGAGATCGAGAAAGCGCGGGAGCAGGTCGTCGAGAAAGGGCTGACGGTCGTTCCTCTCCGCCTCTATTTCAAAGGTGGCAGGATCAAAGTCGAGATCGCTGTCGTTCGGGGCAAGAAGCTCTACGACAAGCGCGAGACCGAGAAACGCAAAGAAGCCGTCCGCGAAGCCGCCGTTGCGATGAAGCAGCGTTGAGGTCGAGTGGTGTGGTCAGACAGCCACACTAGTGACCCAGACGCGCCACAGAATCGCGCGTACTAGCCTCAGCTCAGTCTGTCGATAAACGACTGCGAACAGTACGTTTACGTGCACTTTCAGGCCATCGAGCCTCCATGGCACCTCGTCTGCTCCTTGGAGACCCGGACATGCACGTCAAACGTAAGTCGATCAGCACCAAAGTCAGCATCACCGGCATCGGCCTCCACTCCGGCATCTACACCAAAGTCGAGCTTCATCCTGCCCATGCCGGCAGTGGCATCACCTTCGTCCGCGCCGACCTCGGCATCCGTATCCCGGCACTGCAAGCCTCGACCACCGCACTCGATCACGCCACGACGGTCGGCCGGGACGACGTCTCCGTAGGCACCGTCGAGCATCTTCTCTCCGCGCTCATGGCGTGCGGCATCACGGACCTCGACATCCATATCAACGGTCCCGAAGTTCCGATCATCGACGGAAGTGCGCTGCCGTTCATGCATCTCATCGATGCGGCCGGCGTTCGCGAGCTGGGCGCCGACGTCCGCGTTCTCCGCGTGAAGGAACCGATCGAAGTCGTTGACGGCAACCGGAGCATCCGCATCACGCCGTCGAACCGTCTGGTAGTGAAGTACAAGATCGACTTCGACCACCCGACGATCGGCAAGCAGGCGCTCGCGTTCGATTTTCACCACGACAGCTTTCTCAAGAAGATCGCGCCGGCACGGACCTTCGGGTTCAAGCAGGACGTTGACAAGCTGCGCGCCGCCGGTCTGGCGCGCGGCGGCTCGATCGAGAACTGCATCGTTCTCGACGAGCGCGGCGTCATGAATGGGCCGCTGCGCTACCGCGACGAGTTTGTCCGACACAAGATCCTCGATCTGATCGGCGATCTGGCGCTAATCGGCCGTCCCGTGGTGGGTGAGATCACCGCGTATCGCGCCGGGCATTCGCTGCACTCGCGATTCGTCGAGAAGATCCTGCGCGCCGCCGAAGCCGAGGAAGACGCTGTTTCGATCGGCGCCGCTGCGGCTGAGAGCTTCGCGTAAACGAGACTGCGGCATGCGATTGGTCGCTGTGTGGTAAATTTGCCACACCGTGAAATCGTTTCCTCTCGCAGCGCTACTCCTGCTTATCGCCAGCGCCGGATTCTCCGCCGATCCGAAGATTGACACTCTCACAGCCCGCTCCGTGAATCGGCAGGTCAACGTCCACTTTACGATGGGCCACGCGTTTGATCGCGAACAGACCGTACGAGGGCTTCAGAGCGGCGTGCCGACGAACCTTGTGTACATCGTCGAGGCGTACCGCGACCGCCCCAACTGGTTCGATGAAGGCATCGCCAGGTCGCGCATCGAAGTGATCGCCACCTTCAACTCGCTGACCCGCGAATATCTCCTCAATTACCGGCGCGATCACAAACTCGTCCGTTCGGAGACGTTCAACGATCTCGCATCGCTGGAAAAGGCGATGACGAACATCGACGAGCCGGCGCTCTTTGATATCGGCAAGCGCCCGCCCTACAAAGTCATGGTGCGGGTCAAGGCAGACCTGATGCGCGGCTGGCTCCTCTACTTCATCCCGTGGGAGATCTCGACGCGCTGGATGGCCGTGCGGGTGACCGCGCAACCGGAGAGCGGGCGATGAGTCTTCGCGCGCTCCTTCTCCGGCATCGAAAGGACCCGCGCTTCATCGTGACGTTGCCGTTGCTCCTCCTGGCGGCAACGAGTCTCATCTACTACGCGGTCCAGCGTGCAAAGGAGCTCTCCACCGAAGCGCTGAGCAGCCAGATGCTGCTCTTCGTGCTGGCGAACATCAACGTCCTGTTGATCTTCGGAATCCTCTTCGTGCTTCTGCGCGGCGTGGTGAAGCTCGTCCTGGAGCGCCAGCGCGGCATCTTGGGGTCACGTTTCCGCACGAAGCTGGCGGTTGCCTGGGTGGCGACGTCGCTGATCCCGGTCGTCATTTTGTTTTTCTTCGCGACCGACTTGCTTCGAACGTCGATCGATCACTGGTTCAACGCACCTGTGAGCCGCATCCTGACGAATGGCGAAACGATCGCCCAGATGGCGCAAGACCAGTCAGCATCGATGGCGGCGGCGGCAGCTCGCGAGATCGCCTTCAGCTCGAAGGTCGACGATCCGGCGCAGCTCGAGGGCGTTCTCAGCCACGTGCAGCAATTTCATGGCGTCGATATGGTCGGCCTTTACCGCGACGGCGAACTGGTGAGAGTCGTAGCCAACCCCCGTGCGCCGGTCCAGGAAGTATCCGAGCCGCCGCGCAAATTCTTCGACGACGTTCTCGCCCGAGGACAGGCCACGAAGATCGATGTCGGTGCAAGCGGGAAGTGGATTCGCGTCGCCACGCGCGTCGGAGCGACGCCGTATGTGGCCATCGCGGGAGTCTTCATCCCGGCATCGATGAGCCGTCTCATTGACGAGTCGATCATCGCGCACAAGACCTTCGAGCAGCTCAACGCCGAGCGTCCAACGTTGAAGGCATCGCAGACATCGCTCTTTCTGGCCGTCACGCTGGCGGTTCTCTTCGGGACGCTGTGGACGTCGATTTACGCCTCGCGGCGAATCACGATCCCGATCAAAGCGCTCGCCGAGGCCACGGGAAGGCTGGCGGAGGGAGGGTATGGACACCGCGTGGCAGTCGAGGCGACCGACGAAGTAGGAAGGCTCATCGAGTCGTTCAACGAGATGTCGACACAGCTCGACGAACAGCGCCAGGCACTGACGCAGGCCAACCGGTATCTCTCGACGGTGCTCGACAGCGTGTCGGCCGGAATCCTTGCCTTCAGCGACAATTTCGATCTTCTGAGCATCAACCACGCCGCGCTGCAGATGTTGCAGGTCGAAGAGCCTGCCGATTCCCAGCCGCGCGCGAACCTCGCCGATGTCCTGACCGGCGACCTCACGCCGCTATTCGAGACGTTGCGCGAGCTGACGGCGCGGGGAGGGCGGGCGCGCGAGATCACGCTCATCCGCGGCGGCGAGCTTCGCTACCTCGAAGTGTCGGTGGCCCGCCTCTCCGGCAGCGGCGATGAAGGTTGGGTGGTGGCGATCGAGGACTCGACCTCGCTCATGCAGGCCCAGAAGCTCGCAGCCTGGAACGAGGCCGCGCGCCGCATCGCGCACGAGATCAAGAATCCTCTCACGCCGATCCAGCTCTCCGCCGAGCGGATCGCGCGGAAGTTTCGCAACGGCGATCACGATACGGCGCTCGCGATCGATGAAGGCACGAAGACGATCGTCTCCGAGGTTGCGCACCTCAAACGGATGGTCGATGAGTTTGCGCGTTTTGCGCGGATGCCGGCCGTTCATCTCCGGCACGCGCAACTCGCCGAGATCCTCCAGGAGGCTGCTGGCCTCTATCGCGATGTGAAGCCCGGGGTCACGGTCAGTGTCTCCGTCGCAGACGACATCGAGTTGCTCATCGATCCCGAGCAGATCCGCCGCGCCGTCGGCAACCTCCTGAAGAATGCCGTCGAAGCGACCGAGTACGGCGAAGTGCGTGTTTCGGCGCGCCGAGCCGCCCACCGCGTCGTCATCGAGGTCGCCGATCCCGGCCGCGGCGTACCGGATGCCGATAAGGACAAGCTCTTCCTCCCATACTTTTCAACCAAAGGACGCGGCACCGGCCTCGGCCTGGCCATCGTGCATCGCATCGTGAACGACCACGACGGCAGGATCTCCGTGCACGACAACTACCCCCGAGGAACGCGATTTGAGATCGAGCTGCCCGCGTGAAACATCGATAAGCCATGGCCAAGATCCTCATCATTGACGACGAAGCGTCGATCCGCGAGACGCTTGCGAACATCCTTCAGGACGAAGGGCATCAAACGACGCTCTGCGATTCCGGTGAAGAGGCGATCGCGCAGTTTGCGCGCGAAGAGTACGACCTCGTGTTTCTCGACCTCTGGCTTCCCGGCATCGACGGAATGGCTGTGTTGGAGCGTCTCAAGACCGCAGGCGCGCCTCCCGTGATCGTGATCTCCGGTCACGGCAACATCGATTCCGCCGTTCGCGCCACCCGCCTCGGCGCTTACGACTTCCTCGAGAAGCCGCTGTCGCTGGATAGGGTTCTGCTGACCGTCAATCACGCGCTGGCCGACCGCAAGCTGCGTGATCAGGTGCGCGACCTGAGCCAGCGTTTCACGCTCGAAGAGTTGCTGATCGGCGAGAGCGAGCCGATGAAGAAGCTCGACGAGCAGATCCGAGCCGCGGCGCCGTCGAACAGCCGCGTCCTGATCACCGGCGAGAACGGCAGTGGCAAGGAGATCGTCGCGCGGACGCTGCACCGGCTCTCGCAACGTGCGGAGCAGCCATTCATCGATGTCAATTGCGCTGCCATTCCGGAGGAGCTCATCGAGTCGGAGCTCTTCGGTCATCGCAAGGGCGCGTTCACCGGCGCTATCGATGACCGCAAAGGGAAGTTCGAGCTGGCCGATGGCGGCACGCTCTTCCTCGACGAGATCGGCGACATGAGTCTGAAGACGCAGGCGAAGGTTCTGCGCGTTCTGCAGGAGCAGACATTCCAGAAGGTTGGAGGGCAGCAGACCATCAACGTCGACGTCCGGGTCATCGCTGCGACCAACAAGAGCCTGGAGACAGAGATCGCGAACAGCAGCTTTCGCAGCGATCTCTACTACCGGCTGAACGTCGTGCCGATCGAAGTACCGCCACTGCGCATGCGCGGCAACGACATCGTCCTGCTGGCGGAACATTTTCTTCGCCGCTTTGCCGCGGAGTCGGGGAGCCCGAGGAAACGGCTGTCCGCCGGCGCAGGCTCGAAATTGCGGGCCTACCACTGGCCGGGAAACGTGCGCGAACTGCGCAATGTCATGGAGCGGCTGGCCATTCTGATGAAGGGGGACTTGATCGAGCCGGAGGATGTCCAGCTCGGCTCCGCCTCCGCTGCGCCAACCCAGATCGACGCGCGGCTGTCGCTGAAAGAGGCACGCGACGAGTTCGAAAAGCAATACATCCTCTCCCGGCTTCGCGAGTTCGCCGGCAACGTCAGCCGCACCGCCGAGGCGCTGGGCGTGGAGCGGTCGAACCTCTATCGAAAGCTGCACGCGTACGGGATTCGCGTCGAGCGAGGATGAGCGCCGAGCGCGAGGAATAGGTCTTACTTCCAGAGGGTTAGCCGCTTGACTGCACACGAAGGTTCATCTAATCTTCGCCGGCTTTCGCGGGAATAACTCAGTTGGTAGAGTGCGACCTTGCCAAGGTCGATGTCGCCGGTTCGAGTCCGGTTTCCCGCTCCAACCGAACCTGAATGAAGGGCCGCCGCGAGGCGGCCCTTTCGTTGTTCGGGCGGTCATTCGGATTCCTTGCTCGTCCGAGTCTTCATCGCCGCGAATCGCCAGGCGATCTGCCGTCAGTCCCGTCAGCACTCGACCGGTCACCAACATGCGTGACGCCTGCCCGCGCGAGCAGGCGGGCAAGTTGTCCAGAATCGTTCTCGCAGGATTCTGGAGAGATAACATGTTCATTCGGCGCTTACTTGGTTCTCTCGTTCTTGTGTTGCCGCTGCTCACTGCGTCGGCACAGCTCATTCCTCGAAGCACTGGTCTGCCCGACGACGTCCAGATGACACCGCCTGTCGGTGCGCCGCCGGTGAGAATGCAGAGAGCCAGCACGCGCGGGCCGGTGATGATCGAGTTGGCCGCGGAGCCGACGGCGGTCGTGTATGCGCGCCTGCGCGACGAGGTCAGCGCGAAGAATGGCTCGGTCGATGCGATGGCGAATCAAGCCGCAGTCGCGCAGCTCGCGGTGGTCGAGGCCCAGCAGGCACCGTTCGTCCGCGCGCTTCGAAGCGGAGACATTGACGGTACCTTTCTCTACGCGATTCAGCGGGTCGGCAACGGCGTCGCCGCGGAGCTGAGCGCGGACGAAGCCATACGCGTTGCCGCTATGCCCGGAGTGCGGCGGGTCGTTCCGCTCGCGCTCATGTCTGTCGCCCTCTCATCGAGCGTTTCTCTTATCGAAGCGCCTTCGCTCTGGAATCCGAATGCTGGCAGTGGACACCGCGGTGAAGGGATCCGGATCGGCATCATTGACAGCGGAGTCGATTACCTCCACGTCGACCTGGGTGGGGCGGGTGTCTACAGCCGCACGAACTTCACGACGGCGGACGTGCCGTGGAATTCGAAGGTCGTCGGAGGCACCGATCTGGCCGGGGACAGCTACGACGCGGGCTCATCCGACGCGGCCAGGCGAACGCCCCACCCCGACCCCGATCCGATGGACTGTATGGGCCACGGTACTCATGTGGCGGGGATCGCTGCAGGACTGGGCGTTCGGTCCAACGGCACGGTGTTCACCGGGCCGTATGGATCATCGATCGATCCGGCAGCGTTTCGCATCGGTCCGGGCGTCGCGCCGGCAGCACAGATTTATGCGATCCGGGTCTTCGGCTGCAGCGGGCTGACTCTGCTTGTGCCGCAGGCGCTCGATTGGGCGGTTGATCCGAATCGGGACGGCAATCTTTCGGACCACCTCGACATCGTAAACATGTCGATTGGTACCGACTATGGAGCCGTGGCCGACGCTGCCGCGATGGCCGCGTCCGACAATGCGGCGCTCGCCGGCACCATCGTGGTCGCGGCAAGTGGAAATGCCGGCGACTCGCACTTCATCACGTCCAGCCCCGCGGCCGCCACGCGAGCTCTCTCCGTCGCCGCTTCGGTCGATTCGACAGACACCGTCGATACCTTCGTCGTGACAGCCCCTCCTTCGCTCGCAGGGTCGAAGAGCGCTCTCCCATCGGTGAACTACGCGTGGTCGAAGATGACCACACCGCTGACCGCGGTAGTGGCATACCCGCCATCCCAGCGCACGGGATGTCAGGCATTCTCTCCGGCGAACGCTGCGCTCCTCGCCGGCAAGATTGCGCTCCTGGACTGGACCGATGACGACTGCAGCTCGGGCGTGCGCGTCCAGAACGCCGCGACAGCGAATGCGGCCGGGGTCCTGATTGCTTACAACAACCACTCCCGCATCGACATTACGATCTCCGGATCATCGAGCATCCCCGCGATGATCGCGGCGCAGGCAGTGACTGACGCGATCAAGAACGCTCTTCCTGTGACCATCCGCTTCGATTCCCAACTCCTGGGTCTCGGTTCGACAAGGGTGGTCGACAACACGATCATCGATACCTTGACGGATTTCACTTCGCGCGGTCCGCGGTCCTTCGACGGGCTGCTCAAGCCGGAGATTACCGCGCCCGGCTCCACCATCTTTTCCGCGAAAGCTCTGAGCGGCAACCTCGGCGTGTCAGAAAACGGCACTTCGATGGCGTCGCCGTTGGTTGCAGGCGGTTTGGCGCTCCTCAAGCAAATTCATCCGACCTGGACCGCCGAGGAGCTGAAGGCGTTGGCAATGAACAGCGCGGCACTCAACTTGTACCGCGGGCCCTCGCAGGGGATGCCGCTGTATGCCCCGGCGGCGGTGGGTGCCGGACGATTCAGTCTTGCCGACGCCGCTATGCTCGATGTGCTCGCCTACGCCGTCGACAACCCGGGCAGCGTCGGCATCTCGTTCGGCCTCGTTGAAGTGCCGGGTCAGATCTCCGTCGAACGGCAGTTCCGCGTGGTGAATAAGTCGTCGATAACCGCAGTAGTGGCACTTTCCTATACGCCGGTGACGAGCGTTCCGGGGGTGAGTTTTGACTTTCCAGGCGGCACGACGTTGTCGATCGCGCCGAATTCCTCCGTTACGGCGCGGCTGCGCCTGACAGCAATCTCCAGCCAGATGAAGCACCGGCGCGATCCGGCCATGGACGACAAACAGGGCGGCTATCCGCGCTGCTGGATCACGGAAGCAAGTGGAAATATCGAGCTTCTCCGTGGATTCGAACCGCTGCGGCTTCCCGTCGAAGCGATCGTCCGTCCGAGCTCCTCGATGACAGGCGGCTCGGCGACCGTGAACCTGAGCGCGGCGAGCGGCCACGCCTCGCTGCCACTCAGCGGCAACTCGTTCGAGACCGGCACGTCTTATCCGGACGATTGGGTGTCGCTGGTAACACCTTTCGAGTTGCGGGAAAGCCATGTAAGGATACCAAGCATCCCCGCAGTGCAGAACCTGCGCTACGCCGGCGTGACGAGTGACTACAAAGCGAAGTCGTCATCGCTTGCCGACACAATCATCTACTTCGGCATTTCGTCGTTCGGACCGTGGAGCAGTCCCGCAGAGATTGATTACGAGATCGGAATCGACGTGAACGGTGACGGGCACGACGACTACCTCCTCTACAATACGAGTGGCGGGGCGTTCCTTGCTCAGGGGGCGAAGAACGACGTTCACATTGCGGCCCTCTGCCCGCTTCCGTTCCCGGCGCTGCCGTCGCCGAGCTGCTCGTCGCAATACTTGAACGGAGTTGCAGCCAACAACGTGGATACGTCAGTGTTCAACACGGATGTGGTTCGCTATCCCGTTCCAGCCAGCCGGCTCGGTCTGACGGCTGGCCATTCGCAGTTTAGTTGGCGCGTCTACGTCTACGATCCTGTGACAGGTGCGCTCACTGACTCAACCGCGCGACTGACATTCGACCCGGCGCACGCGCCGAATCTGTTCGCCACTCTCTCCAGCGGTATGTTCTTCGATCGTGTCAACAATCCGCTTTCGATCGATTGGACGGCCGGCGACAATGCCGGCGGCACGCGTGGAATTCTCCTCCTGCACTATTTCAACGCTGCGGGCGCGCGAGCCGAGGTCATCCCGACAGGCGAAACAGGCCGCCGGCGAAGCGTGAATCACTGACGAGAATCGCTTGGCCCTCTCTTCGGTATGAGTGCGATCACGGATTGCTGATCGAGCACTGCGACATCGGCGGACAGTAGCCTTCCTGCGGCGTCATGCTGCGGTTGGCGGCGAAGCAGAAGTTCTCGACGAAGTTCTTCGAGTACTTCTTCACGACGTCGGCAGGGATGTCCTTCGGCGTGATCTCGCGAAACTCGAATGACACCGCTCCGTTCGCGGTGACGGTGCCGAGGAGATAGCCGTAGACGTCGGTGCGGTTCATCGGTCCCGGCGTGGCGGTCTCCGGCAGACGGTATCGCACAGCGCCTGACGTGCCGACGATCCATCCCGGCAGAACGCCGCCATGCGTCCGCCAGTAATCGGTGTCGTACACGTTGTCCATGACGAAGTGCGAGTGGCTGGACAGGACGTAGACCTGCTTCTTGTTCTTGTCGCGCATGGCCAGCAGCATCGCGTAGACCTCGCGGCCGGTCTTCTGCTGGATCGGGTAGTTGCCCATGCTGTGGCCGCACGAACGGCTGTCGGGAAGCGCGGCGTGCATGCCGGCGACGATCGTGCGGATCGATGCATCGGCGGCGTCGCGGTCGAGCAGCTTCTTCAGCCAGGTCATCTGGGCGTCGTCGAACATGTCGCACGAGCCGTTGTCGAGCGTGATGAAGTCGATGCCGTTGGTGACGACGTGGTAGTACGTGTGCACGGTCGTGTCGCTCGGATCGTCCTTCAATCGCTGATCGCGAATGGCCGCAATGTCAAGATAGGGAGTGAATGCCTTGACCCAGGCCGCCCGCGACATCGGCCAAACTGTCTCGTGATTCCCGATTCCGACGTAGACGCCGACAGCGCGGTCGTCGAACGGCTTGAGCTGGTTGTCGAGCGCGTCCTTGAACGCGCCGCGAAGATAGCTCTGGACCTGAAGCGGGGTGCCGGCCATCACCGCCGCCTGCGCCATGTCCTCATCGAAGTTGTAGATGGCGCGCCAGTCGCCGAGGTGCCAATAGAAGCGCGCGCCATTGGTTTTGGCGCCCTCTGCGATGGCGGGCATGATCACGTCGCCACAGTTGCGGGAGTCGCCGGCAACGACGAAACGCCAGGGTGCGTCCGGGGTCGCCGGCTGCGTTTGCGCGATGGCGGCGACTGGGAAGATGAGTAGCGCGAGCGCGAAGCGAATCTTCATTTAGGTCTCCTCAGAGATCCGATCATAAAAGGAAACGCCCGGACTTTGCCGGGCGTTTCGCGTTTGTTCGTTTGCGGCCGTTCAAGGAACGGTCAGCGGCGGGGACTCGACGCCGGTTTCGCACTCGCTGCGACGCTCACCGTGACGGTCTGGCTGTCGACACTCCCACACGGATTGGTGACGCGAACCCAGTACGAGGTCGTGTCGTTGATTGCGGAGGTGGTGAAGTTGGGCGAGCTTCCGATGGCAAGGGAGAAGTTCACCAGTCCCCTCGCGCCGCTGAACCATTGATAGGTAAGCGGACCGCTGCCCGATGCCTTCACGGAAAGGTTCGCCGGCCGGCCGAGGGCGACCGTGGTGTTCTTTGGTTGGTCGATCCCGAGGATGAGGGGTGGGTCGCAGATGACGGTGACATGAATCGATGCAGATGACGACACCGTTCCGTCTGATGCGGTCAGCGTGACGGTGTGTTCGCCGGCAGACGTCGCGGCAGTGGTCTGGATGGTCACCATTGCATCGCCGGTACCGCCGGGTTTGATCACCGACGGTGTGATGGTGGCGAGGAGATTGTCGGCATCCGTCGTGGCAGTCAGGCTGACGTCGGAGGTGGTCGTTGTTGGGATGAAGGTGGAGAAGGCCACAGTCGCCGAATCGGAGTTGACCATCGGAATCGATGATGTGAGGGCCGTGTCGGGAAGAACGATCGTCGGCGCGGTCGGGGCAGTGCCGCCGGAACCGCCCGTGCCGCCCGATCCACCTCCCGGTGATCCGGAACCCGAACTGCCGTCCGGACACGTGCCGAAGTCGACTGCCGCCCCAGCGGCGACGGGATCGTATGGCACTGCACCGGCCACTGGTGCGCCGTGGTAGATCAGTCGTCCCGAAAGTTTCGGTGTTGCCACATCCTGGCACTGGACTGTGAACGACATGTCTAAGTTTAGTAGATGAAAGAGTGTCGACTGGCCGCTCTTGGTCGTTGTAAACGAGACCGAGGTGATCGTGTAGCTTCCAGTCTGTCCATCAATACACAGGGTCCCCGGCGTCGGGGATCTTACTTGTGCCACAAAACTCATTAACGGAACGTGCGCGATGTCAGTGGAGGTCTCCTTCGTGCAGACGTAGGTGCCCTTGGTCAATGGCGCAAAAACAGCTTGCGTATCCGTGAGCGAATTGAAGGGTACTGCGATCGGTGCCGCGAATGCGAGCAAGATTTCCGGGTTTGCATTGCTGGCTTGCACGGTGAAAAACATGTGGTCGGGAGTCGTTCCCCCAACGAGATCGTTAACGCCAGACTCAAAGACGTTGCCAGGTGTGCCGTAGGTGTAAGTCTTGCCAGTTCCTGGCCCTACGGTGTCGCCTACCGGACTGGTGAAGACGAGCGAAGCTGAAGTGGGGTGCTCCTGCGCCGCAGCGGATCCGGCGAACGCGGCGATGCTCAGCACCACCACCCAACCCAAACCTCGAGACCTGTTACTGAACAATAATGTTCTGGTCATGATTGATGACTTTCCTTTGCGGCGACTGAGCGCAGTGTACCATTCGCGGCTCCGATGCCTGCGACGTCCGCCGCCCACACCCACGCCTGGGGCACGCAGCCGGAGATGTTCGGTCCGCGCCACGAGTACCGACTGAGCATCATCATCCGGGAGGTCGAGAAGCTCGCGGCGGGCGCCCGGATCCTCGACGCTGCGGTCGGCCTCGGCCAGCTCGCGGGGCGCATGCAGCAGCGCGGTTATGACGTGTTCGGGATCGACTACTCGCTCGATGCCGCGCTCCACGTCAGACACAACCTCGGCATCCCGGTCGTCATCGGCGACATGACCAAGCTGCCGTTTCGTGGCGGTGCGTTTGCGGGCGTGACTACAGGGGAGACGCTCGAGCATCTCGACGACGATGCCGGCGCCGTCCGCGAGATCGCGCGAGTCCTGGCCCCCGGCGGCACCTGCATCGCGACGGTCCCGGCAATGCAGTCGCTCTGGACGGCCAGCGACGACTACTACGAGCATCGCCGCCGCTATGCGCGCAGCCAGCTCACATCGCTGTTTCGCAGCGCGGCGATGACGATCCGGAAAGCCGCGTTCTGGGGATTCCCCATCGTGCTGATCTACGACACGCTGGTGATCCTGCCGATGAACAAGCGCCGCGCACGCCTCGCGATCAACGACGACGCCGCGCTCCGGTCGGTGGCGCGCGCGGGCAAGTCACGCCTGCTCGTGAACGCGGTTCGCGCGATCTTCTCCATCGACCGGATCTTCGGCTTCGTCCCGTTCGGGCCGGGATTGCTGCTCGTGGCGAAGAAGGACTGAAGGAGCTATCGGACGGATCCAACCACCGAGGAGGGACGCCCCGATGGCCGCGGGCGAGACGCCCACACTCCTCAGCGCTGCGAGGCATGCACGCCGGAAGGAGTGCGGTCGTCTCGACCGCGGGCACTCGGGCGTCCTCGCCCGAGTGCAGTCGGGGCGGTGGTTGAAATTCGTCGAGGTTCTTGCTTGCGCGAAGTACGGCTTCGGTAGTTTCTGCCGCTCAAACTCCCGCATTTCTCACACTGGTAGTGGCTTGGCGCAGATGCCTGCTGAAAGGTGTGAGAATTGCGGGTTAGGGATTGAAGCGCGGTCCTCCGACCTTTTATGATGGCGATATGGCGAAGGCGAGTGAAGTGATCGATGAGTCCGAAGTAACGATCCGGCCCACCGGAGCTCGCCCGCAGACCGTCCTCCAGGAGCTTGACCGACTCAGGCAGAAGAGGATCGCGGAGTGGTTCGAGAAGTGGAGAGGAAAGATCCATCTGGATATCGATGTCGATGAGCTTCGTGGCCGGCGTCGAACGGGGCGATGAAGAATTGAAGCGTGATCGCGGCGGCGTTTAGGACGGCGTATGGCCAATGAAAACGAATTCGCCGCAGAGGGTCAGCATCCCGTGAGCAAACCCGTCGAAGTTGAGTTGACCCCTGAAGAGCGCAGGCACCGGGCGTTTCAGCGAGCCATCGCTTTGAAGGGAAAGATTCATCTGGATATTGATCTCGATAGACTGCGCGGCCGGTCGAAGATTGAAGCGCGAGCTTCTGACGTTCATGATGGCGATATGGCGAATCGGAATGAGGCCATCATCGAAGATCATGAGCCTGTCATCAAACCGGCCGATGAGGAGTTGACCTCCGAAGAGCGTAAGCACCGGGCGTTTCAGCGCGCAATTGCTTTGAAGGGAAAGATTCACCTGGACATTGATCTCGACGCACTGCGCGGCCGTTCGAGGGATTGAAGCGCGAGCGTCCGACGTTTATGATGGCGATATGGCGAAAGTAGAAACAGCCGAGACCGAGGTCCGTGACAGAAAAGTCTGGCCGCCCAGGACGATGGACGACCTGAGTCCGGAGGATCGCGCGCAGCAGATGCGTTTTGCCGAGAAACTGAAGGCACTTCGGGGCAAGGTCCATCTCGAAATCGATTTGGACGAATCACGTGGCCGTCGTCGTTGACTCATCCATTCTGATCGACTACGTGTCCTCGGGTGGTCTCGACGAGTTTCACGCGATGATCGGCGATGAGCCACTATTCCTTCCACCTCTCGTGGTTTCGGAGGTTTTTAGCGGAGCGGACGACTTGCGTGCCCGCGCGTTGGTCGGCGAGCTTTTGCAGGACACTCCGGTTCATCGGACGCCGCTCGCGCACTGGATAGATCTCGGCACTCTTCGGCGCAACCTTCGTCGCCACGGCTTAAACGTCACCCTCCCCGACGCCCACGTCGCGCAATGCGCGCTCGACCTCAACGCCACGCTCCTCACGCGCGATGCCGTATTTGGCCGCATCGCAGAACATGTCCCGCTCCGGCTTGGCTGATCCGAACGCGATCCGGTAGAGTGGCTTGCTGATTGAATCGAGATGGAACCTGAGATGAAACCAAACGAGATGACTGTCACCGAGGCGGCGGCGATGCCGCCCGTGCCCGAAACGCCAAACGAGCAGCTCTCGCTCTTCTCCGCCGAGGCGTTGAGGGCGATTCGCAAAGAGGAAGCAAGCTGGCGCCGGGACACCTTCGCGCCGCTCACCGCGAAGAAAGCGCCGTGGAAGAAAGACTTCACGACCGTCAGCGCGATGGAGGTCAATCCGCTGGCCACGCCCAACGATGTTGCCGGCCTCGACTTCGAGCGCGACCTCGCCTTCCCGGGCGAGTTTCCCTACACCCGCGGCATCCACCCGAGCGGATACCGCGGCAGGCTGTGGACGATGCGGCAGTTCGCCGGCTTCGGCAGCGCCACGCACACCAACGAGCGATTCAAGTACCTCCTCTCGCAGGGGCAGACCGGCCTCTCCACGGCGTTCCACTTGCCAACGCTTTACGGCTACGACTCCGATCATCACTTCAGCGCCGGCGAGGTCGGCAAGTGCGGCGTGGCCATCGACACGCTGGCCGACATGGAGACGCTCTTCGACGGCATCAACCTGGAGGACGTCACCGTTTCGATGACGATCAACTCTACGGCGCCGATCGCGCTGGCCATGTATCTGGTCGTCGCCGAAAAGCAGGGAGCGGATTGGAAGAAGATTTCCGGCACGCTGCAGAACGACATCCTGAAGGAGTACATCGCGCAGAAGGAGTACATCTTCCCGCCGCGGCCTTCCATGCGGCTGATCACCGATACGTTCCGCTTCTGCGCCGAGAACGTTCCGAAGTACAACCCGATCTCGATCAGCGGCTATCACATCCGCGAGGCCGGCTCGACCGCGCTTCAGGAGCTGGCGTTCACGTTGCGCGACGGGATGGAGTACGTCGAGTACGGCGTCAAGGCCGGACTCGATATCGACGATTTCGCGCCGCGCCTCTCTTTCTTTTTCAACTCGCACAACGACCTGTTCGAGGAAGTTGCGAAGTTCCGCGCCGCCCGCCGCGTGTGGGCCAAGGTCATGCGCGACCGCTACGGCGCGAAGGACCCGCGCTCGTGGCAGCTTCGTTTCCACAGCCAGACCGCAGGCTGTTCGCTGACGGCGCAGCAGCCGTACAACAACATCGTCCGCGTCACCATCCAGGCGCTGGCGGCCGTCTTCGGCGGTACGCAGTCGCTGCACACGAACTCGCTCGATGAGACGCTGGCGCTGCCGACGGAACAGGCCGCGCGCATCGCGTTGCGCACGCAGCAGATCATCGCGCACGAATCGGGCGTCATCAACACGGTCGACCCTCTCGGCGGCTCCTTCTTCATCGAGGAGCTGACGAACAAGATGGAACAAGGCTGCTTCGATTACATCGCCAAGATCGATGCGTACGGCGGGATGGTCGAAGCGATCGAGGCCGGCTTCCCGCAGCGCGAGATCTGGGACGCGGCCTACCAGTTCCAACGCTCGGTCGATTCCGGCGAGAAAGTCGTCGTCGGGATGAATGCGTTCAAGATGGAGACCGAAGAGCCGTACGACGCGCTCTACATCGACGACTCGGTTGCCGGTGAGCAAATTGAGCGGTTGAATCGCGTGCGTGCCGATCGCGATGCAACCAAAGTCGCGGATGCCATCCAGACCCTCCGAAACGCCGCTGCCGATCCCAACGCCAACACGATGCCGTTCATCATCGACGCCGTCCGCGTTTACTCCAGCGTCGGCGAGATCAGCGACGCACTCCGCGACGCCTTCGGGACCTATCAGGAGCCGGCGCTGTTCTAGCGGTCTCGAAGTCTGGCGCGGCCTGCTGTAGCCGCGGTCACGCGACCTCGTGACCGCGTTCGTGACCTCGCAACCCCGCAGGTCATATGATCTGTCCCCGCATCGTCACCACGCAGGAGTCTCGTTCATGACCATCACCCCTGAGCAGCGCAAAGCCGATCTCGTCGAGCGGCTTGCTACGGAAGCGCACAAACGCGTCGACAAGGCGCAGGCTGACAGCGCCGAAGCCTTCGTGCGCCGCTACTTCGCCCTCGTCGCACCCGACGACATCATCTACACCGCTTTCGAGACGCTTCTCGGCGGCGCCCTCTCGCTCTGGCAATTCGGCGAGAAGCGCAAAGTCGGCACACCGGAAGTCCGGTTGTTCAATCCGACCGTCGAAGGGAACGGCTGGGGCCTCGATCACACCGTCATCGATATCGTCAACGACGACATGCCCTTCCTCGTCGACTCCGTCAGCGCCGAGGTCAACCGGCTAGGCCGCAACATCCACCTCCTGCTCCATCCCGTCGTCCGGGTCCGCCGTGATGCGGGAGGGAAGCGCGTCGAGCTGACGGCGACGCAGAACGCGCAGATCGACTCCATCGTCGAGTCGTACATGCACGTCGAGATCGACCAGGAGACAGACGCCGCGGAGCTGGAGTCCATCGGCGCCTCCCTCGAGCGCGTGCTGAACGATGTCCGGGCCGCGGTCAGCGACTGGCAGGCAATGCGCCAGACGCTCAAGGCCGACGTGGCGGAGCTCGAGCATGTCAAACTGCCGATGCCGCAGGAGGAAGTGGCCGAAGCGCGCGCCTTCCTGCAATGGCTCGACGAGGGCAACTTCATCCTCGTCGGTTACAGGCGCTACGGATTCGAGACCCGCGACGGCAAGGACTACCTGCCGCCGGTTGTGGAGAGCGGCCTGGGCATCCTTCGCGGCATCCGCACCGAATCGGCCGAGCGCGGCGCCGCGCCTCTTCCGCCAGAGTTCAGCGAATACGCCCGCACGAAAGACCTCCTCATCGTCACGAAGGCCAACAGCCGCAGCACCATCCACCGGCTCGTGCCCCTCGACCGCATCGGCATCAAGCGTTACGACGACAACGGCAACCTCATCGGGGAGGATCGCTTCCTGGGGCTCTTCACCTCCGCCGCATACAGCCGCAGCGTGCGCGAGATCCCGATGCTGCGCCTCAAAGCCAAGCGCACCATTGAGCGCGCAGGCCTCGATCCGCGCAGCCACAACGGAAAAGCGCTGGTCGACATCATCGAGTCGTTCCCGCGCGACGAGTTTTTTCAGATCACCGACGCGCAGCTCTACGACATCGCCCGCGGCATCCTGCTGCTCCAGGAGCGTCACCGCGTGGCCCTCTTCACGCGCAAAGACGTCTTCGAGCGCTTCATCTCCTGCTACGTCTACGTGCCGCGCGATCAGAATACGGCCGAGTTCCGCGAGAAAGCGAAGCAGATCCTCGAAGAGACTTTCGGCGGAAGCGACACCGCGGTCTACGAGCACGTTACCGATGCGCCGCTGGCGCGGATTCTTTTCGTCGTACGCACGACTCCGGGTCAGATCCCCGAGGTCGAAGAAAAGCGGATCGAAGCCATCCTCTCCGACGCCGCACGCACGTGGGGGGATCGCCTGCTCGATGCACTCTGCGTCACCCACGGCGAGGAGCATGGGATTGAGCTGCAGCGCCGCTACAAGAAAGCCTTTTCCGCGGCCTACATGGAGCGCTTCCGGGCCGGGGAGGCGATGTACGACATCCAGCACGTG
Source organism: Thermoanaerobaculia bacterium (assembly GCA_017883205.1). Classification (GTDB taxonomy): domain Bacteria; phylum Acidobacteriota; class Thermoanaerobaculia; order Gp7-AA8; family Gp7-AA8; genus JADGNZ01. The sequence goes on along the minus strand of JADGNZ010000019.1, from coordinate 75,445 downwards.
GAAGAAGTGCTGGCGACCGGCAAACTCGTCGTCGATCTCCATCGTCATCGCAGTGACGAGCGCCAGTTTCACTGCAAGATCCTGCACTCCGGACCGCCGGTGCCGCTCTCCGAGATCATGCCGCGGCTCGAGAACATGGGCCTCAAGGTCCTGGCCGAAGAGCCCTACGAAGTGCATCCCGCGGGCGCCGCGTCGATCGTGCGGATTCGCGACTTCAGTCTCGATGCCGAGGGGGTGCAGGACGACATCACGCCAATCAAGGAGAAGTTCCAGGAAACGTTCGTGCGCGTCTGGAGCCGCGACGCGGAGAACGACGGCTTCAATCGCCTCGTCCTTGCCGCCGAGCTCGAATGGCACGAAGTCGTCGTCTTGCGCGCCTATGCGAGGTACATGCGGCAAATCGGCGTCAACGTCAGCGAACCGCTGATCCAGCAGACGCTGGCGACGCATGCCGCGGTCGCGCGCCTCCTCGTCCATCTCTTTCAGACGCACTTCGATCCGGCCCTCGGCGCGGCCACGCTCCGCGGCGCGAGCATGGCGTCGCCGGGCGTGACCGGGCGTCACATGGCCGCGGGCGGGATCCGCACGCTGGTCGAGGACGCGCTCGACAAAGTGAAGAACCCCGATGAGGACCGCATCCTGCGGCTTTACCTCACGCTCATCGAGGCCACGCTGCGAACGAACTACTACCAGCGCGATCCGAACGGCAATCGCAAGCCGTATCTCTCGTTCAAGCTCGACTCGCAGTCGATCCGCGAGCTGCCGCTGCCGCGTCCGATGTTCGAGATCTCGGTCTACTCGCCGACGATGGAAGGCATTCATCTTCGCGCGGGCAAGGTTGCCCGCGGCGGCATCCGCTGGTCCGACCGCCGCGAGGATTTCCGCACCGAGATCCTCGGCCTGATGAAAGCGCAGAACGTCAAGAACGTCGTCATCGTGCCGATGGGATCGAAAGGCGGTTTCGTCGTCAAGAATCCTTCCGCCGACAGCGCCACGTTCCAGAAGGAGGGCGTCGCCGCGTACCAGACGCTGTTGCGCGGCATGCTCGACATCACCGACAACCTGCGCGGCACCGACGTCATCCCGCCTCGTGATGTCGTACGCCGCGATGCCGACGATCCGTATCTCGTCGTCGCCGCGGACAAGGGCACCGCGACGTTTTCCGACATCGCCAACGCCATCTCCGCCGAGTACGGCTTCTGGCTCGGCGACGCGTATGCCTCGGGCGGCAGCGCCGGCTACGACCACAAGAACATGGGCATTACGGCGCGCGGCGGATGGGAGGCGGTCAAGCGCCACTTCCGCGAGCTTGGGATCAACATTCAGCGCGAGGACTTCACGGCGGTCGGCGTCGGCGACATGTCCGGCGACGTCTTCGGAAACGCCATGCTCCTCTCGCCGCACACCAAACTGATCGCGGCCTTCAACCACTCGCACATCTTTCTCGATCCCAATCCCGATCCAGCCACCAGCCTCGCCGAGCGGCGGCGGATGTTCGACGAACGTCTCAATTGGAACGGCTACAACACCGCGCTGCTGTCAGCCGGCGGCGCCGTGCTCGAGCGCAGCGCCAAGGTCGTGAAGGTCTCCGATGAGGTGATGCGTGCTCTCGATCTCGAAAAGAAGACGCTCGCTCCGGCCGAGTTGATGAAGGCCATTCTTCGCGCCCGCGCCGATCTGCTCTGGCTCGGCGGTATCGGGACATACGTGAAGTCAAGCGACGAGGATCATGCCGCCGCGCGCGACCGCGCGAATGACGCACTCCGCGTCGATGCCAACGAGCTGCGCGTCCGCGTTGTCGGCGAGGGCGCCAACCTCGGCTTCACGCAGAGCGGCCGCATCGAGTACGCGCTGCGCGATGGTCACATCAACACCGACGCCATCGACAACTCCGCCGGCGTCGATACCTCCGATCACGAGGTCAATATCAAGATCCTTCTTTACGACGCCATCGAGCAGGGCGAGCTGGCAGGCATTGAAGAGCGCAACAAACAACTCGCGTCGATGACGGACGAAGTCGGTCAACTCGTTCTCTGCGACAACTACGAGCAGACGCAGGCCATCTCGCTGACGCAGTTTCTTGGCGAATCGGTGCTCGACGAGCAGGCCCGCTTCATGCGCGCACTCGAGCGCGCCGGCCGCCTCGATCGCGCGCTCGAAGGGCTGCCCGACGACGAGACCATCGCCCAGCGGCACGCCGCGCACATCGGCCTCACGCGTCCCGAGCTGGCCGTTCTCATGGCCTACAGCAAGATCGGCCTCTACTCCGATTTGCTCGCCAGCGATCTGCCGGACGATCCGCTGCTCGTCGAAGACCTCGTGTTGTACTTCCCGAAACCGCTGCGCGAGCAATACCGCGCCGCGATCGAGCGCCACCGCCTGCGCCGCGAGATCATCGGCACCTACGTCACCAACAACATCATCAACCGCATTCGCCCGACATTCGTCTGGCAGATGACCGAGGAGACAGGGAAGCCGACGGCGGACGTGGCGCGCGCATTCACGATCATCCGCGAATCGTTCGACCTTCGCTCGCTCTGGTCCGAGATCGAAGCGCAGGACAACATCCTGCCGGCGCGCGTGCAGATCGAGATGCTGACCGAAGTGGGACGCCTGCTCGAGCGCGCCATCGGCTGGCTTCTCATCAGCGACTATGACCGGCTCGACACCGCGAAGTACGTCGCGGAATTTCGTCCCGCCATCGCCGCAATCGCCGATCGGTTGCACGACATTCTTCCCGCTGCGCTGCTCGGCGCGCTCAAAGCGCGGCAGGGGGAGCTCGAGATGGACGGCGTCCCCGAGCGCGTGGCCTACCGCATCGCCAGCCTCGGCGTAATGGGAGCCGCCCTCGACATCGTCCGTCTTTCGCGCACAGGACGTCCCGTTCAGGATGTCGCCAAGGTCTATTTCAGCGTCGGCGCGCGCTTCGGACTGGAACGCCTCCGCTCCGCCGGGGCATCAATCGCCGCCGAAACGCCGTGGCAGAAATCGGCAGTGGCGGCGGCCGTCGATGATCTCTTCAACTACCAGAGCGTCATCGCGTCTCGCGTTCTCGGCGAGTCGAACGGCGCCGGAGAACCTCTCGACGGATGGCTGACCGCACGCCCACGCGTCGTCGAGCGCATCGATCAGATGATGACCGACTTCCGTGCCGCGCAGACTGTCGACCTGGCGATGCTGACCGTAGCGAGCAGGCAGTTGCGGACGCTGGTGGAGAGCTAGGAAGGGGTTGGGTGGACCGAACACACTATTTGGAGCCACTCCTAATCGGATACTTAGTCCGAACGTGAAGGGTCAGGTGATCGCGGAAGCTATCTTCAAACTGCTTTTGAGTAGAGTACGTTCCTAAGAGCCCCTTAGCTTGAAACTCAGCCCGGAACTCAAGCACGTCCGTCCACTGCTTAGTTTCACTGGCGTCCTTTGGCGCGTAAGGTTTGGTGCTGAAATACAGCATCACGTGTGGCGTCTTGCGAGTCTTCCATGCGGCGACGGCGGTGCGAATTTCGTGCTCTGTGCCTGATTTGGCTTTGAGCGCGGGTGTGCCGAACCGCTTCCAGAAGATGCCGACAACCACATCACACTCTTCTATTCGAAGGAGATCGTCGATCAAAGCCTGCGTGCCCAATGGATGAAAGCCAGGGTAGGTATCGGTTTCCCATGCGATGACCTGGAACTCGATACGGCGATCGACGGCTACGCCACGATTAACCTCTCCGACTACCTTGCGTACGATAGCCCTCTCTTTCTTCACGTCACCAGGCGATGCGATCAAGAGTCGCAACTTGCCATCGGTGCCACCGTGTGAGGTGCGCACTTTCTTGCTGATCTTCTTCACCTTCACTCGGCGGGTCGGTTGCGCGAGGACCGTGCGCGGAACTTTAGCTACGTTCATGCGCTCCAAGATTTCAATGACGCGCCGCACTAGGGTGGAACGATTCGCACCGCCCTTTTCAATAACCGCAATCTCTGCGGTCGTCAGCGAATAGCGCCTAATCAGCAGTGCCCGGTATCGTTCCCAAACCTCTCCCGCAGCGCCGCCGGTGAACGCCAATGGTAGAAGCGGTTTGTCGGCCGCGTAGGCTTGATCAATGATGTCAGCTGAGCCGCTTCCGCCGCCGATCGCCAGCACTACGTCGGCGCGCCGCACCAAATCTGCGCGTCGGTCGCGGGGAGTGGCGCCAGAAACTACGATCGTTCGGCCATACCGGAAGTATCTGTTGCCTCCGCTATCCTCGGGCAGCACCGTCAGAACTCGTTCAGAGGGACGCGTACTCGTTTTTGTTATGACCTCGTCGGCGCCCTTCACGACCAGTTCATCGACCGTCGAGAGTCGTTCGCCTACTGTTCCATAGCCGCCAGTGAGGATTCGCCACGTTGTATCGCGAATCAGCTGGCGACCAAGTTCGCGCGTGAATCTGCTGAAGTCATCTCTCGATTGATGCCTGCGGCTACCACAAATAAGTAGCTGTCGTCGCTCGCGCTGTCGTTCCATATGTAGATTTTCGCACACCATTTTGGCTCGCTATGGCCAACGGGCCGACTAACTCTTTGCAGTGGCCCACCGGCGCAGCGCTTTCTCAAGCCGTCCCCACTACAATGACGGCGTGTCGATTGCAGGCAAGTTGCGCTATGCGCTCAAATCATTGCGAGGAGGACGAATGCTGAAGGTTGGCGACGAAGCCCCGGACTTCACGGTCTCGGATCATCACGGGAACACCGTTTCGCTTCACGATCTGGGCGGCCGCAAGGTCGTGCTCTGGTTCTATCCGAAGGCCGACACACCTGGCTGAACGGCAGAGGGTTCCGGGTTCCGGGACCTCATCGACGAGTACGAGAAGAAAAACACCACCATCCTCGGCGCGAGTTTCGACAACGCCGCCGACAACGCCCACTTCGCGGAGAAATTCGACTTCCCTTTTCCGCTCCTCTGTGACACCGACCGCAGTATTGGGATCGCATATGGCGCCGCCGATTCACCGAAGGACGAATACGCAAAACGCATCGCGTACGTGATCGACGAGAAGGGCCGCATCGCCGAAGCGCATCCGAAGGTGGACGCGCGAAACTACCCGAAGGAGCAGTTGGCGAGGTTGTGATCCGTCACGAGCTTCCCGCGACTAACCCGCCGGCCTGAGAGGGCCGGCGTTTTTTCGCGCCTCGGCGTGTGCCTTGCACCCTCGCGGCTACTTCGCCGGCTCAGTTTCAGGCCGGCGCGTGGAGGCAACAAACCGTGGAGGCAGGGGAGCGCTCGGGTTGTCCGTGCCAGCACGCGACTCATTCGCGAGCATCAATGTGCTCCGTTCGTCGCGACGCCTTGCCGGACCAGGCGCTCGTGCGTTTGCCGAGGTGTACTTCGTGACGACGGGCGCAGGCGCACTGCGCGTTCTCGTCGCCGACGACGATCCAGCCATCCGAACGCTCATCGCCCGCATCTTCGTCCGTCGCGGCTACGACGTTGCCTGCGCCTCGGACGGCGCGGACGCCATCCTGAAGCTAGACCACGGTCCCTTCGACCTTCTCGTGCTCGATCTGATGATGCCGCGCGTCGATGGCGTCGGCGTCATCAACCATCTCGCCAAACGCGAAGGCCCGCGTCCCGCCATTCTGGTCATGACCGCCGCCGTCCCCGACATCCTCCGCCGCCTCCCGCGCGAGCACGTCGCGAAAGTCATCTCCAAGCCCTTCGACCTCGACCAGCTCACCCAATACGCCGACGAAGCCATCCGCGGCACAGACAACAGCAATGCGTCGTAGTGCCGCGGTTTCAGTAGCGCCGTCGGCTCGACGGCTGTACCGCCGCCGGCCCGGCGGCGATTTCAAATCACGCCAATCCACCTCACAACCGCGATCCCTTCCCCTTCGACGCCTTCTTCTTCTCCGCAATCATCCGATACGCCTGTTCGATGATCGCCGCGATCGCACCCTTGCGCAGTTTGGTATCGAGCCGCATCCCGACCCACCCACCCACGCCGACGTACGGCGGAACGTAGAAGTGTTTCGGATCGGCGGCGACGAGATCCTGCTGCACGCCGGGAGGCGCCGCACACCAGAGCGCGACTTTCCCGTCGCCGTGATGGTTGTTCAGAAACATCGCGAACTGCCTGCCATGAACGCGAAACGTCGGCGCGCCCCACGCCAGCTTCTCTGCCGTATCCGGAAGCGAAAGGCAGATACTTCGCACGAGCTCGAGCGCCGCCTCGCCATCACCTGCGGGCTTGATCACGGGCTTGGTAGCGGCCTTGATCGCGTGATCGATCAGGCGTATCGCGATCTTCGCCGGGCTCCCGATCTCGAGATTCGCTCGTTGGCGAACGTCGTCATCGATGAGCAGCCAGAATTTCTTCGACCGCGCCACGACTGCGCTCTCGAAGGCGACGCCATTCACTTTGCCAGCGACGCGATGCCCGAGCCTCCCAGCGCGCAACCGAACAGGTGCGGCGCCCCAGCGCTCTGCAGGATCGAACGGAACTTCGAACGCGCAGCCTTTGTGCCCCTCGACGAGAACCGCGCTAAATCGATCGTCAGCCATAGAGGAGTGCGGGCGTCTCGCCAGGCGTCTCGCCCGCGGCCACCGGGCGTCACGCCCGGTGGTGTGTACATTACCAAAGCAATTCCTCCACCGCCCGCGCAACATGAATTCTCGTCGTGTCGAGCCACGGCACGCCGATGTCGGCGTCGCGCAGGAGCAGCGGCAGTTCCGTCCCGCCGAGGATGAGCGCCTGGATCGCGTGGGTTTTGATGAGATCGTGCGCGATGGCCAGCATCCGATTCCGCGTCGCATCGTTGAAGATCCCAGCGGTCAGCTCGTTCATGTACTTGTCATGGATAAAGTCTTGATCGGCAAGATCCGGGACGACCAGCGTCATTCCTGCACGCTCGAACACGTCGAAGAAGAAGCGAGCCTGCATCGTGAAGCGCGTTCCGAACAAACCCAGCTTGCGAAAGCCGCACTCCTGCGCGTAGTCGCGGGTGGCCTCGACGATGCTGATCAGCGGGATCGGCGAGCGCGCGGCGACGGCATCGAAAACCAGGTGCGGCGTATTCGCGGTGATCAGCCCGAGGTCCGCGCCAGCGCGATGCAGCCGTCCGATCTCGATCAGGAGAAACTCCGTCAGTCCGTCGAGGTCGGACGCGTTGAGGTACGCGAGCGCTTCCTGCATGTTCAGACTGTTGATGAGGATGCGTGGTGCGCTGCCATCGTTCATGACCCTTCGATATGCATCGAGGATGAGGCGGTAATAGTCGATCGTCGACTCCGGACTGATCCCGCCGATGAGGCCAAGCAGCTTCGTCATCACGCGCCAGAATACGCTACAGTCCGCGAATCGTCCGACCGTTCGAAAAAGGAGCCTTCATGCGATCTCGCATTACCCTGTTTCTCGCTCTTCTGTTGACGGGAACCACGCTCTTCGCTGTCGACATCCACGACACGCGCCTCCTCTCCGATCCGGCCATCAGCAGCGACCGCATCGCGTTTGGCTACGCGAACGATCTCTGGGTCGCGAATCTTGACGGCTCGGGCGTGCGGCGGCTGACGTCGCATCCGGGCATCGAGTCGGGTCCGCGCTTTTCGCCTGATGGGAAGTGGATCTCCTTCACCGGACGCTACGAAGGAAACACGGACGTCTACATCGTGGCGTCCGAGGGTGGAGTGCCGAAGCGGCTGACATGGCATCCGAAGAATGATGTCGCGCTTGGCTTCACGCCGGACGGCGCCAACGTCGTCTTCACCTCGCCGCGCGAGGTCTACACGACGCGCTACCTGCAACTCTTCACTGTGCCGGTCGGCGGTGGGATGGCCACGCGGCTTCCGATTCCGCACGCGGCGAAGGCCGTTTTTTCATCCGACGGAAAGAAGATCGTTTACGTCCCGCTCGGCGACGCCTTCAACGAATGGAAGCACTACCGCGGTGGCCAGGTCTCGAATCTCGTCATCTTCGATACGACGACGTACGCGACCGAGCACGTCCCGCAGCCGGCCGGCCGGTGCAACGACACCGATCCGATGTGGGTCGACGGCAAGGTCTATTTCCGCTCCGACCGCGACGGTGAGTTCAACATCTACAGCTACGACCCCGCCACGAAGAAGGTGACGCGGCTGACGGATCACAGGGACTTCCCGATCGTCAATGCATCGGCAGGCGCGGGAAAGATCATCTACGAACAAGCCGGCTACCTTCACGTGCTCGATCCGAAGACCTCCAGCACCAGCCGGCTGAAGGTCGGCGTCGCCGCCGATCTCGTCGAGAGCCTTCCGCGTTTCGTGAAAGGGAAGAAGTACATTCGCGACGTGGCCGTCTCGCCGTCCGGCGCGCGTGCGGCGTTCGAATTTCGTGGCGAGATCTTCACCGTGCCCCGCGAAAAGGGTGACGACCGCAACCTCACCAACACGCCGGGCGCGAACGACCGTTCGCCGGCGTGGTCGCCCGACGGCAAATCGATCGCCTGGTTCTCCGACCGCAGCGGCGAGTACCGGCTCTACATTGGCGATCAGGCGGGGAAGGGAACGCCGCGCGAGATCAGGATCGACGGCGCCGGCTTCTACGACGATCCGAAGTGGTCGCCCGATTCGAAGAAGATCAGCTTCGCGGACAACTCCCGCTCCATCTACGTCGTCGATATCGCCACCGGCGCCGCGGGCAAAGTGTCGAGCGATGTGCTTTACGGTCCGGTGCGCGTTCTCAATCACTCCTGGTCGCCGGATTCGCAGTGGCTTGCCTACACACGCAACACCGACACTTACATGAACCGGATCTACCTCTATTCGATCGGTGAGAAGAAGTCGTATCCGCTCACCGATCCTTACACCGATGCCGGTCAGCCTGTCTTCGATCCGAACGGAAAGTATCTCTACTTCCTCGCTTCGACAGACGCCGGTCCGGTCGAGGATTGGTTCGCGCAGTCGAATGCCGACCTGAAGGCCACGCAATCGATCTACCTCGCAGTTCTTCCGAAAGGCGTCCTCTCGCCGATCGCGAAGGAGAGCGACGAAGAGGCAGCGAAGAGTGCCGACGAGTCGGCTATGAAGCCTGAGACGAAAGCGAGCGACAAGCCCGCCGACGAGAAGGCCAGCGCTGACAAGACAGCGAAAGCAGCCGAAAAGCCTGTGAAGGTCGTTATCGACTTCGACGGCCTCACGCAGCGCATCGTCGCACTGCCGCCGAAGCCGGCCGGGTACGACTCCCTGCAGGTCGGCAAGAGCGGCCAGGTCTTCTATCTCAAGTCAGGCGGGTCGAATCGTTTCGGGGCAGAGGAGACAAGCCTGTCGCGCTTCGATCTGGAGAAACGAAAGGAAGAGACGCTTCTCGAAAAGGTCGACGGGTACCAACTCTCCGCAGACGGCAAGCGGATGCTGATCAACAAGGACGGCTGGTCGCTCGTTGACGTCGGCGAGAAGCTGGACACAGCGAAGTTCAAGCTGGCAACCGACAAGCTTCAGGTGAAGATCGATCCGCGTGCCGAATGGCGGCAGATCTTCGACGAAGCGTGGCGGATCAACCGCGACTACTTCTACGACCCGAACATGCACGGCGCCGATTGGAACGCCATGCGCGCCAAGTACGCGGTCTTCCTGCCCGATCTGGCCGTGCGTCAGGACCTCAATCGCCTGATGACCTGGATGCATTCGGAGCTCTCCGTCGGCCACCACCGGCTGAGCGGCGGCGATTCGCTTGCCGAGGTCGAGTCGATCCCCGGCGGCCTCCTCGGCGCCGACTACAAAATCGAGAACGGCCGCTACCGCTTTGCCAAAGTCTACGGCGGTCTCAATTGGAACCCCGAGCTACGCTCTCCGCTGACCGAGCCGGGTATCGATGTCAAAGCAGGGGAGTACCTGCTAGCGGTCGACGGGAAGGACCTCAAGCCACCCGAGGATCTCTACAGCCGCTTCGAGCAGACGGCTGGCCGGATTGTTTCACTGACCGTCGGCCCGAACGCGGACGGCAGCGGCTCGCGCGTCGTCAGCGTCGTTCCGGTCGATGACGAAGCGCCGTTGCGCAATCGCGACTGGGTCGAAGGCAATCTGCGCAAGGTCACCGAGGCGAGCAACGGACGCATCGCCTATGTCTACGTTCCGAACACCGCCGGCGCCGGCTACACGTACTTCAAGCGCTATTTCTTCCCGCAGGCCGACCGCGACGCCATCATCGTCGATGAGCGCCACAACGGCGGCGGCAGCGTTGCCGACTACTACATCGACATCCTGCGACGTCCGATGATCAGTCATTGGGCGATGCGCTACGGCGCCGACCTGAAGACGCCGCTGGCTTCGATTCAAGGCCCGAAGGTGATGATCATCGACGAGACCGCAGGCTCCGGCGGCGATCTTCTGCCGTGGATGTTTCACAAGCTGCAGCTCGGCACGCTCGTCGGACGCCGTACTTGGGGCGGCCTGGTCGGCATCCTGGGCTTTCCCGTGCTCATGGACGGCGGCAACATCACCGCCCCCAACCTCGGCATCTGGACCCCCGAAGGCTTCGTCGTCGAGAACGAAGGCGTGCCGCCCGACATCGACGTCGAGCAAACACCGGCGGATGTCATCGCCGGCCGCGACCCGCAACTCGAAAAGGCGATCGACGTGGCGATGAAACAACTCGCCGCCAATCCCCCGCAAAAAGACGTCCGCCCGCCGTTCCCGCTGCGAGCCCCAAGCGCGAAGAAGTAAGGACTGCTCGATCGAACAAGAACGCACCACGGAGACACCGAGGGCACAGAGTTGAAGGTGTTCTCTGCGACCTCTGTGTCTCTGTGGTAGAAGGCCGTTCCAGCCTTAGAACGCTCAGCGTCCACTCGCGCCGGCACTCGGATACTGCGACATCAAACGCACATCGTTGTAACCAGCCCAGCGGCAAGCGTCGAGAACTTTCAGAACTTCGCCATATGCCACGCGCTGATCGCCGCGGACGGCCACGGAGCGCTCAGGACCTTCACCATGCATCCGCTCCAGCTCGGAGGCTACCTGATCGGCGCGGACGACGATGGCGCCGAGGTAGACCGTGCCGTCGTCTTTGACGGTGATGGCCAGTTGCCGCTGGGCCTCCGGCACCGCCTCCCCTTTGGCCACCGGCAGCTTCACTGGAACGCCATTCACCATCACAGGAACGACCACCATGAAGATGATCAGCAGAACCAGGCAGACGTCGACGAGTGGCGTGACGTTGATATTCGACTCGAGCACGGCATGAGAAGAATGTTGCATGGCGAACCTCCTACGAGGTTCGACACCAAAGGCGCGCGGAATGAAACTGTCAATTCCGGCGGATTGGTCGCGCAGCAGCTTCAGATCATCGCAGGCTCCGCGTTCGGCTCGGTGGCGTTGCGCGTGAGCAGCTGGAGGATCGGCGTCGTCGCGAAGGTCGTGATGATCGCCATCAGTACCAGCATCGCGAAGAGTGTCGGCGAGAGGATGTGCAGATCGAGGCCGATGTTCAGGACGATCAGCTCCATCAGCCCGCGGGTGTTCATGAGGACGCCCAGGGCGGCCGCGTCGCGGCTGCCGAACCCGGTGATCCGCGCCGCCACGAACGTGCCGCCGAACTTGCCGACCGACGCGGCTGCGATGATGACGCCGCACAGCAGCCATTGCGACGCGCCGTGCACGAGGCCGATCTGCGTACGCATCCCGGTGAACGCGAAAAACGCCGGCAGGAACAGGACCACCACGAGGTCCTCGATCTTCCTGGTGAGATCGCGCGCGAGAGCCGAGTCGTGCGGGATGATCGCGCCGAGCAGGAACGCCCCGAAAATCGCGTGAATGCCCGCAGCCTCGGTGGCCAGCGTCGACAGCAGCAGGCCGACTACGACCACGGCGATGGCGCTCTGCGAGACCGACTCGCGCAACTCCTGCGCACGCACCGCTCGGATGATGAGCGGCCGCGCGACCAGAATCATGAAGGCGACATAGACTCCGGTGAGAGCGACCGTGACGGCGGCAGCAGAGACGTTGGCCTTGGCCACGGCGATCAGGAACGCCAGCAGGCACCACGCCGTGACGTCATCGACGGCGGCGCAGGTGAGGGAGACGGTTCCCATCCGCGTCTTCTGGATCCCGCGGTCGGTGAGGATCCGTGCGAGCACCGGAAACGCCGTCACGGAGAGAGAGACGCCGAGGAACAACGCGAAGACGGTGAAGGGAACGTCGCGCGTGGAAAGCTTTGGATAGAGCCAGAGCGCCAAAAGCGTGCCGAGGACGAAGGGCGCGACGATGCTGGCATGCGAGATGGCCACCGTCGCGTGCGTGCGGTGCTTGAGCTGCGCGGTGTCGAGCTCGAGCCCGACCAGAAACATGAAGAGAATCACCCCGATCTGCGCGATGACCGAAAGGAACGGCGCCACCGTCGCTGGCAGGAGATAGGCGAATGCCTGTGGCGAGATGTGCCCGAGCAGCGAGGGCCCCAGAAGGATCCCGGCGATCACCTCGCCGATCACCGGCGGCTGATGAATGCGTTTGCAGAGCGCACCACAAGCGCGGGCCGCGACGATCACCACCGCGAGTGCAAGCAGCACATGCAGCAGAACGTCGGCGTTGGCAGACGGAGCACCGGCGGCCGCAACAACAGCAGGAGCGGGAGCGACAAGCGTGGATCCGGTCGATCGAACCAGAAGGAAGATCCCGATCGTCCCCGCGATCATGAGCGGATACGCCAACGCGCCAGCCAGCGCGCGCCCTCGTGATCGGACTGATGTCATTCGTTCAAAGATAGCTCGACTGGTGTGGGACTGGAAACGAAAAGCCCTGATCCTCAGCGCGGACGGTATTCGCGCATCTGCGCGTAGAGAGGAGTCAGCGTATCGATCTCGCACCCGTTGTCGACGAAAACGTAGGTTGTTTCAAAGTCTTCGTGGTTGCGAGCGCGCCAGAGCCGGCCCTCGGGGTCAATGACGATCGAGAGCCCGAGGCCACCGCGAAAGATCGAGGAACCGTCGGTACCTGAGTAGCGCGTGCAGGTCCAAGGCCGCTCCTCCGGATGTTGCGCCATGAATTCTTCGATTCCGAGCACGAGTTGCGAAAGGAGATGGAGACGTTCGGCAGTAGGAGCCGCGAGGGCCTCAGTGATCGCTTGGCCGAGCATGCCATCGGCCGGCGAATACAGCTCACCAGACTGAAGTGGCTCCGCCTCGCGCGCCTCGATGAGGGGTGCGTTCTCCGTCTCTTCGCAATCGATTGACGTCAACTGGAGCTCCAAGGCGACGGACGGATTCTAGCCGAGGGGAATGGCTGGATGTCACATTAGGTCCGTAGCCGCCCGGCTTCAGCCGGGGGTCATCGGAGCCGGCGCCAAGTTGTTCGGGCCCGCTTCAGCGGGCGACAGACCATGAAGCCATCGCCGGATCCGGTGGGTGAGTCCCAGCAACCCAGTTAACGCAGGGCCTCGATCAAACCCACCATATCCGGTGGCAAACCGGTTGAGAATGTCATCTCCTTGTCCGTCCTAGGATGAGGAATCACCAAAACTGCCGCATGCAACGCTTGCCTTTGGAACGACGCAATCGCTTTTTGGAGCCTCTTGTCGGGGATACCTCGCCATTGCGGTCCCGAGTAGACGGGGTCGCCGATGATGGGATGGCCGATCGACTTGAGGTGAACGCGGATCTGATGCGTGCGGCCGGTGTGAAGAACGCAGCGCACGACCGAGGAGTGGCGCAGCGATTCGATCACGCCGAACTCCGTGACCGCGCGGCGGCCGCCGACGACGATGGCCATCCGTTTTCGATTGTGCGGGTCGCGGGCGATCGGCGCATCGATCATGCCCTTCGACTCGCGTGGCGTTCCGTAAACGATGGCGATGTACTCCTTCCGCACTCGTTCCGTTCCCCATGCTGCGCTCAGCTTGCGATGCGCGGCGTCATTTTTGGCGATGACCATCACGCCGCTGGTATCTTTGTCGAGGCGGTGCACGATGCCCGGCCGAAGCTGGCCGCCGATGCCGCTGAGGTCGCGCACGTGGAAAAGCAACGCGTTCACCAACGTCCCGTCCGCATGTCCCGCGGATGGGTGGACGACAAGTCCGGCCGGCTTGTCAATGACGATCAGATCCTCATCTTCGAAGATCACAGTGAGAGCCAATTCCTGAGATTCCGCGGTCGCCGGCAAGAGAGGAGGGATATCGATTACGGCAGTCACCCCGGCCGCAACTCGCACGGAAGGCTTGCTGGCCGCCTTCCCGTCGAGCGTTACATGGCCATTCTCGATGAGCCCGGCCAGGAAACTCCGGCTATGCTCGGGAAGATGCGCCGCTAGAGCCCGGTCGAGCCGTTCCCCATCCTCCTGATTCACGAACGTAACGTTCAACGGTCCCTCATGTCATGCTAGAATCGCATAGTTCTTTGGCGAAAGCCCTGAGCGTACAAATTGTGACGTTCTGCTTCTTTGGTTCGTATCAAGTTTCGTCGTGTCTTTTTTGGCTCGCAAAGTCGATTAGAATGCGTACGCACTTTTCGATCGAGGCAGTCTGATTCCAAATACTCGTAGCAAAAGGGGAGAATATGTTGAAAGTGAAACAGTTGGGCGTGGCTGCAGCGATCGCGTTGTTCGCCAGTGCGGCGATGGCCAGCAACTTCCGCGCTGCCGACCAGGTCTACATCCCGGCAGCCGGCCACATCGTAGGCAGCACTGCCACGTTCGTCTCCGATGTTTACATCTCGAATCTCAGTGATGACTCCGTCGACGTCTCGGTGATCTACGCTACCGGAAGCTCAGCAGGCACGGCCGTGCAGACACCGTTTCCGAAGGTGCTCACGCTCGCTCCGCGCGAGAGGCGCGAACTGCTCGACTTCATGTCGACGACGCTGCATTTGACCAGCGCCTTGGGACAGGTGATCTTCAACGGCTGTCTGAAGGATGCCGACTGCACGCCGAATGCGACGACCGGCCTGAACGCCAACTACCGCAACATCAGCGTCGAGAGCCGGATTTATTCGTTCGCGACCGGAGGGAACCAAGCTACGGCGCCGACCAACGGACAGCTCTTCAGCGGCATCCCCTGGTACAACTTCGTCTCGGAGAGCGCATCCGGCGCCGGCTTGGACAAGGTCTTCATCACCGGCATCCGCAATACCCCGGGGTTCAAGACGAACGTCGGCTTCGTGAACGCTTCGCAGTTTTCGACCACGACGCTCACGGCCAAACTCTACAGCGGTTCTGCTCCCAGCACGGTCATTGCCACGGCCAGCTTCACGCTTCCGCCGCTCGGTTTCTTGCAGAGCACAGTGGGAGCCGGGAACCTGTTCGGCGCGGCCGTCCCTCAGTCCACGGCCTCGACCAACCTGTTCATCACGGTCGAGCAGGGTGGCACCCAGAAAGTCGTCGGCGGAGCCAATGACGCCGATACCAACGGTTGCCCGACCGGGTGTCCAGCATTCTTCGCGTACGGTTCGCAGCTTGACAACCAGACGACGGACGCCACGACGCTCGAGGCGCAGTACTCGCTTCCGCTGACGAACAACGCCATCACCTGCATCTACAGCCCGGACGTCGCCGCCTGCAAGGCGGGAACGACCATCCATCGTGCAGTGAAGCATCAGTTCTAAGAGCAATTTAGACTCGGTTTGAATCGACGGCCGCGCTTTCGGGCGCGGCCGTTTTCCGTTACGCGAAGCCGGAATCGTGAGCATGTTCACGATGTTGTGACGGCTCGCTGCAAGGTGGTATCATTCGTCAGCTTTCGAGCTTCAACCTATCGAAAGCGGCCGATCGGCCGCTTTTTTTGTTGTCAGGAGATATGAGCGGTTTACCCGAACGGGCTGCACAGGAGATCGAGACCATCGTTTCGTCGGAAGGTCTGGAGCTCGTTCACATTGAGTACCGGAAGCAGGGTCACGGATTCCTGCTGCGGATCGACATCGACAAAGAGGGAGGCGTCACGGTCGAGGATTGCGAGCTCGTCTCGCACCAGGTCAGCGCGTTTCTCGACGTCGATGATGTCGTCCCCGCAGCGTACGAGCTCCAGGTCTCGTCTCCCGGTCTCGACCGGAAGTTTTACAAGCTGTCGGATTACCAGAAGTTCATTGGCCGCCTTGTCCGCGTCAGGACGTCGAAGGCGGTGCGAGGGCTTCATGTAATCGTCGGAAGACTGAAAGAATTCAACGGCGAGACGATCGTCGTCACGGATCCGGTGATGAAAAAGGATCCTGACTACGTCGTTCCGCTCGCAGACATCAAAGAAACGCGGTTGGAAGTGGAGATCTAGGTAGCGAAGTAGCGAGGTTTCGCGGTCGCGGGGTGTTGAAGCCGCGAGACCACGAGACCCCGAAACCGCGCTACCGCGGGGAGCAGAATGTTCGACGAGAACCTCAGTAAAAACATCAAGGCGCTGGCGTACGAGAAGTCGATCGACGTCGAGCGTGTGTTCAAGGCCCTCGAGGATGCCCTCGCTACCGCTGCCAGGAAATATTACAAAACCCGCGAGCCGATGGAAACCGTCATCGACCGCGTGAGCGGCGGCATGACGATGTACGTCATCAAAGACGTGGTCATCGATGAGAATGAGATCGAAGATCCGCAGGCGCAGTGGACGTTGGAACAAGCCCGGAAGATCGATCCCGAGATCGGCGTCGGCGGCCGCATCCGCCTCAGCTACATCACCAAGGAAGTTGTCGACGTCGTCAAAGACTCGAACACGCAGATCCGTACCTACGAAGCGCAGAAGATCGACGCCGAGGTGGAGCAGGGCGACGAAGTCCACATTCCGCTGACGAAGGCCGCTGAAGACTTCGGCCGCATCGCCGCGCAGTCGGCCAAGCAGGTGCTCTATCAGAAGGTGCGCGAAGCGGAGCGCGAGAAGGTCTACAACGAATTCATCGGCAAGGCGGGCGAGCTCGAGAACGGTTACGTCAAGCGCTTCGAGCGCGGCGACATGATCATCGATCTCAACGGCAAAACCGAGGGCATCATCCCGCGCTCGCAGCAGTCGCGCGCGGAGCGCTACTCGCAGGGCGACCGCATCAAGGCAGTCATCGCCGAAGTGCACACGCAGCCGAAAGGCCCGCAGGTGGTTCTCTCCCGCACCGATCCGCGCCTGCTCATCAAGCTCTTCGAGATGGAAGTGCCGGAGATCTATGACGGCACGGTCGTCATCAAAGGTGCTGTCCGCGAGCCGGGCGAGCGCGCCAAGATCGCGGTCACGTCCCGCGAGCGCGACGTCGATCCGGTCGGCGCTTGCGTGGGCATGAAAGGCTCGCGCGTGCAATCGATCATCCGCGAGCTGCGCGGCGAGAAGATCGACATCATTCCCTGGAACGAAGACATCGTCATCTACGCGCAGAACTCGCTGGCACCAGCCAAGATCACGCGCGTTTCGGTGACGAGCGACGAGCAGGCTCACCGCCCGCACCTCGACGTCATCGTCGACAACGATCAGCTTTCGCTCGCCATCGGCAAGCGCGGGCTGAACGTTCGTCTCGCCGCGGAGCTGATCGGCGCGAAGATCGACATCAAGTCGGAAGAGGAAGTCAAAGGCGAGGTCGCTGACGCACTCAGCGCCATGCTGCAGGAAGCGATGGCCGAGTCGCGCGCGGAGACGAATGTTCACGACATCGAAGAGATGCCGGAAGATTGGGCGAACACGCTCGAAGCGGCCGGGTACGACGATCTCGACTCCGTGATCAACGCCTCGGTCGAAGATCTCATCGCCATCGAAGGCGTCGACGAGGAAATGGCCCAGCAGATGATCGAGATCGCCCGCAAGCACGAGCAGATCGATGAGACTGAGCCTGCCGGCGACGAAGAGGAAGAAGAGTACCAGGCATCGGAAGACGACGGCGAACAGCAGACCGAAGAACCGGAAGATGCCGAAACACCGCAGGAAGAGGCGCCTGTGGAGTAGCGAAAAGTTGTTAGGTTGCAGGGTTGCTCAGTTGCTGAGCGAGTCGGCGGCTGAACCAGCGCAACCACCGGCAACTCAGTAACCAGTAGTCAGGAATCAGGAGATTCAATGGCGGCAGCAAAATTTCGAGTGAGCGACATCGCAAAGAAGATGGGCAAGTCCGAGAAGGACGTCATCTTCCAGTTGCAGTCGCTCGGCGCTGAGATCACTGACGCAAGTCAGGTCCTCGAGCCAGAGGTCGTTCAGGCGCTCATCACCGGCAAGAAACTGACGATGCGTACGCGCAACGTCATCATGCGCGAAGACAAGCCGCAGGTCGCTGCGAAGAAAGAAGCTGTCCGCCCACCGCGTGCCATCGTAAAACCGACTCCGCGCGTGAAGCGCGAGGTGCCGGTCGAAGAGCCGCAGGTCGTCGCTCCGCCGCCCACGGTGATCATCCCCGAGTTCGTCGAGGCTGTCGAAGCCGAAGAGCGCGCTGCGAAAGAAGCGCCGCCCGTCGCTGCGAAGGCGCCACGTCCGGCAGCACCGCCGCCACCGCCGGCTCCCGAGCCGGTTGCGCCGCCGATGCCGATTGCAGCCGCACCCGCGGCAGCGGCGCCGGCACCAGCGCCAGCAGCCGCACATCCGGCACATCCGGCACCCCCTCCCGCCGGCGGACCTGATCTGCGCCGCTCCGGACCAACCGGCCCTCGCGCCCGCGCACCGCAGGCAGCCCGTCCGAATTACGCCGGTCAGCAGCCGGTCGCTCGTCCAAGCTATCCCCCAAGCCCAACGCGTCCCACAGGTCCCGGCGTCCAGCGTCCGGGTGCTCCGGTGGGAACGCGACCAAGCGGTCCAGCCGGTTCTCGTCCGCCGATGGGAACACGTCCGTCAGGTCCTGGCGGTCCGCGTCCCGGTGGTCCGATGGGCGCTCGTCCATCTGGTCCCGGCAGCTTCCGTCCGGGCGTCGGCCGTCCCGGTGGTGGAGTCACGCCTCCGCCGCCACCACCTGGCACGTTGCCGGGTGGAGCGATGGGCCGCAGCAAAGCGCGTCGTCCTGACGGCGGCGAAGATCTTTCACCGAAGAAGAAGACGACCGGCAAACGCGGCAAGAGCGAACGCCCGGCAGAAGTCGATAGCGAGCTCTTTACCAAGGGTCCTTTCTCCGGAACCCAGATCATCAACGATGACCTCGGGCCGGACATCCCCATCCTGGACACCGATGAGGATGGAAAGCCGCGCGTTCCGTCCAATCGCCGTGATGTTCGCAAGCAGCAGGCTCCCGTCTCGGGCAAGGTCCTGAACTTCAACAGACCCACAACGAAGATTCCGCTGAGCGAAGGTGCGACGGTCAAGGAACTGGCCGACAAACTCGGCATCAAAGCCAACGATCTGATGAAGCACCTTCTGATGAAGAAGGGGCTCATGCTCTCGATCAACCAACCGCTCGGTGCTGATCTCGCGCTCGAGATCGCGAAGGAGCTCGGCATCGACGCCGAAGTCGTTTCCTTCGAAGAGGCCGTGGAGCTCGAGGCGATGGAGAAGACCGGCGCCACCGGCAGCGCGCCGCGCGGCCCGGTCATCACCGTCATGGGTCACGTCGATCACGGCAAGACCTCGCTCCTCGACGCCATCCGCGAGACCAACGTCGCGGGCGGCGAGGCGGGTGGCATCACGCAGCACATCGGCGCGTATCACGTCGAGAAGCGCGGCCGCAAGATCGTCTTCCTCGACACGCCGGGCCACGAAGCGTTCACGATGATGCGTGCACGCGGTGCCAAGGTCACGGACATCGTCATCCTCGTCGTCGCAGCAGACGACGGCGTCATGCCGCAGACCAAAGAAGCGATCGATCACGCACGTGCGGCGAAGGTTCCGCTGATCGTGGCCATCAACAAGATCGATAAGCCGAACGCGAATATCGACCGTGTCAAACGCGAGCTCGCCGAGAACGGCGTGCAGGTCGAGTCGTGGGGCGGCGAGGTAGTTTCGGTCGAAGTCTCTGCTACGAAGAAGCAGGGGATCGACGAGCTTCTCGACATGATCCTTCTCACCGCCGACATCCTCGATCTGAAGGCATCGCCGGAGATGGGCGCCAAGGGCGTCGTGCTCGAGGCGAAGAAAGAAACCGGCCGCGGCATCGTGGCCACGGTTTTGATCCAGGACGGCACGCTGAAGATCGGCGATGCGTTCTTCTCCGGCGCAACGTCGGGCCGCGTCCGCGCGATGACCGACGAGCGCGGCAAACGAATCACCGAGGCCGCTCCCGCAACGCCGGTGCAGCTCACCGGATTCGACGATGTCCCGAACGCCGGCGACTCGCTTCAGGTCGTCGACGAGCAGACGCAGGCTCGCATGATCGGCCAGATGCGCCAGGAAAAAGCACGCGAGCTTTCGCAGGGCAAGACCTCGCGCATGTCCCTCGATCAGCTCTTCGCGCGCATGCAGTCGGGAACTGCCAAGGAGCTCAACCTCATCCTCAAGGCTGATGTTCAGGGTTCAGTCGAAGTGCTGAGCGACACGATGCGCAAGATGTCCACATCCGAGGTGAAGGTCAACGTGATCCATGCCTCGGTCGGCGCAATCTCCACGAACGACGTGCTCCTCGCGTCCGCGTCCGACGCCATCGTCGTCGGCTTTAACGTCCGGCCCGAGCGGTCGGCAGGCGAGCTGGCGGAGAAGGAAGGCATAGATGTCCGCCTCTACACCGTCATCTACAACCTTGTCGATGAGATCCGGCTGGCCATGACCGGTCTGCTCGATCCGAAGTTCCAGGAAGTCTTCCAGGGCCGCGCCGAAGTGCGCTCCACGTTCAAGGTTCCGAAGGCCGGTATCATCGCCGGCTGCATGGTCACCGAGGGACTCATCCCGAGGGCTGCGAGCGTACGCCTGCTGCGCGACAACCGCGTGATCCTCGAGGGGAAGATCAGCTCCCTGCGGCACTTCAAGAACGATGTCTCCGAGGTCCGCCAGGGC
The DNA here is from genome assembly GCA_017883205.1 of Thermoanaerobaculia bacterium. Classification (GTDB taxonomy): domain Bacteria; phylum Acidobacteriota; class Thermoanaerobaculia; order Gp7-AA8; family Gp7-AA8; genus JADGNZ01. The sequence goes on along the minus strand of JADGNZ010000019.1, from coordinate 54,668 downwards.
TTCGAATGCGGCATCGGAATCGAGAAGTTCCAGGACATCAAGATCGGCGACATCATCGAAGCATTCAAGATCGACCAACTTGCGGCCGTTCTCGCGTAATCTGGAGAGCGGCGGCTCGCGCTGCCGCTCCCCACGCTCATGATCGTCGCCGTCGCACTCTTTGAGCTGCATATCGAGTTCGCACAGTCGCTGAAGGACAAGCGGATGGTCGTGCGCAGCCTTCGCGCGAAACTGCGCGACCGGTTCGAGATCTCCGCTGCCGAGGTTGCGCTTCAGGACGTACACCAGCGCGCTCGCATGGCCATCTCGTTTGTCACGGGAGAGCGAACGGTAGCCGAGGGGCTTCTGGAAAAGATCCAGACGTTCATCGAATCAAACACCGACGCGACGCTTGGCGGTTGGACGAGCGAGCTTCTCGATTTCGACGAAGAAGCGGGATTGTGATTCACGGGTGTCGCTGATCGGGAGTCGGGAGTCGGAGCCACGGTTCTTGCTCCGACCCCCGACTCCCGACATCCTGGGCCTACGGGCGAGTGATCCCGCCAATCGTGATGTGCAACTCCACCGCGTCGCTCAGCACACCCGGCACTGCTCCCCATCGTGAGCCGAGCACTCCGTAGTCGCGACGATTGATCGTGAAGGTCGTCTCGAATCCTGCCATCCTGCCGACGCTCGGGATCTCGTGAGTGCCGAGGGACGTGACTGGAAAGCGTACGCGCCGGGTCGTGCCGTGGATCGTCAGATTGCCCGCGACGAAGTTGTGATCAACAGCCGTGCTGTGAAACTCCAGCGTCGGATAGCGCGCGGCGTCGAGAAAGTCTTCGCCGGTCACGGTCTGATCGCGTGCGTCATTCTTCGTGTCGAGACTGGCCGCCTTCGCCACGACGTCGATTCGTGACGCTTCGGGATGCGCCGGATCGTAGACGAGCGTGCCGTTGAAATCGCGGAAGATGCCTTCTTCTTTGAGCACGCCCCACTTCACGATCGAGAAGCGCAGGCTCGTGTAGACCGGCTTGACGTAGTAGCGCGTCGGCTCCGCGCAAAGCGGCAGCGCGAAGAGGAAGAGCAGTGCGGCGCGTCTCATTTCGCACCTACCCGAAAGTCGCGCGTGCAGTGCAGTACGCCAGCCGCGTCGCGCTCGAGCGGCCGGATCGTGGCGAAGGTTCCGCCGACGCTGTCCTTCGCGATCATGGCCGGCGTCAGATTCGGATCGCCTGCGAACTCGAGTAGCGCCCATGCATCGCTCTTTCCTTCGCGAAGGTGAATGTGCATGTGCGCCGGCGCTCCTCCGCCCGGATATCCGCCGGGCTTGATCGTGTCGATGCGATAGCTGCCGTCCGGCGCGGTGATCAGCCGGCCCCAGAGCCGCGCCGCCACTGCCGGATTCGGTCCATGTGCGCCCTCGGCCAGATAGATTCCGTGCGCATCGGTATGGTGTACTTCGATGACCACGCCGCCGCGCGGTTTGCCATCGCGGCCGAGCACGTGGCCGGTAACGATGAGCCGTTCTCCCGGCTCCTGCGGACCGGCGATTCGAACGTTCGACGGACTTGCCTCCGCTCGGGTGCAGCCGATGAGCAACGATGCGCAAAGAATCGCCAGAAGGTGCAGTGGGATGATGATTCGCGTCATGATGAGCTCTCCTTTGGCGAAAGGACGCCGCGACGATGACGAGCGTTAACGTGTTAACACTTCGGGCGCTGCGCGCGTCCTACAGTCGCTGATGTCTGCCCGCACCGACACCGAGCTCGTTCTCGCCGCACAGGCAGGTGACGTTGCGTCCTTCGAGGATCTCTACGTGAAATATGCGCCTGTCGTGCATTCGATTCTCCTCGGGCGGCTGCCTGCCGCCGACGCTGACGACGTGACGCAGAACGTGTTTATCGCGGCGCTCACGAAACTCGATTCGCTTCGCGACCCCGCTGCGTTCGCGGGCTGGATCGCGCGAATGGCGCGCAACGCAGCGGAGGATCACCGCCGCAAGTGGTCCGAGACGATTGCGGTCGATGAGCAATACGCCACGCGGCCAACGCAGGGCGATGACGCCGAAGCGTCGCATGCACTCGATGTGATCCGCGCGCTACCGGAGGCGTATCGCGAGACGCTGATGCTCAGGCTCGTCGAAGGAATGTCGGGCCCCGAGATCGCCGCACGCACAGGATTGACGCCGGGATCCGTGCGCGTGAATCTGCATCGCGGAATGCAACTCCTCCGCGAAGCGCTCGGCGGGAGTGCCCCATGAACGACGAATACCTGTGGGACGCCAGCGGTGAGCACGGAAGCGGGGATGCCGACATCCGCCAGCTCGAGGCATTGCTCTCCCGCTATCGAAGCACAGCGCCGATGCCCGACTTTCGCCGCGTCTCCGTGATCCGACGTCGACGCCGGTGGCCGCTCGCGGTTGCCGCCGCTGCAATCATCGCGGTGGTCATCGGTTGGGCATTGCTCCTTCGGCCGCGGCCCGGCGAGTGGAGGGCCACGGCCATCGCCGGCGCGACATCGCTGCCCGATCGTCCGCTGCGCGTCGGTGATGTTCTGCGTACCGACTCCAGGTCGCGCGTTCGCCTGGAATCGCGCAGCGTCGGCATCATCGACGTCGATGGCACATCGACCGTTCGCCTGATCGAGAGCCGCAAGGGCCGCCAGCGCCTCGCGCTCGACGTCGGCGTGATCCACGCGAGGACGACGTCGCCGCCCGGAGTGTTCGTCGTCGACACCCCGCAGGCCCGCGCCATCGACCTCGGATGCGAATACGTTCTCGCGATCGCCTCGGGAGGCAGCGGCGAGTTGCGCGTGACCTCGGGCTGGGTCGATCTGAGCGACGGCCTGTGGCAATCGCTCGTTCCGCAGGGCGCGTCGGCGTCGATCAGCGCCGAAGGTCAGATCAGCGTCCCGGTGTTCGACGATGCCGATCCGCGCTTTCGCGTTGCCGCGCGCGAGTTCAAGCACGCACACGATCTGACGACGATCCTCTCGCTCGCCCGCAAGCGCGACGCATTCACGCTTCTGAACCTTTTCCGACTCGCCACTCCCGATGAAGCCACTCGTCTCTTCGACCGACTCAACGAGCTCGTTCCCGCTCCACCGCCAGTTCGCCGCGAGGCAGTCCGCAACTGGCAGCCCTCGACCACCGAGCCGTGGTGGCGCCCGGTCATCGCCGCAAGCGGCCTCGGCGAGATCAGGAAGAAGAAAGGCATGCTCGACGGGCTCTGAGTTGTTATCCTCGCCGCCTGATGCGCAAAACCCGCAGAACCTCCCGCGTTGGCGAGTCCGTACGAGACGCGCTCGTCGAAGTCTTCCGATTCGAGCTGACTGATCTTCCGCTCGGACTCATCTCCATCACCGGCGTCGAAGTCAGCCCTGATCTTCACTTCGCCCGCGTCTTCCTCAGCGGTCTGAACGAAAAGGAAACGAAGGACATGGTGGCAGAGCTCCATCAGCGGCGCGGCTTCATCCGCTCGCAGCTCGGAAAACGGATCCGTCTCCGCTCGACCCCAGAGCTCGATTTCAAGTTCGACGAGACGGCCATGCGCGCCGGCCGGATCGAAGATCTGCTCACCGACATCAACAAGGAGCCGAAGAGCGACGACGAAGAATCGTGAGAGCGCTTACGACCTGACGAACACCTGCTTCCGGTAGTGCGCCAGCTCGGCGATCGACTCCTCGATGTCCGCGAGCGCCCGATGCTCTTCCTGCTTCTTCGGGCACTTGTACTTCTCGCCGTACCACTCGTTCACCAGCACCTTGATCGTGCTGACGTCGACCGTGCGGTAGTGCAGAAACGCATCGAGCTGCGGCATGTACTTCGCGATGAACCGCTTGTCCTGCCCGATCGAGTTCCCGCACAACGGCGCCGTCCGGACGTAGCAGTACTTCTTTACGAACGCCAGTGTCTGCCGCTCCGCTTCGGCCGTGCTGACGCCTTCGGTGAGCACTCGTTCGATCAACCCACTCTTCTTGTGCGTCCGCCGGTTCCAGGCATCCATCGCCGCCAGCACCGCCTCAGAACGCCGAATCGCCAGCACCGGCCCGCGAGCGATGATCTCCAGATCGTAGTTCGTGATGATCGTTGCGATCTCGAGCAGAACATCTTTGGCCGGATCGAGCCCAGTCATCTCGCAGTCCATCCAGACGAGATGTTTCTTGCTGCGTTTCGGTGATTGCGGCATGTAGTCTCCTGGCTTAGTACGCGAATGCTGAACCACAGAGACGCAGAGATCATAGAGTTGCAATGACGATCTCAGTGATCTCTGTGTCTCTGTGGTGATGGGTATCTCCCCCGATCAATGGACACTGAACCCCACCATCGACGCTCCGCAGATCCCACCGATCAGGCCGACGAGGCAGCCGCCGATGAGCAGTCCGGTGGCGAAGGCGGTGGTCTTGCGGCGCAGGAGGGCGGCCAGTCCCACAAAGATCACGCCGGGAACGATGCCGATCAGGAAGCCGAGAATCTTGGCGCCAGAATCGCTGCCGATCAGACCGGCCACGACGTTCCCGATAGCGCCGAGCACCACGGAAAGCACCAATCCTCCGAACATGGCGAGGACGTTGAATTTCGGCGGGGCCGGCGTTGCCAGGGCAGCCGCCGCGGGAGAGGGAACTTCGCTCGTCGGTACTTCGCTCATCATCGCACCGCCCATTCTCGCAGCGGCCCGAGACGCGTCGTCTCGAGGTCGTCGCGGTAAAAGAGATTGTAGGTATCGAACGGGATCAGCCGTCCGTCGGGATGCACGATGTGGATGCACGTCTTCTTGATCGAGCGGAGATCGAACGATTGCGCGTCGATGAACTCCACGATCAGCAGGCGGAAGAGATTGCCGTAGCTGATGTCGCCCTGAACGCGGGGCAGACAACAGAGGAGATCCTTCAACTTCTGCGGCTGTGACTCGGAGCCGAGTGCAGTGGAGAAGAGCTTGAGGAACGCGCCGCGCGCGGCGGGATCGCGCTCGAAGACGATCGTGTTGCGGCTGCCGTCGATCAGCGCATCGCGTCCGAGCAGCCCCGTCAGCGGCACGACCTCGCCGCCGCCTTTGAATGCGTAGCCCATGCAGAGCGAATCGGGATGGCAGGGAACAGGGATGAGATCTTCCGGCGCGAAGAGCGTCGATTGCTCGAGGACCTTTCTTCGCACCTCGGACAGCGTGAGGCGGTTCTCGCCGTCGTTGTAGCCATCGAGCCGTCCGGCGACCTGCACCGGCTGGAGCGTCACGCCGCGCACGCATGGCTGCGTCAGGGCGAAGTCGATGATCTCGCCGATCTCGCTGTCGTTGACGCCGCGCTGCAACGTGACGACAAGCGTGGTCGAGATATCGAGCGCGTTCAGCCGCTCGAGCGCCTTCATACGGATCTCGCGCAGATCGGCGCCACGCAGAATCTCCAGCGGCCTCGGACGCAATGAGTCGAACTGCAGATAGATCTCGAAGAGCGGTTTGTTCGTTGCCAGGCGCTCCACGAATGCCGCGTCGCGGGCGATGCGCACGCCGTTCGTGTTGACCATGAGGTGCTTGATCGGACGCCGTTTGGCGGCGTCGAGGATCGCGAAGAAGTCGGGATGGATCGTCGGCTCGCCGCCGGAAATCTGCACGACATCCGGCTCACCCTCGTTCGCGACCACGGAATCGAGCATCGCTTCGATGTGATCGAGCGAGCGGTGATGCTGCCGCTCCGGGCCGCTCTCCGCGTAGCAGATCGGACAACGAAGGTTGCAGGCGTCGGTGACTTCGATCAGCGAGATGCAACTGTGCTGTTCGTGATCGGGGCAGAGACCGCAGTCGTACGGGCACGACCAACGGATCGGTGTGTTGCGCCGCAGTGGCATCTCCGGTGGCTTGAGGTAGATCTCGCGGCATTGCCGGTAGTAGTCGACGTCGTCGGACATCAACACGCGCTCCGATCCGTGCGTCGGGCAGTGTTTGAGCATGCAGACGCGCCCTTCCTCGAAGACGATCTTGCCGTCAATCTTGCGGAAGCACGTCGTGCAGATGGAGACGACCGCGTCGTAGAAAAGGTAGGGCCGGGTCGCGGTTGTCATTGCAGAGTACGCTCAAATAATAGAGCAATCCGGCGACGCATGCCCATTGAATTGCGGTCATGCCGAGGAGGATGGGGCGCGGATCGGGCTTGAGAAAATCGACGCCGAGGCGGAAGAAAAGATACGACGCGAGGAAGATGCGGAAGGTATCGCCTTCGTGCGACAAAGGCCCGATGCCCTTGCTCTCGTTTCTCCTGATGACGCGCAGCAGAGGAACAAGCGCGAGGAGAAACGCGATCTCGTACAACGCGACCGGATGGCGCGGGATGCCGTCGGCGATGGCGATACCCCACGGCAGCGACGTCGGATTGCCGGCGGTCTGATCGGCCGGGCCGGTCAGAAAGCAGCCAATGCGTCCGATGCACATCGCTGCGATCAGCGGCTCGACGAAAAGGTTTCCGGTGGAGCGGCGAACGCCGAGGAATCGCTTGACGAGCTCGACGCCAATCAATCCGCCGAGCAGCCCGCCGACGATCGTCTTGCCGCCGAGGATGTTGTGAATGTTGTTGGCGGGATCGCAGAGAACGTAGAGCAGCCGCGTGCCGATCATCGCTCCGGCCGCCGCTCCGGCGAGCACCGAGGCGCGGGTCTCATCGGGCACGCTGTCGCCGCGGCGGCGGCGTTGCACCGCATAGATAATGATGGCGGCGATGTAGCCGGCGGTCTCGAACGCGAAGTGAACGGCGAAGTTGCCAGTCCAGTGCATGGCGGGCGTCATCGTACGCTGCCGCCGCGCTCGCTGGAATGCCTGATTCGCTGACGAAGATTCGGCGGATGGACTATCCTTCGCCCCCTCATGCAACCACCCCGCGCGCGCGTCGACGGCTTGCTTCTGGTCGACAAGAAAACAGGAATCACATCGCACGACGTCGTCGAGAAGTTCCGGCGGCGCTCGCACATCAAGAAAGTCGGGCACACCGGCACGCTCGATCCGCTCGCAACCGGTTTGCTCGTTCTCTGCGTAGGAAAGGCCACGCGGTTGCAGGCCTATCTGATGGGGATGGAGAAGGTGTACGAGGGCATCATCCAGTTCGGATGGGCGACCGACTCGTACGATGCCGCCGGCACGCCCGCCGGCGAGCCAAAGGAAGTCAACGTCGAGCACATCGATTTCACCCCGCTCATCGCCCCCTTCCTCGGCGCGATCGAGCAGATGCCGCCGCAATTCTCCGCGAAGAAAGTTAACGGCGTTCGCGCCTACGAGCTGGCGCGCAAGGGCGAAGTGGCCGCGCTAACGCCGAAGTCGGTCACCGTCTACGAGTTCGAGATCATCAACGTGACCGGATCTACGGCGCGATTCCGCGTCCGATCGTCGGCAGGCACGTACGTTCGGTCGCTCGCGCACGAGCTGGGCGAGGCTGCCGGCGTACCAGCCCATCTCAAGGAGCTCCGGCGCACGGCCATCGGCAACTTCCGGATCGAAGATGCGCTGTCGTACGAAGCGCTGGAAAACGCGCCGCCGGAGCAGTTGATGACGCCGCCGCATTTTCAGTCGCTCTCGGACGTCGAGCTACCGTTGCCACGCTTGCGCATCGACTGGTCGCAACAGGGGAAATTGATGCGAGGGCAACCGATCATTATGACGCCGCCCGAGGCGGTGCGCGCAGGCGATCTCCTGGCCCTCGGCAATCCGGAAGACCAGCTCGTCGTCATCGGCGAAGTGGTCAACATCCTTCGCGAAGGCGGCCCGGTCGAAGTGAGGCCGAAGGTTGTGTTAGCAGGATGAGGGTGTTGCGTTTCGGGGGTCGGGAGTCGGATCTGCGTTCATCTGCGTCATCTGCGGACCAAACCGCTCTCATATAATCCGACCACATGCCTCGAACCGAACGCGATTTCGCGGACCAGGGAAAGGAGCCGACGCGGCGGCGCTTCATGATCGCCGGCGAGCACGTGATCCTTCGCGCGTTCGAGCGCGACGACGCCGAGCGCTGTTACCGCTGGATCAACGATCCCAACATCGTGCGAACGTTGAAGACGCGCTATCCGATCGCATTCCAGAACGAGATCGAGTGGCTCGACCGGGCCATGCACGCGAGCAATGTCGAGCGTCATTTCGCCATCGAGCGGCGCGACGACCGTTCGCACATCGGCAATGCTTCGATTCACGACATCGACTGGGTCTCGCAGACTGCCTGGTTCGGACTGTTCATCGGCGAGCCGACGGCGTGGAACCGCGGCTTTGGCGGCGACGCCATCCAGACTCTCGTCCGTTTCGCCTTTGATGAGATGAACCTCGGCAAGTTGCGCATCAACGTCTTTGACTACAACGACCGCGCCAAACACGTTCTGGAAGCGCTCGGCTTCGTGCAGGAGGGCCTCCTCCGCCGCGACTTCTTTCGCGAAGGGAGCTACCACGACATCGTGATCCTCTCGAAGTTCCGTGCTGACAATTCGTCGCCGAGCGCCTCAGGATAGACTTCGGCTAATGAGCGAGCGAAAGATACGAGTACTGATTGCCAAGCCTGGCCTCGATGGGCACGACCGCGGAGCGAAAATCATCGCCCGCGCGCTGCGCGATGCCGGCATGGAAGTGATCTACACCGGACTGCGGCAGACGCCGGAGCAGATCGTGGCGGCGGCGGTTCAGGAGGACGTCGATGCCATCGGCCTGTCGATTCTGTCCGGCGCGCACAACGTACTGTTTCCCGAGATCATGCGCCTGCTGCACGAAGAGAGCGCCGAAGCGATCGTCGTCTTCGCCGGCGGCATCATTCCGGAGAAGGACATTCCGAAGATGAAAGCGATCGGCATCCGCGAGATTTTTCTTCCAGGTACACCAACTGCCACGGCGGTCGACGCCATTCGACGCGCCGTGAATGTGTAGTCATCAAATCAATCTTCGGGGGGAGATTTCATGAAAGCGAAATTGTTCGGGTTTGTCATCATCGTCTCGTTGTTCACCACGGCGGTCTTCGCGGAGACGTTTCGCTGCGAGTCCAAAGACAACCGGCGCCACGAGTGCTCCTTTGAAACGCTCGGCCGCGTCGAGATCCAGCGTCAGCTCAGCATTTCCGGCTGCGTCGAGGGCAGCACCTGGGGTCGCGAGGGACGCCACCGCGTGTGGGTCAGCGACGGCTGCCGCGCCGACTTCGTTGTCCGTCGCGAGCGCGACGAAGACCGGGATGACCATCGCGATCGCGATCGTCGCGGCCGCTTGATCACCTGCGAGTCTGACTACGACTCAAGGCACCGATGCACGGTCGACACGGAAGGCGGCGTTCGCCTTTCCCGTCAGTTGAGCCGGACCAATTGCGTGCTCAATCGTACGTGGGGTTATGACGACCGCGGAATCTGGGTCAAGAACGGCTGCCGCGCCGAGTTCTGGGTCGGCCGCTAGGCGGTTCTTGCGGCCAGCGCCACCCGCATGTACGCTGCGACCGCAAGCATGGAACCACTCGAGACACACGTCGAAAAGGATTCGGATGATTTTCGCCGCAACGCCAGTGCGCTGCAGTCACTCGTCGATGAGTTGAATCAGCGCCTGGCGGCGGCACGGCAGGGGGGCGGGCCGAAGTACGTTGCGCGCCACAAGGAGCAGGGGAAAGTGCCGCCGCGCGAACGGATCGCGGCACTTCTCGATCCCGACACCCCCTTCCTCGAGCTCTCGCCGCTGGCGGCCAACGGCATGTACGACGACGGCGCGCCGGCCGCCGGCATCATCACCGGCATCGGCCGCATCCAACAGCGCGAGTGCCTCATCATCGCCAACGACGCCACGGTCAAAGGCGGCACCTACTTTCCGCTGACCGTGAAGAAGCATCTTCGCGCGCAGGAAGTGGCGCTGCAGAACAATCTTCCGTGCGTCTATCTCGTCGACTCCGGCGGCGCGTTTCTGCCTCTGCAGGCCGAGGTGTTTCCGGACCGCGATCACTTCGGGCGCATCTTCTACAACCAGGCCATCATGTCGGCCCGCGAGATTCCGCAGATCGCGGCCGTGATGGGCTCGTGCACCGCCGGCGGCGCCTACGTTCCGGCGATGTCCGACGAAGCTGTCATCGTCAAGGGCACCGGCACGATCTTCCTCGGCGGACCTCCGCTCGTGAAAGCCGCGACCGGCGAAGAAGTCACCGCCGAGGAGTTGGGCGGGGCGGATGTGCACACGAGGATTAGCGGGGTGGCGGATCACTTCGCCGAGGATGATTACGACGCCGTTGCGATCGTGAGGAACATCGTCGAGAACCTGCCGCTGGATAAGAAAGAACCTCCGACGCGCATTGAGCCCGAAGATCCGAAGTTCGATCCGAAGGAAATCTACGGTGTGATTCCGAGCGAGACCCGCAAGCCGTACGACGTGCGGGAGGTCATTGCGCGCATCGTCGACGGCTCGAAATTTCAGGAGTTCAAAGAGCGCTACGCACCGACGATCGTGACCGGCTTCGCGCGCATCTTCGGTTACCAGGTGGGCTTCCTCGCCAACAACGGCGTGCTCTTTTCGGAGAGCGCGCTCAAGGCCGTGCACTTCATCGAATTGTGCAACCAGCGCCGCATCCCGCTGATCTTTCTCCAGAACATCACCGGCTTCATGGTCGGCAAAGAGTACGAGCGCGGCGGCATCGCCAAAGACGGCGCGAAGATGGTTCACGCGGTCGCCAACTCGACCGTGCCGAAATTCACAGTCATCATCGGCGGCTCGTTCGGCGCCGGGAACTACGGCATGTGCGGCCGCGCCTACTCGCCGCGCTTTCTCTGGATGTGGCCCAACGCGCGGATCAGCGTGATGGGCGGCGAGCAGGCGGCCGGCGTCCTGACGACCGTGAAGCGCGATCAGCTCGCGCGCGAGGGGAAGGATTTCACCGCCGACGACGAGCGGGCCATGGCCGATCCGGTTCTCAAAAAGTACGATACCGAAGGCTCGCCGTACTACTCGACCGCCCGCCTCTGGGACGACGGCGTGATCGACCCTGCCGAGACACGCAACTACCTCGCCCTCGGCCTGTCGGTCGCGTACAACGCAAAGATCGAGGATCCAAGGTTTGGGGTGTTTCGAATGTAGTCGCGCCGTCTCGCGGTCGCGGGGTTGCGCGGTGATCCGCGACCTCGTAACCTCGCGACTCCGAAACCCATGTCCACCACCTGGTTCCTCTTCGACCTCGGCAACACGATCATCAAGCTCGCCTACGAGCGCGTGCTGGGAGCGATCTGCGCGGAGTCAACGAAGAGCCGCGACGAGCTGGTCGAGTTGCTGGAGGAGCCGGGCGCGTATCGCGACATGGAGCGCGGTGCGGTCTCCTTCTACGAGCTCTACGAGTTTCTGTGCGATCACGCCGGCTACAACGGCTCGATCCGCGACTTTCATCGCGCCTGGTCGGACTTCTTCGACGGAACCATGCCGGGGATCGAGGAGCTGCTGGAGCGCGTGAGGCAGCGCTACAACGTGGCCTTCCTGTCGAACTCAAACGAGATCCACGCCGAGCTGATCCCACGTCAATTCGCCACAATCTTCGAGAAGAACGACATCTTCGTCTTCTCGCACAGGATCAAGGCCGCGAAGCCCGATCCCGATTTCTACCGCCGCGCACTTGAGACGGTCGGCGCCACCGCGGATCAAACGATCTTCATCGATGACTTGTTGGAGAACGTGCTGGCAGCGCGCGACCTCGGGATGCGAGCGTTTCAGTTCAACGATGCGCGGACGCTGACGATTGAGCTGGAGGCGGAGGGTCTGCTTTAGCCGCCGTCGGTGTGATTGCAGCCGGCGTCTCGATGATTTCGACCGGATTCTGAAAGATCTCAGCCGGAGCGCGAGACATTCTGCTCCTCGGCGAGAACGTTTCACTCCACCGAGAGGAGAAAGTTCTCTCCAACCTAAAGAAAGTTCTCTCCGACCTAGAGAAAGTTCTCTCCGACCTAGAGAAAGTTTTCTCCGACCTAGAGAAAGTTTTGCTCCACGGAGAGAAAGTTTCACTCCAGCTAGAGAAGGTTTCACCCTACGTAGAGAAAGAGATCAACGAAGCGCGGAGGTTTTCTCCGCATCTCCGCGCCTCCGCGTGACTACATCCCCTCAGCCACAGTCCGCGTCAGATGATCATCCCCGTACCACTGGCGATGAAACTGCAGCAGCGCGTCGCGGTCGGACATGGATGAGGAGGGGGCCGGCGCAGGCGCGCCGACGCGATGGAAGAGGCGCGGGAACTTGTACAACACGTAGTCGAAATTGCGGTTCGCGTACTCGTCGCCGAGCTTGTGGAACGACGCGCCGTCGATCGAGAACTTCGTCGTGCCGCGGTAGGAGAGATCGACGCGCTGGTAGCGTTTGTCGCGGACCTTCTTCGCGAACTCGAGGAAGGCTGTGTGCACATCGATCGGTGTCTGCCGCACGCCGATCGTGCGCAGATCGTAAACCACCACGTCAGGGACCATGTAGTACTGGTAGTGCGCTGACACTTCCATCCCGTTGAATGCCGCGTTCTCGCGAAGGACGGCGTTCATCGGTTGCTGGAGCAGGATGACGTTTGCCGAGTAGCCGACGATGGCGGCAATCAGCGGCGTACCGATGAAGACGATCTTCCGTTTCGGGAATCTCGGAATCGGAATCGACACCCGCTCGAGCTTTACCTGTTGCTTGATGCGCTGCCAGAGCGAGAGGCGAGGGCGCGGATTGTTCTTCGACGCCGGAGGTTCGACAGGGATCGCGTAGTAAAGAATGGAGAGGAGGAGTCCGGCTGCGATCGAAACCAGGCCGACCGGCCGGAAGACCAGGAGGGCGCCCAGTCCGAAGATGTAGGCGACCCAGCTCGCATAGTTGATGCGGGATCTAGTGCGCTGCGCGCGCTCCCGGTAGAACTCGTCATTCACGATCTCGGAGCATTGCCGGCAGCGAATTGAACTCTGCGGGATCTCGCTGCCGCAGAACTTGCAGGGAGCGAGCTGATCGGCAGCGCGGCGCTTCTTCGTGGCCATGTCCTCTCCGCGGCGATGAGGAGCGAGATTCAGCAGAAGCAGTCCGCAATTGGAACAGGAGGCTGCGCCAGCTTCGTACGGTCGGTTGCATTCCGGGCAGCGCATGGTTGTCCTCAATAACTGCAAACGTGCCGCCACAATGCCGGTCTGTCGCTTTGTTTCAGAATTCTCCGTGAACGGGCGTCGGGAGTCGGGTGTCGGGTGTCGGATAGAGGCCGCGACTCTTCTTTGTTGATCTCCGACCCCCGACTCCCGACCCACGACTCCCCTCGGAATAGCCTGCCACCCCAGCCGGTTCGCCTGTGCATCCGTGATTTGCCTTATCGAGACGAAGAACACCGTTTTTGAATCTCCGATGGCAGCACAGAAAGGAGATTCAAGATGAGAACGCAAGGCAATGTGAAGTGGTTTAACGACGCCAAAGGTTTCGGGTTCATCACCAGCGAGAATGGAGACGACGTATTCGTCCACTTCTCCGCGATTCAGGGCGCCGGATTCCGGTCGCTTCCCGAAGGTGCAGCGGTTGAGTTCGACGTCGTCAAAGGGCCGAAAGGCCTGCAGGCGGCAAACGTCGTCGCAGTCTAAGTAGCCGATCTTTCGATCGACGAAAGGGCAGGAGCGATCCTGCCCTTTTCGTTGTGTGGAGGTTTATGGGAAGACCACAGGTATCCGTCGTCAAGCGTCAGCGCGAGCAGGCCAAGCGCGAGCGCCAGCAGCAAAAAGCAGAGAAACGGGAGCAGCGGAAGAACGATCCGTCGGATCCGAACGCCGACATCGATATGGCTGACCTCGTCGTGGAAGGGAAAGAGATCCTATAGGCGGGAGTCGGTTGTCGGGGTTCGGGTGTCGGAGATACTGGGCGCGGTGCTCTCCGACACCCGACTCCCGACGTCCTCCGACACTCTCCGCTTCATCAATGCCGAACCCGCCCGAACCGCCGCTCGATGTTGAATCCCAGGTGGATGTCGCTCTTGTTCAGCGGCGAGCCCTGGTAGGTCGACGTCACATACTGATCGGCATGCGTCGCATTCGAGTTCGTCAGCAGGATCTCGAAGTAGTGACCGCCGATCGCGCGCTTCAGTCCGAGTGCCCAACCGAAATCGCCGCCGTTCATCTTTGACGGCAGATTGCGATTCTTCGGAATCAGCTCTGCAACGACACTCAGTCCCGGCCGCACCATCAACGCGGCCCCGACCGGCACGTTGAACGCGTGCTTGAAGAGCGCCACGGACTTCGTTCCGCTGACCGCCCGCCCTGCATTCGTCACGTACGTCGGGATCGCGAAAATCTCCGCACGCGTCCCGATCTGCCGCGAGACGATCGCCTGCCCGAAGAACGACGTGCGGTCGACCACGTCGCGCTCGGTGCGCCAATCCATCCCGCCGCGCAGAGCCAGCGAGAACGGAATGGCTGGCGCCTGCTGCACGACGACGTACTTCAGCGATGACTCGATATCGTCGCTGGCGTTGCTGCGCATGAATGTCGCCTGAAGATCGCGGCTGATGACGTACGAGAAGCCGATGCCGACATCGGCGTTGCTGTCGAGTCCCCAAAGCGAGTGCACGCGGTCGCTGAAACTCCCCTGATCGATCGACTGATTGAACCGATGCGTGAACTTCACCTCCCACGTCCCCTCGGTTGGGATATGCGAAGTGGGAAGGGAAAGGAGCGCATCGCCAAGAGGAACGGTAGGGATCGGCGTGTAGCGATCCTCGGCCTGAAGGCTGAAGGCAGAGAGCAGAAGGCAGAAGAAGGCGACTGCCGGCCAGCGAAGCAACCGGGCAACGGAGCAACCACGCAACTTAATCATTCGGAGCACCTCGGCGGATCCAATCGCGTACGAGCTTTGTCTGCGCATCGGAGAGATACGGTCCGCCCTGCGGCATGCGGTCACCCGTGATCCCTGCGCCTGTGATCTTTCGGTAGAGATACGAGTTGGTCGGATCGCTCGGCATGACGCGAACCAGTTGCGGCGTCTCGACGCTGGCCACGCCGACGGTCATCGCGTAGGCGCGGCCCGGTGAGAGGATCATCCCTTCCTGACGCCCGAGGGTGTCGTGGCAACCGAGCTGGCCGCAGGTGGGGGTGAAGATCTCGTTCTGCACGCGGGTGAACGTTGCGGTTGGATCGATCGGATCACCAGCGCCCGCGCCCGGAGCGGTCGGTTCCTTCAATCTGCCGCAGGCCAGGCCAGCCAGGAGGATGAGCGGGGTCAATTTGCGGAACATGCGCGGGGAAGGGTAGTCGGCAGCGATGACTAATCGCAAGTCAGAAGTTTGAAAAGAGCAGAGATCAGAGACAAGCCGTCAGGAAAACCGTTTTCACGCGGAGCCGCGGAGATGCGGAGTTGTTTTCTCCGCGACCTCCGCGTCTCCGCGTGAAACGGTTTTGAGAACCTACCAGCCGTAACTGGAACCCGGTACCGGAGCGTCGCGTCCGAGGAGGGCTTCGCGGTACTTCGCGAACTCCTTGCCGGCGACGTAGTAGTCGGGGAGAACGGTGCTCAGATACGCCGCGTACTTCTCGCCGCCTACCGGTTTGCTGTTCTCCGTGATCATGTCCCCGTTGATGTCGTAGGGCATGAAGGCGATTTCTTCCATGCCGCGCGAGCGGAAGAACTTCATATCGGGCGCGTAGAGCAGATCGGACGGCCGGACCCCGCTGACCGTCTCGCGCGTGTCCTGTACTTCGCGCACGATCGTCCGCGCCTCGGGGGCCGGGGTGTCCTTCACCTTCGCCTGCACGACGGCGATGTTCACCAGCTCGAGTACCTCGCGCACTTCGTTGTAGTACTCGCTTTGTGCGGTCACGTTGTTGCGGTCTTTGAATCCGAAAGCGATTGCGGTGTCGCCGCCACGCTCGTTGCCGAACATCTCCACGCCACGCGGGACCCACATGTTCAGCACGCGTTGGATCTCTTCGATCGAGAAGCGGCCGGTGTCGTTGTGCGCGGCCACCGCAAGGTCGCGCAGGAATCCGCGGCCGCTTCCGATGTGGAATCCCTCCTCGGAAAGCATCGGTCCCATCGACCGGGCCATCGGTGCGTACGAAAAGACCTTCTGCATCTCGAGCTGGTACTTGCCGACGAGATCGATCACCGTGGCGAAGACCACGTTGTCGAGAAAGTTCGTGAACGGGATGTTGAAGGCATCGAGGACGTGGTTGCCGAGCTCCATCGCCAGCAGCTCATCGATGGTGTCCTGCGCCACATCGGGGTGGCCCGGCTTCTTCCAGCTCTTGTCGTGATCGAAGACCCAGAACATCTGATATCCGTGCCGCAGCTCCTCGGCCATGATGCGGAGCACGGCCATCTTCATCTGGTCGCTCGGCGCTTCTTCGAGAGTCAGGCGGTGCTGCTGGATCGATCCGAGCTCGGTCGATGCCTGCGCGCGGATGATGTCGCGCGCCGTGTAGAACATGTTGCCGACCATGTCGCCGGCCTGTTCGAAGCGAGGCTGGCCGGTCATGCGTCCGTAGTTGATGTTCTCGGAAGCCAGCTTGCCCACTTTGGCGAAGAGCTGGAACGGCGTCTGGTTGTAGTACTTCGACCAGTTGTCCTGCAGAAACTGGAGCTCCGGGAAATGCTTCTTCTGCCACCCCACGAGCGCATCGTGGTGTTTCGGTGTGATCGTGTCGGTCGTGTAGGCTGCCAAGAATCCTCCTGAGAAAAGCCGGGTTGCCGTAGCAGGCGTGAACGTCGCCCGGCGAACCAACATTCTCGCCGGATCGGTGCCATAATTCGACGGCGCGCGGATTGTAAGCGGTTCCTGACCCGCATGGAAGATCGAGCGAAACCCCGTTGCAGCCAACGCACGCCACTTCGATGCAGACGCTGACGCTGATCCACTCCGAGAGCTTTCCGATCGGAAAGTACCGCGACGCTTTGTCGGAGGCGTCGATCGCTGCGCAATCTGTTCTCACGCTGGACGATCTCGCCTCCGATCCGGGCGCGCTGCGCGTCATCCTCGTCGATCTGGCCATGAACAACGGACGGCCCTCGTCGCTCGACGCGCGCACAGCCATCGTCGGGATCGGTCTCGACGAAGAACCGAAATGGCTCGGCGAAGAAGGTATCTACATCGACCTCCCTCCCGATCCCTCGCAGGCGTCGCTGTTGCGCGGAGTCAAGCGGGCGTATCAGGGGCTTCATCAGAAGCGGCGCAATCAGCAGATCGAGAGGCAGCTCGGCGAGCGCACGCGCGAGTTGCGCGAGCTCAGCGAAGTCGGCGTCGCTCTCTCTACCGAGCGCGACCACTCCGTGCTGCTGACGACCATCCTCACCAAAGCGCGCGAGCTCTCGCGCGCCGATGCCGGTTCGCTCTATCTGCTCGACGAGGTCGATGACGAGAAGATGCTGCGCTGGAAGCTGGCGCAGAACGATTCGATCAAGGTCGAGGGCTTCGAGGAGATGGTGCTCCCGATCACGCGCCGCAGTCTGGCTGGATGGGTAGCTCTCACCGGCGACACGCTGGTCATCGACGACGCCTACTCGCTGCCGCCGGACGCCGAGTATTCGATCAACCGTTCGTTCGATGAGAAGAACGGCTACCTGACCCGCTCCATCCTCGTCTTTCCGATGGTCACGCACGTCGGTGAGCTGGTCGGCGTGCTGCAACTCATCAATCGCCGCAAGCCCGGCCCGCCACGGAAGCTCACCGCGGCCACGGTGCCGGACGAAGTCGTCCCGTTCGATGCGGAGACCGTGGAGCTGATGCGGTCACTGGCAGCGCAGGCGGCCGTCGCCGTCGAGAACAACCTGCTCTACAAATCGATCGAGAGGCTCTTCGAAGGCTTCGTCACCGCAGCGGTAACGGCTATCGAACAGCGCGATCCGACAACCTCGGGACATTCATTCCGCGTCGCCGATCTGACCGTTGAGCTGGCACGCATCGTCGACCGCGACGATGCGCAGTATCGCGACACGCATTTCACCTCCGAGCAGGTGCGCGAGATCCGCTATGCCTCGCTGCTCCACGACTTCGGCAAAGTCGGCGTTCGCGAGCAGGTGCTGGTCAAGGAGAAGAAGCTCTATCCGTTGCAGCTCGAGACGCTCCGCAACCGTTTCGAGTTCGCCATGAAGACGGCGGAGAACGAGTCGAATAAGCGGAAGCTCGAATATTTGCTGCGCCACGGTGCCGAGGCGTACAAGGAGTTCGGTAAACAAGCGGATGAGGAGCTGCGCCAGCAGCTCGACAGGATGCAGAAGGACTTCGCTTTCGTCACGAAGTCGAACGAGCCGACTGTCTTGCCGGAAGGGGAGTTTCAATACCTGCAGCAGCTCGCCGAGCTGGAGTTCGGTGACAAGCGGCGCCTGCTCAACGACGACGAGGTGCGCATCCTCTCCATCCGCAAAGGCAATCTCGATCCGGCGGAGCGGACCGAGATCGAGAGTCACGTCACGCACACCTACAACTTCCTGCGCAAGATTCCCTGGACGAAGGACCTGTCTGCCGTCGCCGACATCGCCTTCGCCCATCACGAGAAGCTCAACGGCCGCGGCTATCCGCGCAAGCTGACGGCGCTGGAGATCCCGATCCAGTCGCGCATGATGACCGTCTCCGACATCTACGACGCCCTGACCGCGAACGACCGCCCCTACAAACGCGCCATCTCCACCGACCGCGCCCTGGACATCCTGAAGATGGAAGTCGGCGACGGCCTGCTGGACGCCTCCCTGGTCCGCCTCTTCATCGACGCCAAAATCTTCGAACGAGCGGGCGTTTTGCGGACGTAATCCAAACCCCTTGTCACCACAGAGACACAGAGATCACAGAGTTGGGTTTCAACTTCTCTGTGTCCTCAGTGTCTCTGTGGTGCGATGTTTTTCCCGGTGAACGCACGAAGACAGCAGCCGTCAAGTGCGCGCTGGAGGAGTTCATCGCCCGGTGCCAGCAGGGCAAGATCGTCGATCTTTTCGGCAGCCTCAATTGGAATCCAAAAATACGATTACAACGGCACGGTCCCGAGATTGAAGCTCCTCGTTGATACCAGTGATGAGTGAGGCATGATTCGCCCGAGGGGAGTGCTCGCATGCGATTTCGTGTCTCGATGTTTCTGTTGCTCTTTCCGTCGGTTGCCTTCGGCGACGGGCTCGACAGCAAGAGGATACGGGTTGACCGTGCCGTGACCCGGTGGCCGGAGATCAGGCAAGTCCTTG
This sequence comes from Thermoanaerobaculia bacterium, assembly GCA_017883205.1. Lineage (GTDB taxonomy): Bacteria > Acidobacteriota > Thermoanaerobaculia > Gp7-AA8 > Gp7-AA8 > JADGNZ01. The sequence goes on along the minus strand of JADGNZ010000019.1, from coordinate 35,577 downwards.
CATCGTCAGAGCCCCAGCAGCTTCGCCGCGTTGCCGCCGAGGATTCCGGCGCGGTCGGCGTCGGAGATTGCCAGCGCGTTGATGCTGCTGAGCATCTTCGGCAGGCTGCCGATCTGGTGCGGGTAGTCGCTGCCAGCCAGGATGTGATCGGCGCCGGCGAAGTCGATGGCCAGTTGCAACGCGTGCACGTCGAAGTTCACGGAGTCGTAGTAAAACTCCTTGAGGTAGGCGCTGGGCGGACGATCGATGTTGGCGCGGCACTCGGCGAAGGCCTCGAATCCGCGGTCGAGGCGCTCGGCGAGGTAGGGAATGGCGCCGCCGAGGTGGCCGAGAGCCCAGCGGATGCGCGGGAAACGGCTGACGGTTCCGCTGAAGACGAGGCTGGCAGCGGCCAGCGTCGTGTCGAGCGGGAAGCCAACCAACGGCATCAGCCAGTAGTCCTTCATCGCTTCGACGCCGACCGGCGATGTCGGATGGATGTGAATCACCGCCGCCAGATCGTTGGCCATTTCCCAGACGGGGAGGAAGCGCGGATCGCTCAGCGCGACGCCGTTGATGTTGCTGAACACCATGCTCCCGGCGAATCCGAGCTGCTTGCAGGCGCGCTCGAGCTCTTTCGCCGAGGCCTGCGGATCGCACAGCGGAAGCGTGGCCATAGCCATGAACTTCCCTTTGTAATCGCTGACGATCTTCGCGAAGCCGTCGTTGACCAGCCGCGCCAGCGTGACGGCCATTGCCGGCTCTTCGACATGCGTTCCGGGCGTAGTGAGACTCAGAAGCTGCGTGACGCCGAGCTCGTCGATGACACCGGCGCGATAGGCGATGTCGCGATGGCCGAGCACGGCGATGTTGTAGTCGCCCGGGTAGTGCAGCCGCGGGTTGCCGTCGTCGTCGATGGTGACCTGCACGCGGCTCGAGCCGGAGCGAAGCGCGTCGAGGTAGGCGGCCGGATAGAAGTGATTGTGAAAGTCGATGATCATTTGGACCAGAAGTAATACACAGGCAGTCCGGCCATGACAAGCAAAAGTCCGGTCACGCTCTCCATCGGCTCGGCGGCGATCTGAACGCCGACGATGGCCGCCGATGCGAGGATGAAGACGATCGGCACGAGTGGATAGCCCCATGTCCTGTATGTGGGCGCGTACGCAGGCCGTCTCCGAAGGATGAACAGTCCCGCCGCCATCAGGGCGAAGAAGATCCACTCGGTGTACACGACGCGCGTGAAGAGGCTGCGGTAGCTTCCCGTCGCCACGAGCGCGGAAGCCCACACGGCCTGCAGGATGATGGCGATGTGCGGCGTCTGGAAACGCGGATGGACGACGCCGATCCAGCGGAAGAGCAGCCCGTCGCGAGCCATGGCGAAGTAGACGCGCGGGCCGGCGAGGATCACGCCGCCGAGCGCGCCGAGGGCGGAGATGATGACGACGATCGATACGGCGGCGGCGCCGCGCGGTCCGGCCACGGCGGTGGCCACGTCAGCCGCGATGCGCTGGGAGTGGATGACCTGGTCGAGCGGCATGGCGGAGACGTAGGCGGCGTTGAGCCCGAGGTAGCAGAGCGTGACGATGGCGATACCGATGACCAGCGCGCGCGGAATGGTCTTCTGCGGCTCGCGCGTCTCTTCGGCGGCGTAGGTGACCATGTGCCATCCGCCGTACGCGAACAGCCCGGCCACCATGGCCAGAACGAAGTCGCGAAGCGTCGTTGGTGGTGTTGTCTGCGTGAGATGCCCGGCAGCTTTGTGCGGCGCAAACGCAACGACCATTACCAGGAGGATGATGATGGCCATGACTTTGGCGACAGTGAAGAACGTCTGAACTGCGCTTCCCTGCCGGACGCCGATCACATTGATGGCGGACAAGATGAGGATCGCGCCAATCGCCACGATGCGCACGCCGCCGTCGCCGAGCGGCACGAAGAAGCCAACGTACCGCGCCAGCACGACGGCGATTGCAGCGACGATTCCTGAGTGCATGCACCAGAACATCGCCCACCCCCACAAGAACCCTGCGGCGGGCCCGTAGGTCTCTTTCAGGAAGACGTAGACGCCGCCCGTGTGCGGAAACGCCGAGGCGAGCTCCGCGCAGACGAGCGCACCGAAGAAGGTCAGGACGCCGCTCAGCAACCAGACCAGGAGCATGCCGCCGGCCGCGGGCACATGCCGCGTGATCTCCGACGGCTGAACGAAGATCGACGCGCCGATGATGATGCCGGCCACCATCGCCGTCGCGCGAAACAGATTGATCGAGCGTTTCAGAGGGGAAAAACGTATCACGCGGAGGCGCGGAGATACGCTTTTCTGCCACCCCGCGCCTCGCGCGAGTCAGAGTATCCTCACGACATGAGAGTCAAAGGTGGAGTCATCAAATCGCGTCTCGAGTTTGTCCGCGACCGCGGCGGCGAACCGGCCGTGGAGAAAGTTCTGGCTCGTCTATCGGAGAGCGACCGGGATGTATGCGCCCACGTCCTGGCAGCCATGTGGTACCCGTTCACGCTCAACGCGAGTCTCGACGAGGCCATCGCCGCGGAGATGGGGATCGGGGAACAGATCTTTCTCCTCATCGGCGAGAAGTCCGCCGCTCATAACCTCGGCTCCACGCACCGCGCCTTCATCGTCGATCGTGACCCGCACGGTCTGCTCCGCCGCGCTTCCCAGATCTACCAGATGTACTACGACACCGGCCGCCGCACCTACGAGAAGCTCGGCGAGACGAAGGCGCAGCTAACCACGTTCGAGAGTGAGACCTATTCAAAGCACGACTGCCTGACCGTGATCGGCTGGCATCGCAAGGCGATCGAGATGTGCGGCGGAACCAATGTCCGCGTCACGGAGACGAAGTGCCGGGCCAAAGGCGCTGACGTCTGCGAGTATGTGTGCGAGTGGGACTGAGAGCCGGCTCCAATGACAGAGGGCGAGGTGTAGCAAGTAGGTGCACGAAGCTTCTCCCACCCCCGACCCCCGACACCCAACCCCCCACTCGATTATTTGTCCATTTGTGACGGGCATCATCACCGCAGGCCGAAGGCAGACTCATCCTGAAGCACTCAAGTGTCCCGGCTCTTCAGGTTCTTCGCGTCGTGTCTCATCTCTTCGGTTGCGCGGCTCTTCATGCCGCAACGTACGTCGTCCCGCCGGACGAGGTAATGATCGGGAGGGCCGACGTCATCGTCATCGCGCGGGCGTTGCATGCGCATGTCGAGAGCCTGCCGGAGCGTGGGATCGAGACCGTCACCGTGTTCGCCGTCGAGGAAGTTCTCAAAGGCGATCTTGCCGACGGTTTTCGCGTTCGCAGTCCGGGCGGCGTGATCGAGAGGGAAGACCATCGCATCGAGACCGAGATCGTCGCCGGCGCGCCGAGCTTCGTCGATGGCGAGCGCGTCCTCCTCTTCCTGAAGAAGACGCCGGATGGCGACTACGCCACCGCCGATCTTGGATTGGGGCTCTTCAGCTTCGCGACCGACGACCTCGGCCACCGAATCATCGTTCACTCCGCCTCGGAGATCTCGGGCTGGAATCCCGACGGCTCCGCCTACGAGGAGCCGCACCGCGACATGGACCGCTTTCTCGGCTTCATCCGCGACACGGTCAACCGGCGTCCAGCCGCGAAGGACTACACGATCAAATCCTATCCTTTGGCAGGCGAGAGCCATCCGCCCTCGGCGTCTCAGCTCCGGCCAAGGGCGTTGAGTGCATTCAGGGTGACGCAGTACACGCTGGCGTCATCCGGCGTCAATGAGAACAGCATGGGCTCGCGCTGGAAGACGTTTCCGTCCGTCGTCAACTGGAACCGCGGAAACTCGGGGATCAACGTGACGAACGGCGGCACGGATCTGATCAATAGCGCGTTCGCATCGTGGAACAACGAGGTCAGCTCCAACGTCAATTACGTCCTCTCGTCCTTCAACGCCAATCCCAACGGAATCCGCGAAGGGACCGACGGCGTGAACAACGTCGTCTTCGAAAAAGACATGACTGCATTCGGAGTGGCCGCCTTCAGTTGCACCACTGGAGGTGTTCTCGGAGAGGCGGGCATTCATCACGCCATCAGCGATCCAACCAACATCGTCAACGGCGAGGTCTTCTTTCAGATCACGGAAGGAGACGCCAGCATGAATCAGGGCACGGGCGCCTGTCTGCCCGGTGGCGCCAACACTTTGACCCTGGGCAACTTTCTAACGGCGATCACTCACGAGATCGGCCATACCCTTTCCTTCCGCCACTCCGACCAATCGCGAACGCTCTCGCAGCTTTGCACGGACCAGCCCAATTACGACTGCACGACCGCGGCACTCATGAACCACATACTCCTCGACGGCGACAATGGCGTGCTGACCGCGTGGGACCGGCGCGCCGTGGAGGCGCTCTACCCGGCGCCGGCCGCTCCCGCCAGTCTCGTCGCCACTGCCGGGCCGTCCGGCGTGAACCTCACGTGGGGCGCGGTCACCGGCGCGATGTCGTACACCGTCTATCGCACGTCGGACAATACGAATTACTCGAACGTCGGCACGCCGGTGACGAACCTCTTTACCGACGCCAGCGCCGCTCCCAACACCGCCTATCTCTACAAAGTCACGGCCACGATCTCGGGCGTCGAGTCGCCATTCAGCAACAAGGATCTGGCCACGACCGTCCTCTTTACCGATCCGGCGCTCGTCGTGCAATCGACTGGGATCAAAGCGGTTCACATCACCGAACTACGCACGGCCATCGACGCGGTGCGGAAGCTTGCCAATGGCGGCGCCGGTAACCCCTTCGCCTACACCGATCCGGCCATCACTGCACAATCGACCGGTGTGAAGAAGGTTCATCTCACCGACCTTCGCAACGCGCTCGACCCCGCGCGGGCGACCCTCGGGCTACCGGCGTTGTCGTATACCGACCCGGCGATCGTGCAGCAGACCACCACGATCAAGGCGGCACATTTTGCGGAACTGCGCAACGGCGTGATGTAACGGCGAGGGTGCCGGTCACCCGGGCCCGGCTGATCAGCTACGATATCCGCTCATGAACCGCACGATTGCCAGTCTTCTCCTCGTCGCCGTTGTTGCGTTTGGTTGTCAGAAGAAAGAAACGCCCATTCCTGCCGCGCCGGCTCCAGCGACAGCGCCGAGCGTTGCGACGGCCGCGGCTACCACGACCGCAACACCGGCGACCGGCACCTTTGCGGACGTGAAACTGGAAGGCGTTCCCGTGCCGACGACCGGCCTTCAGCTCTGGCTGCGCGGTGACTACGGCGTGACCGCCACGGAAGGGAAGGTGGCGTCGTGGGCGGTCGAGGGATCACCACTGAAAGCCGAAGCGAAGGATCCGGCCGAGCAACCAGCGATCGTCGCCAATGCCATCAACGGCAAGCCCGCACTTCGTTTCGATGGCGACCACAACATGCTCGAAGTGCCGATGAGCATCGATGCCGAGGCAGCTCCGGAGCTGACGGTGATCTCCGTCTGGTCGAGCGCGACCGCGGATAAGAACCCGCTGCGCAAACTCTACGGCGCCGACGACGGCGGCTACGACCGCGCCGCCGGCATCGACGACCGCGCCTCGGACGGCAGCAACTACACCGTTTTCTCTGGCAGCGGAGGAGTGACCGGCATCTTCACCTTCGCCGCGAACACCACGAACCTGACCATCGAGAACTACGCCAACAAGAAGCTCAACACCTGGGTCAACGGCGCCGCCGCGAAGTCGAACATCGCCGCCGAATACGACCACATGCCCAACCACCTCTTCATCGGCGGCACCGGCCACGCCTACACCGAGTCATGGAAAGGCGACCTCGCCGAAATGCTCATCTACAAACGGACGCTGACGGACGACGAGCGCAAGAAGATCGAGGACTACCTCGGCGCGAAGTACGGGGTGAAGGTTACGCGGCCGTGATCAGTGGCTGGGGCGATGCCTACGAAGCCCGATGGCCGACCAGAACAGGCGGCTTCGGCTGTCCCGTAACGACCCGATCTCGATATTGCTCCTGGACGGTCTGAAGGTGTTCCCAGAGTGCGTCAAGATCTCCATCGAACTCAGCGACGAGTTTCTCGCGAGCTGCGCGTGTTTCCATAACGATGGGATCTTCCCACATGGAACTTATCTTACCATCAGCTCTTCTGGCGTGCAGATGTACGGTGGTTCAAAACCGCCAGCACGACAGATGTTGTTCACGCGAGGGATCATGAAAGCATTCGCAAGATGCGTACAGTTCCACGTAAGCAGATAGTCGATACCATTGACGGCGCAGATCGCGATGTGAAGGGCGTCCGCGTTCGCCTTCGCGGGTAGGCCGGCCTCTCGCAGAAGCCGCGCCGCCAACTCTCGAGCCGAGGGAGTTACGTCCGCCAGGCTCATTTGTTCGATCACGGCCATCCGGGCTCGCGAGAACAATTCGTCGCCACGAAGCGCTTCCTCGATAACGACGGCTGACGCGAAGAGGACGAAGTCTTTCCGCCGATTCTCCCACCATTCGCGTGTCAGTTCCTGATGAGCCGCGACGATCAGATCACGCTGATTCGGGCGAGCCGTCAGGTAGCTGACAACGCTGGTTTCGACGTATGCGGACCGAAGCACATCTCCAAACTACTCCAACTTGGAAATGCGCGAAAGTGTCGAAAGCTAATAGCTGCGTCGGTTGTTGAGTGCTCACGGTCGTACTACCTATCGACTCTCTCCAGCAACCCACCCTCCGCCGCCCCGGCGAGGAACTGATCGACGGCGTCTTGCGGGATCGGGCCGTAGATTGCGGAAAGCGCGTCGCGGATCTCGCTCGTCGTTCGTGAGCCATTGACCAGATTCAGCGCTTCGTAGGCGTACTCGCCGCCTTCAGCGCGGGGGCTTTCGAAGTTGAGGAGGGCGAGCTTGGCGACGCGGTCGTGGCCGAGGTGGGCTTCGAGGTAGTCGTAGCCGAAGGCGTCGAGGTTGCCGCGGATGTTCGGATTGCGGCGGTAGATCGGACCGGATGACGTTGGGGCGGGCGGGGTGGGGAGGAGAGTGCGAAGGGTCTTGAGAAACTCCGCCGCTTCGGATCGTGCGGCGGGTGGAGGCGCGAAGAAGCGTCCCATCGAGTCGAACATCTGCGCCTCATACCCGAGTTGGAATCGGAGCCGATTCGCTCCCTCGACTACCGGCAGATCGCGAGCCTGCGCGCGGGCGTCGGCAGCTCGGTGCAACGCCGCTTCCTCGATCATGCTCAAGATTGCGGGAGCGTCGTCGGCGGTCGCGTTCGCGAGGGCGAGGCCGCTTGCGGCGGCGATGAAGCCGGCGCGCTTCAGTTTTGTCGGATCGATCTTCGATGCCGTGTCGGCATTCGTGTGGATGAAGCGGTCGGGCCAGTCGTTGAGATAGATGGCGGGGATGCTCCACGAGCTGGAGCTGTAGACCTCGTGATCGCTGCCGAGGGTGAGGGGGACGAAGGCGGCGCGAAGGGCGTCGCGTCCGCCCTCCGGTGCGACGAGCGGCCATTGCGCGATGCCGGTCATCGCGTATTGCGACGATTGGTTGTCGGCGAATGCTCCGATCGCCGCGGCGAGGTCGTAGGCGAATGACGGCAGACTGGCCGGGCCGCGCGTGACGTGAAAGATCGTCTTCGTCTCCGGACCACCGCCGACCATATCGAGGTGGATGGCGGCCTTGATGCGCGCGGCAAGCTCGGGCTTCGCGTTGAGCAGCGCCATCGTTCCTTCAACTTCGGGCGGCCAGACGAACCGGATCGTGCGACGCGGCGGCGGGATGCGCTTCTCAGCGATCAATTTATGAAGGGTGCGCGCCACTTCCAGGATCGTGGCGCAACCGCTGGCGTTGTCGTTCGCGCCGGGTCGAGGATGATCGAGATGGCAACTGTAGACGATCTCCTCGCCGCGCAGTTGCGGATCGGATCCGGGAATCGTGGCCGTGGCGATGTCGTAGGAGCCGGGATGTTGTCCGGCCTTCACAACGGCGTGCAGACGGATGCGCTCGCCCTTCGCCAGCCGCGCCTGGAGCGTGCGCGCGTCGCCGAGGGAGATCATGAATGCGAAGGTGGGCGTTGCAGAGAACGTGTCGAGGTGGCCCCAGCGGACGAGCGTCTCGTCCTGCTTCCACCACGCCGTGCGTTGATTGGCGGCGTAGCTGACGATGCCGGCGGCGCCGAACTTCGCGACCGCGATCCGCTGTACGGAGTCGGCCTGCGATGCGGCCAGGACGATCTTTCCCTTGACGTCTTTGCCGGCGTAATCGCTCTCGCTCGATCCGCTGCCGACATCGATGAGAACTGCCGTCACGTCCGCACTGACGCTGTCTTCGGCGAGCGTGATCGGGGCTGCGTCCCAGCTTGCCATCCGTGTCGCCGGACTCCCGCTGTTGTCCAGTTCCCACAGTTCTGCAAAGTCCGCCTCCCACGCCGGACGGGAGCGCTGCGTGCCGTAGAAGACCTTCCCGTCGGCTGCGAATTGCTCGATGTGCGCATCAGCGTATCCATACTTTGTCAGCTCGGCGATGACCTGCTCCGCTGCTTTGCGAAAGTCGCGCGAGCCGCGCATGCGATGCAGGCGTGAGAAGCCCTCGAGGTTTCGTTTCGCGGATTCGCCGGAGATCTCGCCGGCGAGGGCTGTCACCTGCGAATCAGGGATCAGCGGGATCGCGCCGGCGAGTAAGGGTGCGGAGATTGCGAGGGCGATGATGGTGATCGTGATCGTGATGCGCATGAGGGCAGTTTAGCGCCTGTCGGAAGAGAGAACGGTCACGCGGAGACGCGGAGACGCGGGGAGGATGTACTCCGCGTCCTCCGCGTCTCCGCGTGACCGGTTCTCTCTTCATTCACTGCGCAGATTCCCCGCAGCCCGCATCCGGATCTTCTCGTAGAACCCGCGCGCCGCCTCGCTGCATCGCACCTCGGACACCCTTACCGATCGCTTGAGCGAAAGGCCTTCCATGCTCTGGCAGCGGCTCAAGGCCACGTAGACCTGACCGTCGGCGAACGCACCTCGTGCCAGGTCGACCATGACCCGTTCGAGCGTCAGACCCTGCGCTTTGTGGATCGTCACCGCCCACGCCGGCATCAACGGGAACTGCTTGTAAACGCCGGCGACCTCCTCGACGACCGTGTTGGTCTTCTCATCAAGCGCGTAGTGAACGTCTTCCCATTCGATGATCTCGACCTCGTGCTCCGTGCCGTCATCGACGCGCACGATGATCGATGCGTCACTGAGCTTTTTCACGATGCCGATCGTTCCGTTCACCCAGCGCTTTTCGGGATCATTGCGAACAAACATCACCTGCGCTTCCCGTTTGAGTGCCAGTTGCTTCGGTGCCGGCAGCTTGTCCGGACTCGCTGCCTCGAACGAGCCTTCGCAAACAGCATCGTAAACGCGCGGCTCTCCCGGCAACGCAGCTAGTCGCGCGTCGTTTTCCGCGGCAGCCGCTTCCCGCGTCGGGACGAGGATGAGGTGCTGTCCTTTCAGCTCGCGGCCCGCGCAATGGCTGTTCAGTTGCGCCACCGCCTCGGCGGCACCGACCCCGTCGCGGATGCGCGAAAGAAGCGTTGCGAAGGTGGTGTCGCGCTGTCTGTAGACGATCTGCAGTTCGACCGGAAAGAACTTCAATCCTTTCAGGCTGTTGGCAGAGAAGAAGTGCGGCGACGCATAGCGCTGCTCAATCTCAGGCGCGTCGCGTTGTGTGACCACAGGCGGAAGCTGGAAGAGATCGCCCACGAGAACCATCTGCACCCCGCCGAAAGGAAGGTTCTTTCCGCGGTTGATGCGCAGGAAGGCGTCGACGCCATCGAGCACGTCGGCGCGCACCATCGAGATCTCGTCGATCACGACCATGTCGAGCTTCTCGAAGAGAGCGGTCTCCTTCTGCTTGCGTATGTCCTGTGGCGTCACCAGCCGCGGAGGGAGTTTGCAGAACGAATGAATCGTCTGGCCGCCCGCGTTGAGCGCGGCCACGCCGGTCGGTGCGAGAACGACCGACTGCTTCTCTGGAAATCGCGCCCGCAACTCGCGGATGAAGGTCGACTTCCCCGTTCCCGCGCCTCCGGTGACGAAGAGAATCTGCCGCCCGCTCTTCACTGCATCGAACGCGATCTGCAACTCGCGATTCACTTCGATCGTCTCGCGTTTGCTCTTCTTCGCGAGGCGCCGCTCTGGTTTGCCGGCATCCATCCACGGCGATTTGCGCGGCGGGCGATTCGTTCGGTCCTTGCGCGCGGCGCGGTCGGGCGGCAGCGAGCGAGGCCGGTGTCCGGGAGAACGCTTCGGCGTCGGCGGAACCGGCTCGTGAAGCAACTTGGCTATCTTCTTCGACAGCGCGTGCCAATCCTTCCAATACGCCCATTCGATGCACGACTCGGCGAGGACTTTGTACATTCGACGTACGTGCTTCACCCCCTGGCGCAGGCCGCGTTCGTCGGGAAGCCGCGCCATCGCTCCTTCCGCCCAGTCGATCAGCTCATCGAAGGTCACTGGGTTGGATGATATCCGGCAAGACTCGGCGGCGAGGACGCCGCCGGGCCAGCCGCCGAGACGGCAGCGTTCCATCGCGCTGGGGCTGGCGGCGTTTCCTCAATGCCGCACGCTGCGTCGTCGCTCGGGCGATGCGGGTGTGGGCGGGACGATCGCGGCGGTTCGGTTCACGCTTGGCGGGCCGGAGCCGACGATCGGCGTCAATGCGTAGGTCTTCGTGTCGCCGGTGCCGTTGTCGATCGAGACGGCCATTGCGGCGACGCGGGCGCTGCCGGCGATGGCGGTAACGACGACTTCGACGTTCGTGCGGTCTTTGCGGCGGTCGTCGGAGTCGAGCCCCAGAGCGCTGAAGACGGTGTCGAGCTGGAGTTGCTGGAAGGGGGCGATCGTCAATGTCTGCTCCGCGATGGCGCTCGTGCGATTGCCGGGCTCGTACAGGCGGATGTTCATCAGGCCCGTGAAACCGCCGACTTCGTTGAGGATCAGCATCCATCGCGAGCCGTGCAGAGGATCGAGCGATTGTTCGAGGCCGTCGAAGAACAGCGGCCTTGTCCCTGACGACGCGGCGCTCGTCAGCGCCTCGGCCAGCGTCGTCGGCAACTGCAGTTCGCGCGGAGGAGTGGCGGTGGAACTGCCGGACGCGGGTTGCAGCGTCGCGTAGACCTTGCCGCCCGGCGGCAACTCGACGAACACGCTGCCGGCAGATGGCGGACGTCCAAAGAGGTCTTTGATCACATCGCCGTAGATCTTCGTGGCCGAGGCGGGGACCGTGATCGTTTGCCTGGGAGAAGTGTTGCCTCCGGCGGAGTCGAGGAAGGTGGCGAAGAACGTTCCCGGCACGCCGACCGGTGCGGCGAATGCGACCGCGGTCTTGAACGTGGCCGGTGAACCGCTCGAGCCGGATGCAGTCGCCAGTACGGGAACGACAGTCTTGACGTTGACGGAGGACGTGGTGTCGTTCGCTCGCGAGAAGGCGAGGATGGCCTTAGCCGCGCTGCTGGTCAGCGGCGTGCTGACGAACGTCGCGCCGCCGTCCGCGCTTCCGACGCTGGCCACTCCGATGACCGATCCGCCTCCGGCCGTGACCGCGATCTGCAACTGGCCGGGATCGATAGCCGGTCCGTTCATCGCTGCGACGATGTTGTCGAAGTGCTTGACGCCATACGCGGGGACATTGACGCTCAAGGTTCCGGCGGAGTTACCGTTCGCGTCGTACAGCGTCAGTTGAACGGCGGCATGATCGATGCCGCTCGTCTCACCGAGACTCAACGACGTGGTGACGGACGCATTCGATGTGATGCCGCTGAGGCCATGAGGCGCAGCGATGCGGGCGCCTTCGCCGCGCGTCACAACCGGCGTGACGAACCCGCCGCCGCCGCCGAGCGTGATCACGGATGCGCTCGCGCGCAGGAGGCCGACGCGTTCGGGAGGCAGGCGCACTTCGATCGATCCGCGCGAGGGACGCGTCAGATGGAAAATCTGCACGAGCGGATCAGTGAGCGTCACCACATCGTTCGCAGGCACGATCACGATGACGCGCTTGACCGCAGTGGTGTCGAAGCCGTCTGCATTTTCCGGAGTGAAGATCAGCTCGGCCTGCACCGAGCCGCTTCCGATGTTACTGAGCCGGAGTTGCGTGACCAGCGGAAGGGACTGCGAGTTGGTGCGGCTGATGGCGTCCGGCACGATGAACGACCGCGTGGCCAGGTCGAGGCGGATCGTGCGTCCGGTAGTGAGCGGCAGCTCTTCGCTGTCCTGCACGAGAAGCCGCGCGGTCTGGCCATCCTTCGTGCGGACGCCGAAGTAGGTGTATCGCGGAAGCGGCGAACCGTTCGGTGCCCTGCTGCGCCGCGTCGACAGATTCACCGTTCGCGTCGCTCCCGGCGCCAGCCCCGTCGCGTTCCAGGTTGCATCGGGCACGAGCCAGACTTCAGGTCCGATTTCCGCGGCCAGCTCCATCGTCGTCGTGCCGTTGTTCTTGATCGAGATGCTCAACGGAGAGCGATTGGCGTCATCGCCTGTGAGCGGCTGGAAGGCGACATAGTCCGTTGGCGTGCCGCCGATGAGGAACTGAGGCGTTGCCGCTGCGCCGCCGCCGACTTTGAGATTGACGAATGCATACGGAGTCACCGCCAGCCCTTCGCCGGTCGCGGCGACGAAGATCACGCCCTGGTAGCTGGCCGCGATCGTGTTCGACGGGCCGGCGTAGCGGATCTCGAACAGATGCGGTTTGCGTGGTTCGAGTGTGACGAATGCGGAGTCGGTGGCGGACGGATCGACGATCGTGAAGAAGGGCGCGGAGCCGTTCAGCTCCTGCCGGCCCACGATCACTTGAATCGAGGAGGTGCCGAGGTTTTCCAGTGCGAAGGTGCCGCGCTTGTCCTCGAGGTGATCGCCGATCCCGGTGACGAGTGCCGTCGGCAACAGCGTGAAGACTACATTCGGCCGAGCGGGCGTCACGTTCACGACGATGACGGCGGAAGGCGGTCCGCTCTTCGACGGATCGCATCCGGGCAGCGCGCGGACGCGGTGGAAGATGTTGCCCGCGCCACCGGCGAAGAATGATGCGGCGGTCGACGAGGTGACCTGGCTGTCGAGCAGCGGACTGAACGACGAGCTCATCGACCGCTCGACGAGATAGCCGCCATCACTATCCAGTCCTGGCGCCACCGACCAGACGATCGCGTACGTCGCACCTTCCGGTACGGTCGTCGGCGCGAAGACGATCGACGTCGCTCCCGCCGCCGCGCAGCTTCGCGTCGTGAAGCTGACGATGCTCGATGACACGCCGTTCGGATCGCACGGGCCTTTCGCGACGACGCGCCAGAAGTACTTCGTGCCTGGAGCGAGTGACGTGACGGTCTGGCTGGTGCGATCGAGTCCGCCGATGAGCAGCGGCGGTTGCGACGACGCTCCGAAGTAGAGGTCGTAGCTGCTGGCCACGCCGAGCGGGACCCATCCCAAGTCGAATGTGGATGAGATGTCGGTGGCGCCGTCGGATGGGCGGGAGGCGATCACCTGCAACTGGCCGGGAGAGCAGCCGGGGGAGAGCGACGAGACGAACGAGCGCGTCGAGCTCGTTGAGGTCTTCGACGGATCGCAGCCGGCGTGCGCGACGATGAACCACGAGTACTGGCCGGAGACGATCGTCGCGCTGTACGTCGTCGTCGTGATAGCGGAGGCGGCGAGCGGCGGATTGGCGAGGGTGCCGAGGTAGACGTCATAGGTTGCGCCATCGCCGGCGGATTGCCAGGAGAGCTGCACCGGCGAACTGCTGACGTTCGTACCGTTCTGCGGCGCGATCGAATCGAACGCCGCGGCCGCGCACGTCGCGTCGGTCGAGAACGTTGCGACGCGCGAGGCGGCGGTGGAGGCCGGCAGGCAGAACGGATCGCCTTTCGCTTTCACGCTCCAGTAGTAGCGCGTGGACGGTTGCAGGTTCGCCGGCGTGAACGATTGATCGCTGGTGTCGGCAGCGAACACGCGGACTGGAGGATTGACCGTGTCTAGGAGGACGTCGTAGCGGAACGCGTGTTCGACCGCGGCCCACGCCAGTTTCGGCGCGGTCGAAACATTCGCTCCATCCGCGGGCTGCGTCAACTGCGGCGCGGTGACGGTGGAGCAGGCATTGACGACACGCACGCGGTCGTTGACCGTGTCGGAGATGAAGAGATCGCCCGCGGCGTCGATGGCAACGCCCGACTCGGTGAAGACGAAATTCAACTTCGCTTTAACCGCCGCTCCGTTGTCACCGGAAAACTCGCGGTCGGTGTAGTCGACGCCGCTGCCGGCGACGGTCGTGATGACCTGCGTCTTCGCATCGATCTTGCGCAGCCGCAATCCGTTCTCATCGGCGACGTAGAGGTCGTCGTTCTTCGGATCGATGGCCATGAACTTCGGCGTCATCGCGGCGTTGGTGGCGGTGCCGCCGTCGCCGTTGCCGGTAGCTGGGCTTCCGCCGCCGGCCCACGTGGAGATGTTTCCCGACGCGGCGTCGATGCGGCGGATCACGCCATTGCCGCTGTCCGAAATGAACACGTTGCCCTGCCGGTCGACGGCGACGTCGGTCGGGCCGCTGATCTTGGCCTGCTTGGCCGGCGTACCGTCCGGACTGAAACCGTCCGTTCCGGTTCCGGCAATCGTCGTGATGATCTTCGTGACCGCGTCGACCTTGCGCACGCGGTTTCTTTCCCGCTCGGCGAGATAGAGGTTGTTCGCGGCGTCGAGAGCGATTCCGACCGGTGCGATGCTGGCGGTGAGGGCGGGGCGGTCATCGCTGTCGTTGGTGCCGCTCGTGTCGTTGCCGCCCGCGTAGCGCGCAATCTCGCCTTTGGTGTTGATGACGTAGATCGTGCCGAGGGAGTCTGATAAGAAGATGCCGCCGTCCGAGGCCACGGCCAGATCGGCCGGGAAGCCGATCGTCGTTTCCGTAGCCAGCGTTCCGGGAGCATCAGGACCGCTGCAACAGGTGTTGACGGTACCCGCGAAGGTTGAGATCACGCCGGTCGCTGCATCGACGCGACGGATCAGATTGTGCTCGGTGTCAGCGATGAGCAGACTTCCTTGTTTGTCGAAGGCCACCCCGCGCGGGCCGGCGAGGAGCGCGGCATTCGCCACGCGTCCGTCGCCGACAAAGGTGCCTCCTCCCGCCACGGTGGAGACGATGCGTGTGGTGGCGTCGACGCGGCGGATGCTTCCGTTCGAACCATCTTCGACGAAGAGGTTTCCGGTTGCGTCGAGCGTGAGCGCGTAAGGCAGCTCGACGCCGGCGTCGGTTGCGACGTTGCCATCGCCGCCGCCGTATTCGCCGTTTCCCATGAAGAGCGCGATCCGGCCGTTGGCGGGCGTGAAGCGAAGCACGCGCCGGTGGCAGGCATCGGCGACGTAGATCAAACCGGCCGCGTCGATCGCTAGAGCAGCGGGACAGAAGTTCGCCTCGGTGCCCGGACGATCGCCGAGGTTGTCGGGATCGGTGCCTCCGCCGGCGACGGTGGCGATCTTGTGCGTGACGTGATCGACGCGCCGTAACTTTCCGTTGGTGAAATCGGCGACGAAGAGGTTCCCGTCCGCGTCGACGACGGACGCCAGAGGATTGGCGAGGCCCGCAGAAGTAGCCGGGCCGTCATCCCCGGAAAATGATTGCAGCCCGCGCTTGCCAGCAACGGTGGTGATGATTCCGTTGCGATCGACTTTGCGAACGACGTTGGCGTCGTAGTTGTCTTCGGCGATGTACAGCTCACCGTCGCGCCAGAAGACGCCGATCGGCTGGGCGAGGAGGGCGTTCGTTGCCAGCCCGCCGTCGCCCGCGTCCACGATGTTCGGATCGGTCGTGCCGCCGGCGAAGGTGGTGATCACCCCTGTCTTTGCATCAACGCGCCGCACGCGTCCGTTGTCCTGATCGGCGATGAAGAGGTTGCCGCCATCGTCGAACGTGAGTCCGTGCGGCCGTTTGAGCGATGCCTCGCGCGCCGGCCCGTTGTCGCCGCTGTAGCTGCCGCCACCGTTGCCCGCGAACCGCTCGATCACGCCGGTCGCAAGATTCACCCTCTGCACGCTGCTCCCGCTCTCCTCCGCGATGTAGAGATTGCCCTTCGTGTCGGCGGCCAGCCCATAAGGCGCAGTCAGCACGATCGCCTTCGCCTGCAAGCCGTCGCGCGTGCCGCCGCCCGCGTACGTGAGGATCGACTGCGCGGAGAGGGTGGGCGCAATCAACGCGCAAAGCGCGAAGACGAACGTGCGGTGTCTTCTTACGTCGCTCATCTGCGTGAGGGCATCACGATACTCGCGTCGTGCGTAAAGTTGGAAGAGGGATGGTGCGTTATCGAAGCGGTTTCCGCCAGTTCGCAGCCTCTGCGACACCGTTCGCTGCATTCCTTCGCGTTTTGGCGGCGGGTCGGGCAGACTGACGGGCATGAGCTCTCGCCGGGTGGCGTGGCAATTCGCTACGTTGTTCTGGACCGTGTTCGGATTCGTCTCCGGATTTCAGGTCTGGATCAGCATGATCACGCACGGCCATTCGGCGCTGCGACTGATTGGATACTACGTCATCGTCTGGCAGACGTGGCTTGGCGCGACCGTGTTCATCTTCTGGATGGCCAAACGATTCCCCGTCGTGCCCGTGAGACGAATGTCGATCCTTATGCATGCGCTGGCGGCGTGCGTGCTCGGCGTCGTTCATAGTCTCTACTCGGCCACATTGATGATTCTGATGCGGCCGTACGATCGGATGACTGCCGAGGTCTCGCAACTGCGCATCAGCGAGATTATTTTCTACCGGCTACCCCTAGTATGGGTGCTCTACTGTCTCGTGCTGGGCTGCGCGGTTGCGCTCGAATACTACGAGCGCTACCGCGAGCGAGCCCTCCAGTCAGCGCAGCTCGAGGCTTCGTTATCCGATGCTCGGTTGCGGGCGCTCGAGCTGCAACTGCAGCCGCACTTTCTGTTCAACACGCTGAATGCGATTAGCGCTCTGGTGCGCAGCCGCCGCAACGACGAGGCGGTCACGATGATGGCGGGCCTGAGCGAGTTGCTGCGCTACACGCTCGATCACTCCGGCAATCCCCAGGTCGCACTCGGCGAAGAGATCTCCGTCCTCCGGCGCTATCTCGAGATCCAGCGCGCGCGCTTTCCCGATCGCATGTCGTTCACGATCGATGCGTCTGCCGAGGCGGAGCGGGGATTGGTGCCGACGCTGTTGCTGCAACCGCTGGCGGAGAACGCGGTGAAGCACGGAATCGAGGTCAGCGCGTCGCCGGGCGTGATCGCGGTGCGTGCCGCGCGCAGTGGTGACCGGCTCACGATCGAGGTATTCAACAGCGGCATCCTCGGGACGCACAGCAACGGCGGGATCGGTCTGCGCAACACGCTGGCGCGCCTGCGCCACATCCACGGAAGCGAGGGACGGTTCGATCTCACCAGCGTGAATGGCGGCGTGCTCGCTGCCGTGTCTGTTCCCTGGCAGGAGACGGCATGAGCAGTGAGCCGTTGCGCGTCATCATCATCGATGACGAGCCGCTGGCGCGCGGCTCGATCCGGGCGCTGCTCGAAGGTGATGCCGAGGTGCGTGTGCTGGGCGAGGGAACGGGCGCGGAGGGGGCGGCGCTCATTGCCCGCACGCGGCCGGACCTGATGTTTCTCGACATCCAGATGCCGGAGGTCGACGGATTCGCGCTGCTCGAACAGGTCGGCGCGGCAACGGTCCCGGCAGTCATCTTCGTCACGGCCTACGACCGCTACGCGCTGAAAGCGTTCGAAGTACACGCCCTCGACTATCTGCTCAAGCCCTTCGACGACAGCCGTTTCGCCAGCGCACTCGCGCATGCGAAGGAACGGGCTCGCGGCATCCTCCGCGGCGAGGTCGATACGCGCATTGCCGAACTGTTGAAAGAGCGCAGCGAGGCGTCGCGGTCGCGCTTCCTCATTCCCGTGCGCGACAAGACCATCGTCGTCGATGCCGCCGACATCGACTGGATCGAGGCGTCCGACTACTACGTGACGATCCACTGCGGCACAGCGGCGCATCTCCTGCGCCAGACGATGGACGAGATCGAAACGCAACTCGATGCCGCGCTCTTCTTCCGCGTGCACCGCTCGACGATCGTCAACATCGATCGCGTGCGCGAGATCCATCCGCTGTTCCGCGGCGACTGCGCGTTGGTGCTCGCCGGCGGCCAGCGACTAAAGCTGAGTCGCAGCCGAAGGAAGGATTTCGAGGCTCGTTTTCGGAAGTGAGGTTTCTTAGAAGCATCACCACAAAGACACAAAGGACACAAAGGGTTTTCTTTGTGCTCTTTGTGTCTCTGTGGTTAGAGCCTTTTCGCCACATACAACACGTGCGGATGCGGATAACCGAAATCGATACGCTTGCTGCGAGCCTCCAGGAAGCCGAGGCGGGTGAGGCGCGAGAGGAAGGCGGAAGGAGCCTCGTACGTGAAGGACTCGCCAAGCGTGAGATGAAGCGCAGTTGCGATCCGCTCCTGCAGCGCGTTCCATGCGTTCTTGATCCGCGCGGTCGGGTCTTGTTCTTTGATGATGAGGATACCGCCGACAGCGAGACGTTCGCGGCAGCGAATGAGCAGCGCATCCCAATCGGCGATCGGAATCTTGTATAGGACATCGATGATCGAGATCGCGTCGAACGTGCCGGTGACGACGTCATCGAAGCCGATGACTGACTCCACGCCGGCGATCGGCCGCACTTTCCTCACGTCGGGCTCGACGCCTACGACGCGTCGCGCGTCACGCGCACGAACAAGCGTTGCGAAGACGCCGTGGCCCGCGCCGATGTCGAGCAGTGACGCAGAGTGCGGCACCGCGTCGAGCACGCGCAGCATCGGGCAGGTGAGGAAGCGGACGAGCGTGTGGACGCGGTCGCGCAGCGGACGCCGGCCGTAAACGCGGTGCAGTACGATTAACGCGCGGATGAATCCCACACGAGCGATTGTACGGGGCTGGTGGCGCGAAGCGCTCGGCGCGGTGATCGTGCTGGTGTCGCGCATCCTCACCATGCCGCGCACGCCGTGGGAAAACGACGAGTTTCTGTTCGCCGAGGCGGTGAGGAACTTCGATCCGTCGCGGTACCACCCGCATCCGCCCGGCTACCCGTTATTTGTCATCCTCGGCAAGGTCTTCAACGTCTTCATTCACGATCCGTGGCGCGCGCTCGTGATCTTCGGCGTCATCGCCGCGCCGATCGGATTCATCGCGCTGGCGCGAGCCTTTCGGAACTGGATCGACGATCCCGACCTGGCTGTCTGCGGCGCGCTGCTCTACTACTTCTCCGCGTCGATGCTGGTTCACGGATCGCTCGCGCTCTCCGACGGCCCGGCAATGATGTTCGTGGCGCTTGCGCTGTTTGCGATCAGTAGTCCTCACGGTGAGAGGCACGAGCGCAATGCCATCGCTATCGGCATCTGGACTTCGGCCGCGATCGGTACGCGTCCGCAACTTCTCATCCCGATCGCGCCGATGCTGCTCATCGCGTTGTTGCAGATGCGGACGTTGCGGCAGCGCATCGCATGCAGCGTTGCTTTCATACTTTTGTCGCTGATGTGGTTCCTGCCGCTCGCCGATGCTGCCGGCGGTTTCAATGCGTTGTGGCTCTACGAGACGAAGCAGATGCAATACGTCGCCGCGCACGACGCCTCGGTGTCGCGCGGCGGGATGTCGACGGCGATGCTCGTGGTCCGCTTCATCTTTCATCCGTGGGGCTGGAAGTACGTGACGCTCCCTCTCTTCGCCTGCGTCATCCTCGGCATCGCCGCCTTCGCCAGGCTTCTTCGCCGCGACACGCTGCGCTCAACGCTCTTGCCGTTCATCGCTTTCGTCATCGTGCAAGTGATCTTCGAGCTCGGCTGGATGGATCCGGCGGACGGATCGCGCTACAGCCTGGCGTTCATGCCGTTCATCGCGCTTCTCGCGGCGCTCGGATTCGGCGTGATCCGCCGCAGTGCGGGCTTTGCCGCGGCTCCGTGGGCAGTCACCGCGATTCTTGCGGCCGCGACGCTCGTGTTTGTCTGGCCGCTCGCCGGCACGCGAACGAAGCTGGCGTCGCCGCCGGCCGCTGCCGCTGCGTGGGCGACGGCGAATCTCGCTCCGAACAGCGTGATCGGTTACGACATCGCGCTGAAGCCGCACGCGGAGTATCTGATGTCGCGCTTCCGGCTGCTTCCGGTCGACAAAGCGATCGCCGAGGCGTATGACCGGCCGGGAACAGGGCTGGTGCTTTTCGCGAATGGTGGTGGGCACGGTGCCAGCTCGCACGTGTTCGCGTGGCCGGAGAGTGACGCATACCGGAAGCTCACGCGCGGTCTGTACCAGGAAGTCACAATCGAGAATGAGCTCCCGGCCGAGCGCTATCTCCCGTTGAGCGGTGCGTATCCGATCGAGCGGACGCTGGAGGGGACCGAATGGCGCTGGCTCGGCCCCGATGCGAGCATTCGTTTGCCGCAGTCGCACGGCGCCGTGGCGTCGCTCTCGCTGCGGATCCCGGGAGATCTGCCCTACACAACCGACGACGTGACGATCTCAATCAACGGCCATGATTCGGCCGTCCTTCACGTCGGAAGGGATCCGGTGGTTGTGAATCTGGCGCTGCCATCCGATCCGCGGATCGACGTGCGATTGCGCTCATCGCGGTCGTTCCAGCCCAGCACTCTCATGCACAACCAGGATCCCCGCACGCTGGCCGTGCAACTGCTGCATGTGGAGACGGGCGCCCAATCTCACTGAACGTCGATCCGGGCGCCGCCGACGACCGGCAGAGAGACGGCGGTCGCGTCTGCCTGTTGCTGTCCCGCGTTGATCGCCTGGAACAACTGCGTGAACTGCCGTCCAGCGTCCGACACCACCGGCGCCGGCCCGAACGTCCAGGTGCTCCAGGTCGTTGCCGGAACGATCCCGGGCGGCGACGGAACACGCGTGAAGAAGTACTCAGCCGTTCCGTAGTCGATCTGTCCGACTGTTGGATACTTCGCGTGGATCATCCGCGTGAAGTCGAGCAGTGCCTGAAGGTCGCTCGGTCGAGCGATGGGGGTTGCTCCCGGGAGCTGCTGATGATCGATCTCGCCGACGTCGAGCGGCCGAGGGTCGACTGCCTGTGCGAAGCCTTCGTTCTCGTTATCGCCTGCCATCGTGGCATACCGCCCGCCGCCGACGTCGCCATAAGGATGAACGCGCCGCCGGTCGCAGACGACGAGCGGCAGGAGCGCGTTCGCCTGCGCGATGTACCGATTCTGAATGTCGACACTGTCAGCGTCGCACCCACCGATGACTGCATTCGGGACCACTCGGCGGATGCCGCGCACAAACGCCGCACATGCAGGCATGTAAGCAACCTGCATGAAGTCCGATCCCGGATTCGCGCTCTCGTACTTTTGTGCGATCGCGCCGGGCTCGTTGTCGAAACTGTAAAGCGCGATCATGTTGCCATACTTGGTGGCGAGATCGAACGCCTGCGCTTCGATGACTGCCGGATCCGGAATCAGCATCGCGCCGCCGGACTCCCATACCGGGCCCATGTTCACGTTGATGCGGAAGCCGGCCGCAGATGCGTTGCGCAGATCGGCCTCAAACAGCCCCGCGGTGAGCGCCGGATCGTAGGTCAAGCGCAGATCGGTGATACCGGCCGATTGCACCGCCTGCCATGATGCAGGCGTGGGGATCGGAGGTACCCATCCGTGCCACACGCGGGGTTGCCAACAGACACCGAATCTCATCGCGCTCTCCTTCTGCTGTACACAAGGAGGGCCGAATGCGGGGTTTTCCCTACCCCCAGCCATTGCGTGGGGCCGGGATCAGGTCTGAAGCATGCGGAAGATTGCCTGACGCGCATGCGCGCGAGACGGATCTCATCGGGTGCTCAGCGAAGTGCGTGCAAGCGATGACGGGGCGATGACGTCGGAGGGTACTCGGTTACTTCCGACTTCAGACCTTATCCATGCGCGCGGTTCCCGGCATTCGCGAGATCGAAGGCGGGGCTGCGGGAGTCGTGCGGGTGACGTTCCTGTGCGAAGAGGCGAATGGCGCACTGATTCTGCCGTTGGCTGATGCGGTAACCAGGACGCACGAAAGCGCGACCGTCATCGGTTAACTGATCGGAGCCATCCTTCGAGTGCTTCGCGCCAGCAGTCAACTGGTGGACGTGAGCCTGCGACTGGTGGGCGTCAACCTGCGAGTGGTGAGCGTCAACCTGCGACTGGTGGGCGTCAACCTGCGAGTGGTGAGCGTCATCACTCCACTGGTCAGCGCCACCAGTCAACTGGTCAGCGTCACCAGTCAACTGGTGGGCGTCACCAATCAACGGATCAGCGCCACCAGTCAACTGGTGAGCGCCACCAGTCAACTGGTCCGCGTCAACAGTCAACGGGTCCGCGTCAACAGTCAACGGGTGAGCGCCACCACTCAACGCATCCGCGCCACCAGCCGGCTCGTTCGGCTGACCAGTCGAGCCATTCACCGAACGGCAATGAAGACGCAGACGTCGTTGTTCGGTATCATTGGCTGTCCAATTTCCGTCATGCGCACTCCGTCCGTCTCGCTCGTCATTCCGATGTTCAACGAAGAGTTGAACATTGAGCATGCAATGACTGCCGCTGTCGAGGCCTGCACCAAGTACACGGACGACTACGAGATCATCATCGTGGACGACGCTTCGACGGATCAGTCGCCGTTCCTGGTGGCATGCCGCGCTGCCGAGAATCCGTGCATCCGCATGATCCGCCACGAGCACAACCGCAAGCTGGGCGGATCGCTCAAGACCGGCTTTGCCGCGGCGAAGAAAGATCTCGTGCTCTACATGGACGCAGACCTCCCCTTCGATCCAGACGCGCTGGGACGTGCCATGCGCGCGATGGCCGTGACCGGAGCGGACCTCATCGCCGGTTATCGTCTCGACCGGACGCTGGAGGGGCCAAGGCGGACGCTCTACTCGTACCTCTACAACGGGCTGATCGGCGTTCTTTTCGGCTGGCCGCACCGCGACATCAACTTCTCGTTCAAACTGATGAAGCGTGAGGTGCTCGATGCCGTTGAGCTGAAATCGGAGGGCTCGCTGATCGACGCGGAGCTCATCGTCAAAGCGAAGAACCGCGGCTTCTCGATCCAACAGATCGGACTCGATTACTTCCCGCGCATGCGCGGCGAATCGCACCTTTCCTCGCCGGGTGTGATCCTCAAGATCTTCGCCGAGCTCTGGAAGCTCTATCCGGAGATGCGGGAGGTCGTGCCGGCGGAAGAAGTGGAGCGGGTCGTGCGCGAGAAGCGCAGCGCAGCGGGTGACGTCCATGTCGCGGACCGTCAGCCGCTCGAGACGTAGCTAACCGCGTGACTCAGCGTGACTCTTACAGGCGCACCGATCCGTCTCATCGTCACCGCCGATGATGTGGGACTCCACCCCGGGATGACGGCGGGAGCGATTCGCGCACACCGCGAAGGCATCGTCACAGCATGCAGCGTGGTCGCGAACGGCGCCGCATTCGACGACGCTGTGGCGCAGTTGAGGGACGTGCCTTCGCTGGAGGTTGGCGTTCATTTGGCGCTGGTCGAAGAGCGCTCACTGACGGGGATGCGTTTCCCGACGTCCTACTTCACCTTCGTCCTCGGCAGAAAGGACTTCGCCGCGATCGAGCGCGAGCTGCGGGCGCAGATCGAGCGCGTGATCGCCAGCGGCTTGCGCGTGACCCATCTCAACGGCCATCAACACCTGCACATGCTGCCGTCGATCTTCGCCATCGTCGTCCGGCTGGCGAACGAGTACGGGATTGGCTACGTGCGGCACGTACGCGATCGGGGCGGGCGGGGAGGGGTGATGCGGCGGATATCGATCGCGGCGGTGAACCGGCTCGGCCAGAGGGCGGCGGCTCCGCGCAGCAACGACATTACGATCGGAGTGATGGAGGCGGGGCATCTCACCACCGCACGAATCGTCGCTCTCCTGCAACACGCGGATCGCACCACGGAGCTGGTCACGCATCCCGGCATCGGAGTCGATGCCTATCCGCATTGGCGCTATGCGTGGGATGGGGAGACCGATGCGCTCTGCGATCCCCGTTTGCGCCAGGCCATCGCCGGCCTCGGGATCACGCTTATCGCGCCTAGCGCACTTCGATCGCGCGACTGAACTCGGATGTTTGTGTCAGAGAGTTCAGGTTGATCCCTTCCGGCTTGGCGAAGAGGAAGGCAGGGTTTACGCGGGTGCATGTGGCGGTGATGAACTGGCCGGTCAGGTTGCCGTCGGCCTCGAACCGGAAGTGAGCGGATGAGGTGAATTGGGTCGCCAGCGTCGTGCCGATCGGCCGCTGTCCTTCGCCGAACCCCGATGGGTCGGTCACATCGCTGGCATACAGGTCGACGAGGTTGTGTGACGAGTCGGGCGTGTCCCCTTCGATGATTGTCTTGTTTGACAGCGGATCGTAGTGAGCGAGCGTCAGCGTTGGCGCGCCGACCGGTCCTGCATTCGACGGACCGTCGAGGCCTACGTCGATTCCGAGCAGACCGTTGCTCCAGATTCGGTTGCCGCGGACGGAGACGTCGTTGACGCCGGTGGCGATGGCAACACCCGTTTCGCGATTGAACGCGATCACGTTCCCGGGACGGTTGGGAGTGGCAGTCTGGGAGTCATTCCCGATGGCCGATCCATAGCCGCCCGGGCCGATGAAGATACCGCTGGCGCCGTTCGGCAACGGGTCGTCGCTGTGCGCTTTCACGCCGATCCGATTGCCTCCCAGGATGACCCGGCCCGACAGTGCAAAAATCCCGCTCATGGTGTTGCCGGAGACGACATTGTCGTGGATGTTCACCGCCTGCGTCGCCGTATTGAAGTTCGTTCCGTTCGGCATGGCCACACCGATGCCGCGCTGACCGTTCGGCCGCGCCTCGGATCCGGTTGGATCAGTGCCGAGGAAGAGGTCATGAACCTCGGTTACAACGTAGGGTGTGCAGTTGAGCGGATGCGTCGAATCGATGATGGATAGGCCGTTGTGACGGAAGCTGTTGATGGCCAGGTTGGCGATCTCGCTCACGCAGTTCGTGATCGTGATGCCGTCGCCGTCGACCTGACCCCCGCCGCTGATCTCGATGTCTGGCCCGTCGGGATTGCTCTTTCCGAAGAACGCAGTCTGCATCCCACCATCCACGCGAATAAAGAAGCCGTCGAGCGTCGGGAGTGGTGAGGTGACCCGGATGGTCTTCCATGGAGTCGGCGACGCCTCCGCGATCTTGAAGGCGATCTCGACGGGACCGCCTAAGGCCGAGCCTGCGTTGGCATCAAGGATCGCTTGCCGCAGAGATCCAGCACCCGAGTCGGCGGTCGTGGTCACATAGAACGTGACGTAGAGCGCCGTGGAAC
Source organism: Thermoanaerobaculia bacterium (assembly GCA_017883205.1). GTDB lineage: Bacteria > Acidobacteriota > Thermoanaerobaculia > Gp7-AA8 > Gp7-AA8 > JADGNZ01. Next base: position 10,301 of record JADGNZ010000019.1, on the reverse strand, counting down.
CGCGCGCCGTGTTCGAACTGGCGTCGTAGTCGTGCTCGCGCTCGACTGCCGAGCCGGTGAACGAGATGTCCCCCGACCCGTAGTCCGGCGGTCCGACGAGGGTGACGACGAACAATTCCTGGAGGGACGTCGTCTTTGCCACCGAATCGGCGTGACAGACGATCCGTCCGGCAGCCGGATTGCTGCAGCCTGACGGTAGCGGCCCCACACCGACATCGGGCCGGAAGTCGACCGTAACATCGACATCGTGGGCGACGATTGCTGATTCGTTGATGAGCTTGATCGAGAGCGGAAAGGGAAGTGCGCGGTGGGCATCGATCGGGGCGGACAGCCCCAGCACGAGGTCGGGATCGGGCGACACCGCCACAATCATCGTGGCACTCTTGGTCCCCTCGCTGGGATCCGAGGTCCGCGCAGTCGCGGTCAGAATCACGTCGCCAGGGGTCGTGGGGAACAGGAGCTCGACACTGAATGGCCGGTTCTCGCCGGGAAGAATGTTCGGGGTGGAGCAGCCGGTCGCACATAGACCCGTCGAAATACCCCCCGTCGCGTTCATCGTCAGGACGACATTCTGCGCGGTATCTGGCCCAGCATTGCGGATGGCGAACATGACGGTGTGCAACTCGCCTGCGCGCACAGGAGTGCCTGTGGATGCGATCCATGTCACCCTGAGATCCGCAAATCCGAACAGGGCCGGCGTTGCAAGAAAGAACGCTGTTGCGGCGGCGAGAGCTCTCATCGAGCTGATTCTACGCGCGGACCATCCTCGGCGGGTGTGACGTTGCTGCAAGCGACCTGGATCTCTGCGTCTCTGTGAGGAGCGAAGTTGTGATGCCCGAGGGATTTCACTCTGGTTTCCTATTTGGGGAGATCACCGTACTTCGATGGCCCGGCCGAATTCAGACGTTTGCGTGAGGTAGAGCTGATCCACCCCTTCAGGTTTGGCGAAGCCTGCAAACTCGGTACGAGTCACCGTCGCCGTGATGAACTGGCCGGTAAGGTCACCGTCGACTTCGACGCGGAAATGGGTCAGCGTGACGTAATCAGTGAACTGCGTTCGGGCGATCGGCCGCTGTCCTTCGCCGAATCCGGAGGGATCGGTGGTGTCATTCGCATAGAGATCGACCACGAAGGAGCGCCCTCCGCCAATCGTCTGCCCTACCTGATCTCCCTCGATCACCGTTTTCTTCGAGACCGGATCGTAGTGCGCCAGCGTAAGCACCGGTACGTTGATCGGGACGTCGAACTGCGATTGGGTCGAAAGCGTCGGACCATCGAGACCGATGTCGATTCCGAGCGTGCCGTTGCTCCAGATGCTGTTGCCGCGCACGGAGACGTCGCCTACGCCTGCGGCAATGGCCACGCCCATCTCGCGATTGAAGGCGATGACGTTCGGCGTGCGGAACGACGTCCGCTCATCGGGTCCGATCTCGGACCCGTAGCCGCCCGGGCCGATGAAGATGCCGCTCGCGCCGTTCGGCAGAGGATCGTCACTGTGCGCTTTCACGCCGATGCGATTGCCCCAGATGTCGACACGCCCCGAGAGCGCGAAGATGCCGCTCATGGTGTTGCCCGAGAGGACGCAGTCTCGAATGTACGTCGTGCTCCGGGCGTTAAAGACATTCGTTCCGTTTTGTCTGGACGTCCCGATGCCTCGCCCGTCCGGCCGTGCCGCGGCACCTGTCGGATCGGTTCCGAGAAAGAGATTGTGCAGTTCGGTCGGCGGGAACTGCGGGCAATTGGGAGTCGTTGGCGAGTCGATGACGGACAGACCGTTACGGCGGAAGCCGTTGATGGTGAGATTCGCGACCTCGGCACTGCAGTTCGTGACCACAAGACCATCGCCGTCGACCGTTCCCCGGCCACTGATCTCGATGTCCGGACCCTCAGCATTCTGGTGTCCGAAAAAGCCGGCTTGTGTTGCGCCGTCGATCTTGAGATTCGAGGCCGTCAGCGGCGGCAGCGGCGTGTTGATATTGATCGTCTTCCATGGATTGGAGGAAGCCTGGTTGATCTGGAAGGCAATCGCGCATAGCTCGCTCGGCAGACACTGTCCATTCGCTTGAAAAATGGCTGCTCTCAAGGAGCCGCCACCGTCATCCGTAGTCGTCAAGACGTAAAACGTACGGTAGAGCGCCGTCTCCTGGGAGAAGGTGTTCGAGATCGGATCGAAGTCGTGTTCACGCTCGGTGACGACTCCGGTGAAGGTGATCGACCCAAAGCCATAGTCGCGCGGCCCGACGAGCTGGAGAGCGAACGCGGGCGTCGGTGCCACCGCTGACGTCATCGGAGGCAGCGTGTCGAGACGGCAGACGACACGCCCCGCGGCCATGCTGCTGCAACCGCCCGGCAGCGACAGCACGCCCACGTCTGTTCGGAAGTCGATCGTGGCCTCGACATCGTGGGCGGCCGTATTGGAGTTGTTGCCGAGAAACACGGGAAGCGTGAATGGAAGCGCGAGATCCTGCTTGAGCGGAGCGGTGAACGTGAGAATGACATCCGGGTCGGTCGACACGGTGAACGTGACCGAAGCGACGTTGTGGGCGGGAACGGGATTGGGCACGCTGCTCGTGGCCGTGAGCGAGAAAGGGATCGTCGTGTTTGCTGCGGGCGCAACGAATGAGATCGTGCCGCTGCGTTCCTGTCCGGACGGAATGTCGCCGAGGGTGCAGCCGCAGGTGTACGCAACGCTGGAGGAGACGGCGACCGTCGTCGCGGGCGCGGTGTCCGGTCCGCTGTTGTGAACGGAGAAAAGAATCTGCGAGGTGAACCCGGCGCGGATGAGCGTGCTCGGCACATTGATCGTCGTGACGAGATCGGCGGACGCGAAGAGGGACGTGTTGCTGAGGGCGAGTGCTGCGAAGAAAGCCAGAGTCTTCATTTATCGCACTTCGATCGCACGGCTGAATTCCGAGGTCTGCGTGAGGAAGCCCTGGTCGATTCCTTCTGTAACCGTGCCCTTCCCTGCGGGCTTGGCGAAGCCCTCATAGTCCACTCTCGTGCACGTGGCGGTAATGAATTGTCCCGTCAGATCGCCATCAACCTCGACGTGATAGTGAGTGATGGTGGAGAAGGGAATCAGCGGGCTGCCGCCGACCGGACGCTGTCCCTGTCCGTAACCGGAAGGATCGATCGCATCGTTGGCGTAGAGACTCAATGCTCCGCCCGCTGAGGCGTCGCCTTCGATGATCGTCTTCTTCGAGACCGGGTCGTAGTGCGCCAGCGTCAGCGTCGGGACGAGGAGAGTAGTGCCAGAGAGTGTCCTCGTCGCGGGCGTCGGTCCGTCGAGACCGACGTCGATTCCGAGGAGCCGGTTACCCCAGATCTTGTTGCTGAGGATGGACACATTGAAGATGTTGGGGGCGACGGCGACGCCCATCTCGCCGTTGAATGCGATGACGTTCCCGGCGAGGTTGGGACGCAGAATATCGGGACCGATGGCAGATCCGTATCCATCCGGCCCAATGAAGATGCCGCTGGCGCCGTTCGGCAGCGGATCGTCGCTGTGCGCCTTCACTCCAATCCGGTTGCCCCAGATGTTGACCCGTCCCGCGAGGTCGAAAATGCCGCTGAGCGTATTGCCCGAGATGACGCAGTCGTGAATGTCCACGAGCTGGACGTCGTTGAAGAAGCTCGTTCCGCCGCCGAGCGAGATGCCGATGCCGCGCTGTCCGTTGGGCCGCGCCTGCGATCCGGTGGGATCCGTGCCGATGAAGAGATCATGCAGTTCCGTGGTGGCGAAGAGGCCGCAGGAAAGCCGCGAGACCGAAACGCCGTTGCGCCTGAATCCATTGACGACAAGATTCATGACCTGCACGTCGCAGCCGGAGATGAGCAGCCCGTCGCCATCGACTGTACCGCCGCCACTGATCTCGACCTCGGGGCCATCGACGTTGGTATCGCCGATAAAACTGGTCTGCGTGCCGCCATCGATCTTGAGTTTCAACGCGGTGACCGCCGGCAGAGGCGACGTGATCGCGATCGTGTCCCACGGTCCGGCATGACGCGGCTCGGTGAGCCGGAACGCGATCGTGCACGGCGTGCCGCCGGTGCACGCGGCGTTTGCATCGAGAATCGCCTGACGCAGCGAGCCGCTGCCTTCGTTGCCGGAGTCCGTGACGTAGAAGGTATCGGCGAGCTGCACCGTGGCAATGGAGCAGTTCGATCCCTGATCGAAGTCCTGCTCGCTTTCCGATACCAGCGCGGAAACGGCGAGCAAGCCGTTGCCAAAGGTGGCGGGCGCCTCGAGTTTGGCAACCCAGAACGGCTCAATCGGCGCGCCCGCTGCGAGCGTGTCGACGTGGCAGAAGATCTTGCCCGGTATCGGACTCACACAACCGTCCGGAAGCGTATCGACGATCGCGTCGGGCCGGAAGTCGATCGCAGCGGCGACGTCGTGCGCGGGACTGTTCGCGGTGTTGCCGAGGTGAATCGAGAGCTCGAACGGCTGCCCCAGTTCCAACTGGCGGGGAAGATTGGCCGAGATATAGACATCGGGGTCGGTCGACACCGTCACCGTCGTCGTCTGCGTATTGTCGGCGAGATTCGGATCGGATACGGCGCCGGAGAACGAGGCGGTCATCGTGATCGTGCCTGCGACGGAAGGCACGGTCAGCTGTTCCTGGAATGACGTCGTCCCACCTGCGAAAATGTCGATGACGGGACAGCCGGCGGTGCAGTCTTTGTCCGCGGTTGCGCCGCTGACCGTGAACGTCACGATGTTGTTCACCGCTTTGTCCGGTCCAGTGTTCCGAAGTTCGTAAAAGACGGGCAGAATCGATCCAGCCTTGACGGTAGTGACCGAGAGCGTGTTCTTGATGTTGAGATCTGCGGCAGCGAAGAGCGAGCGAGAAGAAAGAACGATGATGACGAGGAGGAGGGATCTCTTCATGCGAATAAGTATAGCGGACGCGGCGAAGCATCCGTCTATAATCCGCCGCCGCTATGACGATGAAAACCTCGAAGAAGATCGCTGTGATCCCCGGTGACGGGATCGGTCCCGAAGTCATCGACGCCGGTTTGAGCGTCCTCAACCACGTGAACGATGCCCGCAACCTCGGCCTCGAGCTCGTCCTCTTCGGTTGGAACGCAGACGAGTACCTCCGCACCGGCATCTCCATCCCGCCCGGCGGCATGGACGACATCCGCAACAACTACGCCGCCGTCTACCTCGGCGCATTCGGTGATCCGCGCGTTCCCGACATGAAGCACGCCGCCGACATCCTCCTCGGCATGCGCTTCCAGCTCGATCTCTACGTCAACTACCGCCCCGTGAAGCTGCTCAACGAGAGGCTCTGCCCGCTCAAAGGCAAGACCCGCCAGGATGTCGACTTTGTCATCTTCCGCGAGAACACGGAAGGCGCGTACGTCGGCATGGGCGGCCACTTCAAGAAGGGAACGAGCGACGAGATCGCCATCCAGGAGGACGTCTCCACGCGCAAAGGCGTCGAGCGCATCATCCGCCACGCTTTCGAGTACGCGAAGAAGACAGGGCGCAAGTCGGTCTGCATGTCCGACAAGAACAACGTCATGCGCTTCGGCGGCGATCTCTGGCTGCGCACGTTCGAAGAAGTGGCGGCCGAGTATCCCGGCATCGAGCACTTCCACATGTTCGTCGACGCCCTCACGATGCAGATGGTGCGCGCACCGGAGATGTTCGAGGTGATCGTGACAAACAACATGTTCGGGGACATTGTCACCGACCTCGGCGCCGCACTCCAGGGCGGCCTCGGCATGGCCGCCTCCGGCAATATCCACCCCGGCAAAGTCTCGCTCTTCGAACCGATCCATGGCTCCGCACCAAAGTACGCCGGAAAGGACGTCGCCAACCCGATCGGCGCCATCCTCACCGCCGCCATGATGCTCGAATACCTCGGCAACACCGCCGAAGCCGACGCCATTGAAAGCGCCGTAGTTGCTGCGATCGAAGCCAACGAAACCACCCACGACCTCGGCGGCAACCTCGGCACGAAGGCGGCGGGGGCGGCGGTGTTGAAGAGGGTGGAGTTGTAGGTTCTGCGGGTTTCAAGAGGAGCAACGGCGTACCATGGTGGCGGGACCGATCGGTCGATATGCGATGACAAAAGAGCAACTCGATCGCATCAACGTTCTCTTCCACTTCACCGACCGGCGGAATCTCGTTTCGATCCGCGAGCATGGAGGGTTGTTGGCCCTCGCGGAGATGAAGCGGCGAGGAATTCAGATTCCGGCGCCGGGTGGAAACCAGTGGAGCCATGATGTTGACGGCATGAGAGGACTCGATGAGTACGTGCATCTGTGTTTCCGATGGACGCATCCGATGGAGTATGTCGCGCGCGCCGATGGACGGATTACTGACTCGGTCTTCCTCAACGTACACCCTGAAGTTCTTCGGTGGGAGGGGGTTCTCTTCACGCCGGATGTCTCCAATAAGAGCGGCGTGCAAGCGCATCCAATCGAGGAAGCGGCGAACATGATCGATTTCGAGGTGCTGTATAGCTGGACCGACTGGCGCGATCCGGCGATCAGAGAGAGACTGTCGCAGGCTGAGAAAAGCGAAATCCTCGTACCACGATTCATTCCGCTGGACCTCATTCGGAACTTTCCTAATGGCTGAACGACCGGTTTTCGTGCCCGCACCCGATGAGCCCGAGCTCGTGAAGGAGCTTCATTTCCGGCTGACATGGCATCCGGGCTTCGCGCCTATCCAGAAGCAGAAGAATGTCGCGTCGCTCCATGCTGCGGCAGCTGCGGCAGGACTCGCGCCGCTACTGGAGGTCTCCTCAAAGTCGACCGAGAAGGTCGGGCAACGTTTGAGCGCGTTTCATCTGAAAGTACGCTGGCGACATGGCGAGATGCCGCTGGAATGCGCGTTTCAGGGTAGCAAGGTATTCGAGCGTGGTGGGCCGTTCACGGACCTATACGGAGCAGAAGCGAGAGACGCGAAACGCGATCCGCGTCTGAGGGAGTCGGGACGCCTGATCGCCTTCGACTTCGAGGGGATTCAGTTCCCTCTGGAGCCAAAAACAACGTTCTACGACTGGCTCTACATCAATGCGATTTATCCTCACCGCGAATGGTTGGAGTCGCGATTGAATCGCTACGCTGGGTTCACGGATATCGAGTTCAACCCGGAGCGTTCCGTGAACTGCCAAGCGCGTTCCTGTGCACTGTTCGTCAGTCTCATGTCGAAAGGACTTCTTGAGCCGGCGGTCGAATCGCCGGAGGCATTCATCGCCCTGATAACTGAGCATGGCTACAGGCCGGCACAGGTTGAGCGCGGTGAGCAACGAGCGCTGGTATCACATTACGTAGCAGGTGAACATCGCCGGAAGCGCTGACTGATCGCGTGACTGCTAACCCGAAGGCTATGCAGAGGGGAGAGTCGTCTTGGAATGGGCAGCCAGCGTATTCTGTCGAAGGCTGCACCTCGAACGAAACCTAAGGAGAACGTGTGAAGAAACTCTTGATCGGAATCCTCAGCTTTGCCGCGGTGTCGGCATTCGGTGTTGAAGGGATGTGGATGCCGCAGCAGATTCCTTCGCTGGCGGCGGAACTGAAGAAGGCTGGGCTGCAGATCGATGCGAAGCGATTCGCTGATCTGACCGGCGACCCGATGGGCGCGGTCATCTCGCTCGGCGGTTGCAGCGCATCGTTCGTTTCGCCTGATGGCCTCGTGGTGACCAACCACCACTGCGGCTTCGGAGCGCTACAGTTCAATTCGACGCCGCAGCGCGACCTCATCACCAACGGCTTTCTCGCCAAGACGCGTGAGGAAGAGCTCCCGGCTGGTCCCGGATCGCGCGTATTCGTCACGACGAACATCGAAGACGTCACCGCACGCGTCTCCGGTGCTCTGGCGCCCTCGCTCTCAAACATCGACCGCGAGAAAGCGATCGACCGCAACGTCAAGCAGCTCGTCGACGAATGCGAGAAGCCGGGCGGCGTGCGCTGCCGTGTGGCCTCGTTCTTCGAAGGCTCGCAGTATCTTCGCACCACGCAGATGGAGATCCGCGACGTTCGTCTCGTCTACGCGCCGGCCCTCGGCATCGGCGACTTCGGCGGCGAGACCGACAACTGGATGTGGCCGCGCCACACCGGCGACTGGTCCTATCTGCGCGCCTACGTCGGCAAAGACGGCAGGCCCGCCGACTATTCGAAGGACAACGTTCCCTACCATCCGTTGCACATCCTCAAAGTGTCGACCGAGGGAGTGAATCCGGGCGATTTCGTCCTGGTGGCTGGTTATCCGGGACGCACGTTCCGCTATCGCACCGCCGCGGAAGTCGGCGAGATGCAGAGCTACTCGTATCCGACGACGATCAAGTACGCCACTGATCTGAACAACATCCTTCGTGACCTCGGCAAGGCCGACAAGAAAGTCGAGATCGCCAACGCCAGCCGCATCAAAGGCAACGACAACGTCCTGAAGAACTACACCGGCACGCTCACCGGCTTCAACAACTTCCACATCGTCGGCCAGCGTCAGAAGCGCGAAGCGGATCTCGCCGCGTACATCGCCTCGCATCCGGAGGCGGCAAAGTACAAAGACGTGATGAACCAGATCAACGCCCTGCATCAGCAGTCGATCGCCAACGAGCAGCGGGACACGGTCCTGAGCTGGATCCTCCGCTCTTCACCGATGCTGGGACAATCGATCACGCTGTATCGCCTTTCGATGGAGAAAGCGAAGCCGTCCGATCTCGACCGCGAGGGCGGATTCCAGCAGCGCGACTGGCCACGCATCACCGAAGGCGTCACCCGCGCGCAGAAAAGCATCGAGCCGGCCAGCGACCGCGCCGGCCTGCGCTACTTCCTCAATGAATCGCAGAAGCTGCCGGCGAATCAGCGTCTCGCTCCAATCGATGCCGCAATCGCGAAAGCAGGCGGCGTCGAGCCGTTCCTCGATCACCTCTACGCGAACACGAAAGTCGGCGACGTCGCGCAGCGCAAGGCGATGCAGGACGAGACGACCGCGCAGCTCGTTGCGCGCAACGACTCCATGATCGACCTCGTCGCGGCCATCATGCCGCTCTCTCTCGAGACCGAGCACAACCAGAAAGAGCTCAGCGGCGCGATGTCGAAGATCCGTCCGATGTACATGGACGCGCTGCGTGCATCGAACGGCGGCCGCCTCTACCCCGACGCCAACGGCACACTGCGCGTCACCTTCGGTCAGGTCAAGGGTTACACGCCGCGTGACGGCGTCATGTACACGCCGAAGACCACGATCAGCGGCGTGCTGGCGAAGAACACCGGTTCCGGCGAGTTCGACGCGCCGAAAGCGGAGCTCGACGCCATCCGCGCCAACAAGACGGCCGGCTATGTCGATCCGAAGATCGGCGGCGTCCCGGTCGACTTCCTATCGACTGTCGACACCACCGGCGGCAACTCCGGCTCGCCGACACTCAACGCGAAAGGTGAGCTGTGCGGTCTGCTCTTCGACGGCACGTACGAATCGCTCGGCTCCGACTTCGTCGTCGACGAGAACATCACGCGCTCGATTCACGTCGACGCCGTCTACATGCTCTGGGTGATGGACGCCGTCGACGGTGCTCACAACCTCCTGCGCGAAATGAACGTGCCGGTCCACTTCGGCGGCGGCGCGGTCGGAGCAGGTAAGTAGTCTTACTTCATCGATGAACAAAGGGCGGGCTCACGGGCCCGCCCTTTTGGCGTCTGGGCTCTTTCGAAAGATCTGCCGCAGCCCGTCTCTTCACTTCTGAAGGTTGTACACCTCGAAGGCCTGCTCCTGAGGTGGGCCCGCGAAGCCGCCTTCTACGCCCGCCTGAAGCTTCGGACCGAGCGTGTTGTCACGAAACGCTTCCCAACTCGCCTTGGAGTCGTGGATCGCCACGATCGTCCACCCGCCCGCCGAGGGGCCTGCTGCGTGATAGATCTGGCCTTTCGGGAGGGTGCTTCTGTCTGGGTGTACCGCTGCCAGTGATGCCTCGTACTGCTCTTTGGTCCCGCCGGGAAAGAAGTGAACTACTCCATAAGCCATACTCTCTCTCCTTTTCTTGACGCGTAGTGAGCGCGAAAGCTGGCGACAGGATACGCCGGTGGCGATGGATAAACGACGCGCCGGCGCCACCAAACGGATCGCCGCATTTCACACACGCTTGGAGCACCGCCTTGGTGCACCTCTTCCTTTCTCTTTGGAGTGCTTTTCAATCGAGCGCCTTCTCCCCCCGCGGGCCTTTTGCGGGGGGAGAAGGTGGCCGGGTACGGACCGGGAACATAGGTAACAGATCGGCCCGGGAACATAGGTGACAGTCGGGAACCGCCTCAGGCGTCGATTAGGCAGACGCCCTGGAAGCATC
>JADGNZ010000018.1 GCA_017883205.1 Thermoanaerobaculia bacterium | reverse complement strand
CGGAGAGCTACTACAAGGCCGCCGAGGACGAGGAGTAGCGAATACCCGTTGTCTGGCACCGCCCCCGAGCACTTTCGGGGGCGGTGCATTTGAGGGCTTACGGCGTGGTCTGCTGCCGCGGCTCTTCATGCGGGCACGTTGAACAAGTTTCCTATCGGGTAAAATGTGTCGAGCGAGCGACGATCATGACGAAAGTTCAGGCACTGGAAGAAGAGATCGAGAAGCTTTCTTCGGCTGAGTTGGTGGAGCTGCGCGAGTGGATTGTCGAGCGGGAGGCTGAGGTCTGGGATCGTGAAATCGAACGTGACGCAGCTTCGGGGAAACTCGACAAGTTGTTCGAGAAGTCCGTCGCAGATCACCGCGCAGGCAAGAGCCGGGAGATTTGAAGCACCTTACCAGCCCCGATTTCTGGGATCACTTCAGCCAGCTTCCTGAAGAGATCCAACGGCTCGCGCGCGAAAACTACGAGCTGTTGAAAGACAATCCTCGTCATCCGTCTCTGCACTTGAAGAAGGCCAGAGGCTACTGGTCTGTGCGCGTAGGCCGCGGTTATCGCGCTCTCGGCAAGGATATCGACGGCGGGATTCTCTGGGGCTGGATCGGCGCGCACGACGAATACGCAAGACTTCTGTCCTCGTAGAGTTTCGGCGTAACGCCGCGCGCTACGTCACGGATCGCCTTCCGTGTCGGGACACCCGAGAACCCTTTTCACGTGGAGATCCCGGGAGCAATCATCAAGGTTGTCCCGTTGGATTTAGCCACCATGCGCCGCGGCCGTACGTGAACGCGTAGACGATGTTGCCGGCCAATCGGAGGTCCTGGAGCTGCACGTTCGGGAGGCCGAGGGGAACGGTGATGTCGGTCCAGTGTTTGCCGGCGTCCTCCGTGTAGAACACGCCGACGTCGAGGGCGGCGTAGAAACGGCTGTCGGGGAAAACGGAGTCGCGTACAACGCCGACGGCCGGAAGATCGGGGAGGACGCCACCTGCGCTGACGTCGTCCCACACGGGAGGCGTTGCCGTCGTATCGGCGCAGTGAAACACGTGACCGGTTCCGGTCCCGCCGATCGCCACGAGGATGTCGTTCTTGTTGCGTGGATGCACAGCGATCGCGCTGATCACCGTCTTGGGAAGGGATTCGTCGATCCGTTTCCAGACAAAGCCTGGTCCGTCGGCCATCCAGATCTGGCCGTCAGTGCTGCCGGTGTAAACGCGCAACGGATCCGATTCCGCCACGGCCAAGGAGCGCACGCCGTTACCCGTTCCGGCGAGTTGCTGTGCGCCGAGGCGTCCAGCCCAGACTCCGCTGGCCTCATCGCGAACCCAGAGATAGTCGCTCGCCCAATAGAGACGCGTACCGCCTGCGTCCATGGCCATCGGCATGGAGAACGCGTCGAGCACGTCACCCGGCGTTGATGGCGTGATCTCTTTGCTCGTCTTCCACTGATCGGCGGTGCGCGCGATGCCGTGGAAGGCAACACCAGCTTCGATGAACTGAATCTTCTGATTGGCCGGGTTGACCAGCGCAGCGATGGCATCGCCGCCGCTGGGTGGGAAGAGTTGCCCCCATGCTCTGAGGTCAGTCTGCGAAGAAGCGACGGCGTTGTCCTGCGTTCCGGCGATACAAATCCTGGCATCGAACGGGCTGGCATCCCCGCGGTAGCACTGCGTGACTCCGAGCGTGGCATTGCGCGAGCTGAGGTCCCATCCGTGCGCGACACGTTCCTGTTCGTACACGCCGCCGTCATTGCCGATGAGAACGCCGCGGCCCGGCCGGGTGGGATCGATGGCCAGAACGTGAAGGTCATCGTGGCCGTGCGGCAGCTCTTTCCATGTGATCCCGCTTGAGTCCCAGGAGCTCAGGTGCTTTAAACCGATGTAGAGAATGTCGCGCGGTGCCGAGTCGGTGCCGATGGCGCCACAGGCCAGGTCAAAGTCGTACCAGGACTGATTCCATTCGAAATCATCCTGCCGCAGATCGTGGGTCACATCGTTCCACGTGTCGCCATGGTCGAAGCTTTTGAACACCTTTCGATCGACGCTTCCTGCGACGTAAACGACCTCGGGAGTCAGCGGTGACGCCGCGACCGAGAGCTCCGACTGATCCGCGACGAATGGCGGCTTGATCAGATGCCAGGTCGCACCGCGGTCGAGCGAGCGGTAGCTGACACCAGTTCGAAAGTCATCGCTCCAGCCAACCACGTACATCGCCCGGACTCCGCCGCCGTCCGCCTTGCTGATGACGAGCTTCATCCAATCGGCGGTGATGCTGGACGCACGAGCCCATGTCGATCCGCCGTCGGTCGAGCGCCACACGCGCCCCGCCACGCCTCCATGCCCGCCGCAGATCGTCACGATCAAGGGATTGTCCGGGTCGACCACGATTCCGGTGATCGATACCTGGGCCGCCTCGCCCACCGGAAGGAGCGAGAAGGTCACGCCTCCGTCCGTGCTTTTCATGACCCCGAAGTGGTGCTGGCCCCAATCATCGAAGTCGCCCGTGCCCGCATAGATCACCGACGAATTCGTGGGATCGATGGCGACGCTGGAGATTTCCATCATGGGCCAGGTATCGGAGAGCGGTTTCCAGGTGATCCCGTTGTCGATCGTCTTCCAGACTCCGCCACCGGCCGCGCCGGCGTAGATCGTCTGGGAGTCGCGTGGATCGATGGCGATGTCGTTGACGCGGCCGGAGGTGTAGTGGCCGCCACCGGTGTCGAACGCGCGGGGCCCGAGAAACTCCCATCGTCCGAGGAGTGCGAAGAGAGACTCGGCGTGCCGTTTGTCCATTCGCTCGCGGTGGGCGCGCGCCCGATCCAGCGCTGCCCAGTCCGCGCGGTCATTCGGAAAAGCCCAGAGGCGCAGGCGGTCGTATGCGCTCGCGAGAACGCTCGGGCCTTCGACCTCGCCCCCTTTTTCATCATCCTTCCGCTTCCGGCTGCGCGCCTCTTCCAGAGCGTTGTCGAGAAGTGCCTTGAGCTCCTTCAGCGATTCGAACGGGGAATGCCGATGATTGCCTGACGACGCCATACCAATCCTCCTCGGACGCACAAGCGTCCGGCAGCGATTTCGAGCGGATGGAGTTGTTTAAGAAGAGAACCGACGTTGAAGTGTCGGTTCCGCGATTCGGGAAGTCAAGCCTGAGGACGCTGCACGTTCCAACGAGTACACTTTCGAAACACAGACACGATTGCGGAGCGTCCTATGCGAATGGCTCAACTCTCTTTCCTTGCGATCTGCTTTTCTGCACCGGCCCTTCTTGCCCAGGTTCCGACGATCATCAACGAGATCGATCAGCTCGAGTCGGTGCGCGATCCGAAGTGCTACGCGACGGCCAGCCGGCTCGAGGACTTCATCTACGGGACGCCGCTCGACTTCGATGCGCGCGCCGAAAAGATCGCGCTGCAGAAGCAGTTCATTCGCGGTCTCTGGCTGAAGGCGAGTGCCGCGGCGGCCAGCGCCGCGAAAACGCAGATCGACGTCGGTACGCTGCGTCCCATCCTGCAGGCCGCGGTTCCCTACGCGGCGACGGCGGGCGGCGACTGGATCGTCCGTCCTGATGATGCGCACCGCACCGAGATCTCCGCGCGCGACCGCCGGCAGTACGGAACGGTCGCTTATGCGCTGCGGGCGATTCTGGCCGTGCAGCAGGATGCGTTCGTCGACGGCACGAAGATCCTTCCGCTCGAAGCCCCTGCCGTCGAATTGTTCAAGGAATCGGTCGACCTCGTCACGTTGGCCGCGCTGCAGCACGCCGATCACGCCACACGCACCACGAACCGCGAACGCCTCGGCGCGAAAGAACTGAAGACGGCCTGGGCGGATGTCGTCGGTCATGCTCCGGTTGCGGCACCCGAGGCGAAACCAACGCACGCTGCCAGTGCGACGACGCCGCAGAAGTTCGCCACGATCAACGCCATCGTCGCCGAGAAACTGGCGGCGTACGAGAAGTACAACGATCTCTCGCAGGCGGTTTTCCTTCGCAACGTGCAGGTCTACATGTCGCGGCATATGTGGCCGACCGATCCTGCCGAGGGAAAGGCGTTCAAGGATCAGTTCACCGAGACGATGATCGCCTGGACGGGCGACGTGATGCTCGAAGCGGAGAAGCGCGCAAAGAAGCGCGGGCACGCGTTGATCCGCGTCGACGACGTTCATGACGCCGTGCAGTTGTACGAGCCGCACGTGCTCAACGAGTACGAAGACTGCATCTACTTCCCGCGGCTGCCGAAGAAGGAGCAAGTCATCATCGAGGCATACGACCTCGACGCCTTCCGCGATCCCGGGCTGCACTGGTTCTACCTCAAAGAAGTCCTGGGCGATCCGAAGTACAAAGGAACGCTCGAGCCCGATCCCTTCGCGGCGGAGTTGGTGACCGAGGGAGGAGCGCAGATGGGAACGCTCATCCTGCGCGTGGCCGGGAAGATCGCGACGGCGGAAGGGAAAGACCGGCTCGATCGGACGCACCTGTCCCGAGGGGTCACGGAGATTCAGCGGCTGATCGACAAGAACGCGTCGATGCCGCCAGAGAAGAAGACCGCGGTCACCATCGCATCCGCATCAACACCACCGGCGAAAACCGGTGGCAAGTACTTCACGGACGTCACCGCATCCAGCGGCATCCAGTTCGAGCATCGAATGTCGGACTGGCTGGCGCGTCTCATCCGCAGCTACACCGTCAAGGAAGGCGACAAGCTCGTGCTGGCGGTGCCACCGGCCTTCGGCGGATCGGGCATCGCCGCCGAGGATATCGATAACGATGGCGACATCGATGTGCTCGTGTTGAGCGGATCGGGCAATGCGCTCTACCTCAACGACGGCAAAGGCCACTTCACCGATGTCACGGAGTCGGCTGGTCTGAATTGGAAGCGCCCCGACGGGCGGCCGGGCGAACCGCGCCAAGCGATCATCGCCGACTTCGACAACGACGGTCTGGAGGACATCTTCATCACCTACGTCGATGACGACCACCGCCTCTACAAGAACCTCGGGCACGCCAAGTTCGAGGACGTCACGGCGCGTGCGGGTCTTGGCGGAAAGGGCCTCGTCGGCGGACCGGCCACGGCGTTCGACTACGACAAAGACGGCCTGCTCGATCTCTACATTGGCTACTTCGGCGACTACATTCACGGCGAGCTGCCGACGTTCGCGCGCCGCAACACGAACGCGCTCCCCAACAAGCTCTTTCACAACAAAGGCAACTTCGTCTTCGAGGACGTCAGCGCCGGCAGCGGCGTCGAAAATACGGGTTGGGCGCAAGCGATTGGCCATCTCGACTTCGACGGTGACGGTTGGGAAGACCTCATCTGCGGCAACGACTTCGGCAGCAATTCCTGGTACCGCAATCTGGGAGGAACAGGGAAATTCGAGGATGTGTCCGCGAAACTCGGCACGGACAAGCCGAGCTACACGATGAATATCGGCATCGCCGATCTGAACCGCGACGGCTATCCCGACGTCTACATCTCGAACATCGTGACGATGAACAAGGACGAGAAGTACGTCCTCCCCGATGCGAAGACACGCCTGAAACTCAATCCGCAAAAGATGGCCAACATGCGCGTGGTGGAGGCCAACGATCTCTGGGAGTCGGCGGCCGAGAACGGGAAGCTCTCTTCGTACGTGCAATCGACCGCGATCGGGCGCGGATACAAGTCGACCGGCTGGTCGTGGGGCGCCGACTTCTTCGATTTCGACAACGACGGCGATGACGACCTCTATCTCGTCAACGGCATGAACGAGTACGCGGTCTACTCCAGCGTCAACCCATATTTCACCGACGCCGCGGGCGCGCAACGGCAGACGGTCGTGCCGGTCGCGGAGAAGGAAGCTCCGGTGTTCTTCGTCAACCGCAACGGGATGTTGATCGAGGACTCGGCGCAGAGTGGCGCCGATCCGCTCGGCAACGCGCGCGCAGTCGCGCAATTCGATTTCGACGGCGACGGCGATCTCGACATGATGGTCAACAACTTCAACAGCCCGGCGATCCTCTATCGCAACAACGCCGAAGCCAACGGCAATCACTGGATCAAGATCCGTCTCACCGGTGATCCGGCGAAGGGCGTAACGCGCGACGCCATCGGCGCGAAGATCATCGTCGACACCGCGCACCAGAAAGGCATGTGGCGCGAAGTCTTCAGCACGATCGGCTACCTGACATCGAATCCGAAAGAGCAGCACGTCGGGCTGGGCGTCGACAAGCACGCCGATGTGACTGTGATCTGGCCGAGCGGCGAGCGGCAGACGTTCAAGGGATTGGCCGCGGACAAGAGCTATCGCATCGTTCAGGGTACGGGTCTGGTGAAGTGATTCGATCTTTGCGTGAGTCGTTCGCGCTGCATTCCCATCGAGCGCCTTCTCCGTAATAGGTCAATTTGAAAGAACCGGCAACCACAGAGACACAGAGATCACAGAGATCACAGAGAACCCTCTGCGTTCTCTGTGTCTCTGTGGTTGTCTTTGCTTCGGCGATCACCGTGGCAGTCGCAGCACCGCCGCCAAAACATACCAACCGGCTCGCTTACGAAACCTCGCGCTATCTCCTGCAGCACGCCACGAATCCTGTCGATTGGTATCCGTGGGGTGATGCCGCGCTGAAGGCCGCGCGCGAACAGAACAAGCTGATCTTTCTTTCGATCGGCTATTCGACCTGCCACTGGTGTCATGTGATGGAGGCGGAGTCGTTCTCAAACGAGGCGATCGGCGCGGCGATGAACGAGCACTTCATCGCCATCAAGGTCGATCGTGAGGAACGGCCGGACATCGACAGCACGTACATGGCCATCGCGCGCAAGCTGATGTCCGATCCCGGCTGGCCGCTGAATGTGATTCTGACGCCGGACGGGAAGCCTTTCTTTGCCGCGTCGTACATCCCGAGGGATCGATTGCAGGCGCTGATCGAGAGATTGGGGACGTCGTGGAAAGAGCATCCGGAACAGATCGCATCAACGGCGGCGATGGTCACGCAGGCGCTGGCGCCGGAGTCTGCGGAGAACGATCGTGCGCCGGATGCCGTGATGCTGAAGACCGCGTATCAGCAGCTCGCCGAGCGGTTCGACGCGGTCGATGGAGGCTTTCTTCCGCCGCCGAAAGTTCCGGCCGCGCATCAGCTCATGTTCCTGCTGCGCTACTGGCGGCGCAGCGGCGACAAGCACGCGCTGGAGATGGTCGAGACGACATTGCACGCGATGCGCGGCGGCGCGATTTGGGACAAGGCGCGATTCGGATTTCATCGCTACACCGTCGACGCTGCATGGCGCGAGCCGCACTACGAGAAGATGCTCTGCGACCAGGCGATGTTGGCCATGGCCTATCTCGAGGCGTATCAGGCCACCCAGAAGCCCGAGTACGGGCGCACGGCGCGCGAGATCTTCACCTACGTGTTGCGCGATCTGCGCGCGCCAAACGGCTCGTTCTACAGCGCGAGCGATTCCGACGAGCGTGGCGTGCGCGACGAGAAGATCCTCACCGACTGGAACGGCCTGATGATCGCAGCGCTGGCGTCAGGCGCGGCGGTCCTCGACGATGAGACGTACGCGATCGCTGCGAAACGCGCCACTGCTGTAGTGCTCGTGAGCGAGCCCTTGCAGCATCAGCACGAACACGCCGCCTACCTCGACGACTACGCGTTCGCCGTCTGGGGCCTGCTGAACCTCTACGAAGCGACGTTCGACGCGCAGTACCTCGATCGCGCCATCTCGCTGGAGCGCGAGTCGCTCTCCCGTTTTCGTGATTCTGACGGCCGCTTCTACATGACCGCGAACGACGCCGAGACACTGCTCGTCCGACCGCGCGAGACGAGCGACGGTTCGCTCCCCTCGGGTAATTCCGTGCAGCTCATGAACCTCGTGCGTATCGCCCGCATCACCGTCGATCCGTTTTTCGACAAGGCCGCGAACGACCTCCTGCGTACGAGCGCAGGCGACGTCGACGTCATCCCCTCCGCATCCGCCCACCTCATGAGCGCCGTCGATTTCATCATCGGCCCCTCATTCGAGATCCTGCTGGCGGGCAGCGACATTCACCCGCTGCAACGCGCCGTCTTCACATCATTCGTCCCGAACAAAGTCGTCCTGCGATCGGGAGCCGATGTCGCGCGCATTGCGCCATTCACGAAGATGCAGAAAGCAATTCGCGGAAAAGCGACGGCGTACGTCTGCACGAACCATCAGTGCAAACTACCGACGGGCGATCCAGCGAAGGTGATTGAGCTTCTCGCGACGTCTCCGGCTAACGCGCCCCGCCAGCTCCCGTGAAACCGGTTGTCACGCGGAGGCGCGGAGATGCGGAGAAACCACCTCACCTTCCTCCGCATCTCCGCGTCTCCGCGTGAAAGGTCTTTCTCGTTTGACTCAGCGGCAATCGAACATCGGCCCAAAACCCGTTCACCGCAACCCAACACGAAAGATCGCCGTATCCGGGTGGTACGTCCGCCAATCGAACCAGTAGTCGCTGAGAACGTCGATCTTTGTTAGCTGATGGCCTGTTAACGGACCGTTGATCGCGCGGCCGGAGAAATCCCACTCACTCCCTGACGCACTATCGACGAAGGTGATCGGTGACGAGGAAGGTTTGGCGAAGAACTCGAGGGCGCGTCCATCGACGACTCGCCGGAACGCGCGCACCGAGCGCCCATCCTCGGCCACCGCGATCACGATGGGAACCGTGCCGATGGTGTCGATGATCGGATTCTGCTGCTTGATGTCCGACATTCGATACGCCTTCGAACGCCCGTCTACCGTAATTCCGACGACGAGCTCTCGCGGTTGCAGGCGCGCGTCGTGCGTGTTCGTCGCTACCGGCATCTTCGCGATGTGCGTTTCCCAATCGGCGCCGGCGTAGAGCCCGGCCGCGGCGATCTTCGCGTCTGGGCGCAGTACCCGGCCGGCGGCGTGCTCGCGCTTCCAGAGCGCGAACCCAATCTCATCCTGCGGGACATGTTTGAGGCGCCGTCCTTTCAACGGACCCTGGATCGCCTCGCCGGTGATCTGCTGCCACCACGAGCCGGTCTCCTCGTCGCGCATGATGAAGTTCTGGTTGTTGATCCCGGCGAGGTGGAAGTGCAGCGTTCGCCCGTCGATCGTCGTCTCCCACACCAGACCGGTGTGGCAGAGCGTTCAATAGGTGACGACAATCGGTACGCCGCCGACGACGTCCTGAACGAGATGGTGATAGGCGAGCTGGCGGATCGGATAGGCCGCCGCTTCGCCGTTCCGTTCGACGGCGATCACGAGATCGGCGTTGTCGACAAAGGAAGCCGCGTCCGCGCGCACATACGCGGCACCTGCCAACGGGTGAAACATCCACTCGAAATGATTCTGCCGCGCGAACCAGGTGCTGACGGTCGTGAGCAGAAGGAGGATGACGATGCCGATCCTTCCCCACCATCGCGCACCGCGCCACAGCGTGAAGACCAGCAACGAGGCGATGAGCAGCGCAAGGATCGTGACGATCGGCGAGACCGTCCGCAGCGCGTACGAGATCGAAACGCCGCGCGCCGATTGCGGCCGGAACGGCTGGATGATCCAGGCTGGAAGAGCAACGAGCGCGAACGCGGCGATGGCCGTGGTCGCGAGAAATAACCAGCGCCAACCGCGGCGAAGAACGGGCATCAGTGTTCCGGCGACGGACTTGCCGTCCCGTCAAAGTAAGCGCGAATGCGCGGCCATTCGAACTGGGCCACCCTCCGCCCAAGGGCCAGTCCTTCCACGTTGTCGGCCTGGATGTGATAGCCGCCCAGCACGCGCGAAATGCCGGCCAGCTCCGCCGTCGCCGTGAACGTCGGGAGCTTCAGCTCCACGTTGCAATCGGCCGCCGCTGCGCTCTTTCCGTCGCGCGCCTGGATGGCCAGGCAGTCGGCTTCCGCTTCCGTGAGCACGCCCGCTTTCCGCTTTTCAACTTCGCCGAAGAAATCGCTGCCGGTGAACAGCTCCAGCGTTTTCGCGCACGCGCCGCTGACCGTGCTGTGGCCGGAGACGTAGCCGGGAAATGGCGGCGTCACAAACGTGAACGGCGAATATGGATGCCACTCCTCGGCGGGCAGCTTGACGACGCCCTTCCCTGGCCCGGCCCACCCGTCGATCGTCTTGCCGGCGTAGTAGTAGCGAACGAGCGTCCAGGGCCGCGACGTGTCGTAAAAGCGCTTCGCTTCCCAGCAGGCGATAAACGAATCCATCGCCACATTGCCAATCGTGAAGAAGAGCTTCACGTCGCGATCGAGATCGTTGTGATCGCGCTTCGAAACGAGTTGCGCGAACTTTAGCCAATGTCCCGACTGGCCCGTGGAGCGCGGACCGTCGCGCATGAACTCGACCGTTGCTTTCTGGGTAGGCGTCAAGTTGCTATTCATGGTGATGTTCTCGTCCACCTCCTTCCGCAACTCCTCGGAATCTACATGCGGAGGAACTGGCGGGCGGAATTGATCGCTGCGGTCGAGCGCGAACGTCTTCACGCGATACCAATGCGGCGTGAGAAATCCGGGCGCAATGGTCCCCCCCTTCGGATTGACGAAGGGAATGGGCTGCCACCGATTCGGATCATTGATTTTCGTAGGCGTGTTCACCGGCGCGTAGTAGGTGTAGTCGGAATACGGTACGCCGCTCGAGCCCACTTCATCGCCGAGCTGGTTCGCGCCGTCGTGATGCCGGTACGCGCAGACGGCCGCGGCGGCCACGTTGCCGATGCCTTGGGGCGTGGTGCGGTCCATCGAGATGTCGTCAGGATCGTATCCGCGTCCGCGCATCTGCTCGTCGATCCAACTCCGGTCCTCGGGGTAGACGTCGATGAGAGCGCGGTACGTCGCGTAGGCGATCGCCTTCTCTTTGTTCGCCTGCGTCCGTTCCGATGCCGGCCGGCGCAGACTCGCGCCGAGCCGCGTTCCGACCGCCTTTTCGTCGTACGCAGCCCACGCGTCGTACATCGCCGTCAGCGCAATGGCCAGTGTGCGCGAGATGATCGTCGGCCGCGCCCCGTGACGATCGACTTCGCGCGCCGTCGCCTCCAGCGAGATGTCGAGCCACTCGTACGCGGCGGACGGCTTGTAGGCGGCCGCCGCCGCCGCTTGCAAGGAAGGAATGAGGAGACCCGCGGCCAGTGCCGCCGCAATCCAACTCGTCGTTTTCATAGGAGGCTAGACGTTACGACGAGTGGGGCCGTGAATCAAGCAAACCAAGTCACGATTGCGTGGATCGGCCATCAGGAAACGGACTGGCATTGCAAAAGCGAACGATCGTGCTATTCTTGCGCTGTGAGCAAAGGTAGCCAGACGCGTGAAGCCGTTCTCGATGCCGCGGTTGCTGCCGCCAGCACTTCCGGCCTCTCGGCGGTGAGCA
Source organism: Thermoanaerobaculia bacterium (assembly GCA_017883205.1). Lineage (GTDB taxonomy): Bacteria > Acidobacteriota > Thermoanaerobaculia > Gp7-AA8 > Gp7-AA8 > JADGNZ01. Next base: position 100,611 of record JADGNZ010000018.1, on the reverse strand, counting down.
TCGGCGACCTGGCCCGAACTGTCGGGATGTCCAAGAGTGGAGTGTTTGCCCACTTCGAATCAAAGGAGAACCTGCAGCTCGAAGTGTTGCGCTCCGCGGTGTCGCACTTCATCGCCGAGGTCGTCGGGCCCGCGTTGAGGAAGCCGAGGGGCGAGGCAAGGGTGCGGGCGCTGTTTGAGAACTGGTTCGACTGGTCCAGTAAAGCTTCGCTGCCGGGAGGCTGCATCTTCATCGCCGCCGCCAGCGAGCTCGACGATCAGCCCGGGCCGGTACGGGACTATCTCGTCTCGACGCAGAAAGACTGGCTCGCCACGCTCAGTCAGGCGGTGCGCATCGCCGTCGATGAAGGGGAGTTCCGGAGCGATGTCGATGCGCAGCAGCTCGCTCACGACTTCTACTCGATTCTGCTGGCGTACCACCACTTCTCGCGGCTGCTGCGGATGCCGGCGGCGCGTGTTCGAGCGTTTCGCTCATTCGAGCAGCTCATCGAGTCCGCGCGAGTGAAGGACGCAGCGCCCCGTAATTCGCGCGGACGCAAGGCTGGCGCGCGCTAGAAATTCAGGAGGAGAGCCAAGTGAAGAACGACCGTCCACAGAAAAGCACGAACGTTCGTGTTCCTATAACCCTACGAGTCGTCGGTTCTGCGTTGACAGCGCTCGACGTCGTCGCTCCTTCGCTGGCGGAACGCCTCGCCGCCCGTCTCTTCCTCACTCCCCGGCGCGTTCCCTCCCCCACCAGCGAGGCAGCATCTCGGCAACGCGCCGACCGGGAATCGCGTCTCGTTGCTTCGCACATGATCACTGTCCGGAGCTGGGGAGCCGGCCCGGCGATCCTTCTGCTCCACGGCTGGGAAGGACGCGGGACGCAGCTCGGAGCGCTGGCCGAATCGCTGGCCCGTGAAGGCTATCGTGTCATCGCACCCGACTTTCCCGCTCACGGAGACTCGCCCGGCCGCCGCACGAATCTCCTCGAATTCGCAGCCATCGTCGAAGCACTCATCGGCGCGGAACAGCCGGTGGCAATCGTCGCGCACTCGTTCGGCGCGGCAGCAACGACGGTCGCGCTCCGCGACGCAGCATTCGACGGGCGCCTCGTGTATCTCTCGCCGCCGGAAGACTTCGCGTTCTTCACCGAGACATTTGGCAGGATGCTGGGCATCACCGACGATCTTGCGAAGCGGATGGAACGCACTATTGAGCGCCAATTCGGCATCGACTGGTCACACCTGCGCGGCACTGCGCTGGCGCCGCAGATGAGCGCTCCGCTCCTCGTCATTCACGATGAAGACGACCTCGATGTGCCAGCACGTTTCGGCCGCGACCTCGCCGCCGTCTGGCCCGATGCCTCCCTCATGCTCACGCGCAAGCTCGGCCACCGCCGCATCCTCCGCGATCCGGCGGTGATTGCGGCAACGATTGAGTTCATTGAACGCCGGCGGTCAGCAAGGATTGCTGCGAGCCGATAGAAGAGCGCTCGCCTGATCTCGCTTCAGGCTCTGGCCTAGTCTTCAAAACCTTCAGCTTTTGCGCTCCAGGCCCCCAATCCAGCGTGAGGACCACGGGATTTTGAGAACAGGCGTCGCCTATCGATCCCGCTCCAACATCCAGATGTCTCCTTCCGCCGGACGCGAGGCGTAGTAGACGTAGTTGCTGTGCGTGTCGGGCAGGAAACGAAACGCGGGATCGATTCCGGGCAGCCTCCCAATCGCGCGGACGCGCTTCGTGTCGGCATCCGCCAGATACTGCGTGTCCAATCCGAAAAGGAGCGTGCGGCTGTCGCCAAGCCACTGGGGATAGGCGCCCGTCTCCGCGATGATCTCGTACCGGTTGTTGTCGAATGAAAACGTCGCGATGCCGTTCATCGAGCCATCGGGGCGCACGATGGTTCCCGCCAGCCGCTTGCCGTCGCGCGACCACGAGTTTACGTAGAACGTCCCGATCTGCCGCGGCAGCTCGGGCAGAAACTGCGGCTTCGCCGGAAGCGTTCCCGTCACATCGAACGTGGCCGGCCGCAGAGCCAGCGTCGTGTAGGCGACGATCTTCTTGCCGTCGCTCGACCAGCGCGGCTCGAGGAAACCTTCGGACCCCGACGCCGAAACCTGCTGCAGACCGCTGCCGTCGGGACGAATCCACCAGATGTCGTAGTTCCCTTTGCGATCGGAGAAGAAGACGATGCGCGATCCGTCCGGCGACCAGCGCGGCAGCCGGTCCTTGAATGCATCGTTGGTCAGTTGCCGCGTGATCGCGCCGCCGGCCGCCCCGGCGCTGGTTGTCCCGACGATTGCTCCGATGAAAAGATCTTCCTGCCGCCCGTACGTGTTCGTGACCAGCATCGATCCGTCCGGCGAGATGTCGGCGTTGTAGATCGCGCGTGAGCCGCCAACCACGCGCTGCGGTTGCGACGTGAAGCGCCCCGTGAGCGGATCGAGCGCCACGCGCATCAAACGCGCCTCGTCGGTGTAGCTCGAAAACAGAAGCCTCGAACCGTCCCGCGAGAAGGCCGGCGCGATGTTGGCCTGCGGCGAATTCGTGACCGCGACCGGTTGACCAACGGCGCGGCCGTCGCCGTCGAGATCGATCCGCCAGAGATTCGTACTGCCGCCGCGATCGCTCGAGTAGATGATCGACTTCCCATCCGGCGACCACGTTGGACTCCAGTTTACGAATCGATCGTCGTTGAGCTGCGCCGGCTTGCCGCCAGTCGCCGGAATCGTGAAAAGCGACCGCTTCGATCCTGGCCGCTGCACGGCCCAATAGACAATCCGCTTTCCATCAGGCGACCACTTCGGCTGCACCGCGTCGCCGGAGCTGATCTTCGCCGTCGCGCCCGAGCTCACATCGACCGTCCACAACTGACTGACCGACATGCGCGCCAGCGGACTCTGGATGTCCTCGGTGGCAAACGCGATCGTCCGCCCATCCGGCGACCAGCACGGATTGAAGCCGGCGTGCGTGAGCCTACGCACCGATTCACCGGTCGCGCCCATGAGAAAGATTCCGCCGCCATCTCGCTCCGACCGGAAAGCAATCTGCTGTCCGTCGGGCGAAATGGCCGGCTCGAAGTCGTCTGCAGCCGAATCGCCCGTCAGGTCGATCGGATTCCCACCGTCGACGCGCTGAAAATAGATGTCGCGGTTCCCGTTGCGGTCGCTGCTGAAGACGAACGCCTGACCGTCCGGGAAGACGCTCGGCTCCGACTCCAGGCCGGACTCGAAGGTCAGTTGACGAAGATGCCAGCTCGCTCCCGGAGCGGCCACTCGGATGCGCAGAAACCACGCGAGACTCATTCCCGCAATGAAAACGATCAGCACGATCAGCAGAGCGATGACGGGCTGCCAGCGAAAGGCCGGCCTCTTCGACGCGCGGCCGGCGTCGGAGGAGCCCGACGACGTTGCGACTGCCTCGAGCGCAAAAGCCAGATCGCGCGCCGACTGAAATCGCTCTTCGCGATTCTTCTCAAGCGAGCGAATCACGATGCGCCTCAGCGCCGGTGAAACCTCCTCGGCGACCGTCTCGCTGTCCGCCGGATGCGCGTGCAGGATCGCGCTCATGGTGTCGGCGGCCGAGGGACCATGAAACGCCCGTTCGCCGGTGAGCATCTCGTAGAGAATCGCGCCCAGCGAGAAGATGTCGGTGCGGTGGTCTACCTGTTGTCCGCGCACCTGCTCGGGCGACATGTAGCCGACCGTCCCGACGATCGCGCCCGGTGTCGTCTCTTGCGTCTCCGTCCGCCCACTCTCGGTCTTTTCATCTGACAACGACATCTGTTTGGCCAGACCGAAGTCGAGGATCTTCACGCGGCCGTCGCGCGTAACGAGAATGTTCTCCGGCTTGAGATCGCGATGAACGATGCCGCGCTCGTGCGCCGCGGCGAGCCCATTCGCTATCTGTACTGCATAGTCGGTCGCCTTCCGAATGCTCAGCCTCGAACTGCTCGACCCTCTGCCGCCAACCGACGGCCCCACCTGATAGCGCCCGATCTTCGCGCGAAGCGTCTCGCCTTCGAGAAACTCCATAACGATGTACGGAGTGTCGCGATGCATCCCGGCGTCGAACACCGTGACGAGGTTCGGATGGTTGATGCTGCCGGCGGCCCGCGCTTCCAGCTCGAACCTGCGCAACCGCTCGGGGTGCTGCGAAAACGACGGCGGCAGAATCTTGATGGCCACGAAGCGATCCATGCGCGGGTCGCGTGCGCGGTAGACCTCCCCCATGCCACCGGCGCCGATCGCCTCCACAACCTCGTACGGCCCCAGTCGGGTCCCTGGCTCGATGCCCATCTTGGAGCGGATAGGGTACACGCGTCATCAGCGGAGCCGCGCCGGACAGCCTTGCGGCGCTAACTGCTTCACGACGTAACTATTTACCAGCGTGAGTGCCCCGACGGCGCCGTGACTTGCTCTTTCCGCGACGGCAGGATGCCATGTCTTCCGGCAGCAGACTGGATGTCTTGCCCGTAAAGTCTTGAATTTTGATGAGATGCGCCCCGTGATAGATATGCAGAAAGTATCAGCCTCGAAAGGCTGAAAGAATCTGTATGCGATGATGGTTACTTTCAGCCATGACCATCTTCAAATCACCTGCTCTGGACGACGCCGAGGTGGCAGTAATCGACCAGCTCGATGGCCTCCGTCATCAACTGCGATACGCAACGGAGCGCTCAGTTCGCTGGTCAGGCTCGCTGAGCCGGGCCATGCGTGCCCGAGCCGTCCTTGGGTCGAACAGCATCGAAGGGTATGACGTGCCTGAAGAGGAAGGACTCGCTGCGCTGGAAGGTGAGGAGCCGATGGGAACGCCTGAGGAGACGTGGCTCGCCATTCAGGGATACCGGCATGCCATGACCTATGTCCTCCAACTTTCGGATGATCCGCACTTCCAATTCAATCAAGGCTTCATCAGGAGCATGCACTACATGATGTTGAGCTATGACTTGCGGAAGCACCCAGGCCGCTGGCGTCCGGGCGCCATGTATGTTCGGAACGAGCAAAAACGAGAGATCGTCTACGAGGCGCCGCCGGCTGCCGAAGTGCCGGCGTTGATGGGCGAGCTCATCCTCTCACTCGAGAGCGTTGATACGCCCCGTCTGGTTCATGCCGCGATGGCGCATCTGAACCTTGTGATGATCCATCCATTCTCCGACGGCAACGGCCGAATGGCGCGATGCCTCCAGACGCTGATCCTCGCGCGAAGCGGGGTCATCGAAAAGCAGTTTTGCAGCATCGAGGAATGGCTGGGCCGGCACACCGCCGAATACTACGAAGTGCTGTCGAAGGTTGGCCAGGGAAGCTGGCACCCGGAAAACGATACACGGGCGTGGATTCGCTTCAACCTCAAAGCTCACGTGCAGCAGGCCGAGCTTCTCCGCGTTCGTGCCGACAGGACTGCCAGCATCTGGGGCGAGCTTGAGGAAGTGGTCAAAGACAAAGGACTGCCGGAGAGAGCAATCTACGCACTGTTTGACGCAACCGTAGGGTTCCGTGTTCGCAACTCGACGTATCGGCCGGTTGCCGAAGTATCGGAGCAGATTGCCACCCGCGATCTAAAGGCGATGGTTGATGCCGGCCTACTCGTCGCGACAGGTGAAGCCAGGGGCAGGACGTACAGCAGCGGCGCGATGTTGAAGAATCTGTGGAAACAGACCCGGCAGCAGTTCCCGTATGTGGCAGTAGATCCCTTTGTAGAAGGACCCGGGGAGTTGCAGAAAGGTTCGTTCTGAGGCGCCGCTTTTCAGCGACCATCACCCGCCCAGCAACTCCTCCAACTCCTCCGGCGTGAACTGTTTCACGAGCGAGGGATCATCGTCGAGGATGATGTCGTTGGCGAGGCGGCCCTTGCGCTCGATCAGGGCGTCGATCTTTTCTTCCACGCTGCCGCGCGTGATCAGCTTGATCACCTGCACGCCTTTGTTCTGGCCGATGCGGTGAACGCGATCCGTGGCCTGATCCTCGCGCGCCTGGTTCCACCAGCGATCGTAGTGAATGACGACGGACGCGCTGGTGAGATCGATGCCGAGGCTGCCGGCGCGAAGGCTGGCTGTGAAGACGCGGCAACCGAGGTCGTCGCGGAAGCGCGCCATTTCTCCGCCGCGATCCTTCGTGCTTCCTTTGATCGACGCGAATCCGATCGCCTGCGCATGCAAATGTTGCTCGATCATCTCCAGCATCCGCAGGTACTGGCTGAAGACGACCACCTTGAGACCGCTGGCCATGCACTCGTCGAGAAGCTCGACGAAGAGGTCCCACTTCGCTGACGGCGCCTCGCCGTGAAAACCGCCGCCTGCCGACGCCGGATGATTGCAGATCTGCTTGAGGTAGTTGAGCGCGGCGAAAACATGAACATAAGAAACGCTCGCACCGGCACGGAGCTGCGCCTGCAATGGCTTGGCGCGCGAGTCGATCACCGCGCGATACAGCGATCGTTGCGCTTCCGACATCTCGCAGTAGCGTTTGTCGACGATCTTCGGCGGCAGCTCCGTGAGCACCTGGCTTTTCGTTCGACGCAAAACGAACGGCCGCGCCAGACGCCGCAGCGTGGCGCGATCGTCAACGTTGCCGGGCAGGTAGCCGGGCACGACGAAATCGAGGAGCGTCCGCAACTCGCCTTCGTGGTTCTCGATCGGAGTTCCGGTGAGGCCGATGGCCACGCCTTTGTCGAGCGCCGCCAGCGCCTGATGCGTGGCCGTGCCGGCGTTCTTGATCGTCTGCATCTCATCGAGCACGACGAGATCGAAACGCGTTTGCCGGTACTGATCGAGACGGCTGCGAACGAGGCCGTAGGAAGTGAGCGTGATCTCCTGGCCGGGCAAATATCGCGAGAGCTTTTCGCGCCAGTGATCGAGCACCGAGGTCGGGCAGACGACGAGAATCGATGTTTGCGGATTCGCGGCCGTGACCGCGCGCATGAGCGCCATCGCCTGATGCGTCTTGCCGAGGCCCATGTCATCGCAGAGCAGGGCGCCGAAACCGTTGTGGTGCAGCAGCCAGAGCCAGTGATAGCCGGTCTGTTGATACGCGTAGAGATCGAATCCAAGCGCTGCCGGCGACGGTGCCTCGCTGGAAACGTCGACCTGATCAAACATCCGGAAGACGTCGCGGCCGGAGGCATCGCCGCGAAAGATCGCCCGGCCGCGCAGCGTGGCGCGGATCCGAAGCACGTCGAGCGGCGTGACGACCAGCCGGCCGTCGTCGCGTATCGAAACGGAATCGAGGCAGTCGAACTGCGGATCACGCACGTCGATCCAGACGTCGCCGCGATTGAGCGCGCGGATGCCTTCGCGGCGAGCGCGGACGATCTCTGCGGCGGTGACGCCAGTCTCGAAGGTGACCGTGACCTCGAGTGCGTTGCCGCGCGGCGCGCCGAAATCGAAGGTGACCTCGCCCTCCAATCGCACCGGTTTCGCGTTGCGCACGGATTCTGGCGCGAGCGCCGCGGGCATCGCCGCCAGCTCGTCACGATGCCGTTCCAGAAACGCAAACACCTCGGCCTCCGGAATGATCGTCTCGCGCTCGAGTGCGATCCCGGAGGGCGTGCGCTCATCGAACAACGACGCTTGCGTGCGCAAGCTCTGCTCGACGAACATCGGAGGCGCCGGCCGGAGCGAGGCGAAGGCGCCATCGACGAGAAAAAATCGGCCGAATTGCTTCAGATCAGCACGGACATGAATGGACTTACGTAGGTCGGACTCTCCAGTCCGACTTCCTGTCGCCGCGGGAAGAGAACCGTCGGACTGGAGAGTCCGACCTACGTTTTTCTCGTCGTCTCGCAGCAGTACCGGAACGAATCGCAAGGCGCGTGCTTCCGTGAGCTCGATCCGCAACGACGCAGTCATCGACAGTGGCGCGACATCGAAACCGGAACGCGCCGCGATTCCGCTCGTGACGATCGGCTCGACCGCGGCGGCGGGCACCGCGATGTCGCCGAACATGAGCGATCCATCCCGCAACTCCAGCGAAGCTCGCTCGGCCATTGGGTCTTCAGCAAATCTCGCCTGAGCCCAGCGATACCACGACGACGCCTCCCACAGCAGACGTGCGCTTCCCGATCCGCGCTTGAGCAGCGCCTGCTCCTGATCGGTGAGCACGCTCTTGCGCAGCAATAGCTCTCGCGGATCGCTTTCGCCGTCGAGCGCCATCGCTCTTCCTTCCGCCGATGCCGCGAATCCGATCGCTCGCCAGACGCTCGTTTCGAATCGCTCGAACGGCAGCGCGCCATCCGCGTCCGCGGTGCGCGCGATCAAAACGCCAAGGTGGCGGCAGAGATCGTCGGTCTTCATTCCGGGATCGCACGCGCAGCGCGCCGAGATCACGCGCCGCGAGTCGACCACGAGCATCGGTTGAAAGCTCCGCCGCTCACTCTCGACGACATACGCCGTCGACGCGCCGCGGAAAAAGAGCACGCCGCGCAACTGAAACTTGCTCGATTGCCGCTGGATCGTGGCCAGCGTCGACGCGCGAAACGCGGAGCGGAATCGTTCCGGAACGCTGGGAGTGGGATCGGTGGTCAACGGGAGCGCTCGTTGTCCAATCTTAGCCGCTTCACAATTCGCTCACAGATCAGTGCAATCGTTTGGCGTCAGAATGCCACCATGCGGCGATCGTCCAGGTTCCGTGATGTGTCCTTCCTGCGCGAGGGAACGCTGCCGTCCTCGGCGGCTGGCCCGGCGGCGTCCTCGCCGCCGAACGCACCACGGGAGCCGAGGACGGCTCCCAGCCAGCCGGCGAGGACGCCAGCGCTCCCGCTTCACTTGCCGGATCCAGCACTATGAGGTCCATTCTCCTCAACGACATCCACTCCCAACTGAACGAGACGCGCGTGGATCGCGTCATCCCTGTCGCTTCGCAGGAGGCGGTACAGCAAGCGGTTCGCGACGCGGCTCGCGATCACCAATCCATCTCCATCTCCGGCGGCCGGCACTCGATGGGCGGACAGCAGTTCGGCGCCGGAACCGTGCATCTCGACATGCGCCCGCTCAATTGCATCGTCGCACTCGAGTCCGTTCGCGGAGTCGCCGAGGTCGAGGCAGGGATTCAGTGGCCGGAGCTGATGCGCGGATTGGAGTTGATGCAGGAAGGGAGCGAACGCTCGTGGTGCATTGTTCAGAAGCAGACCGGCGCCGACCGGCTCACCCTCGGCGGCGCGCTCGCGTCCAACGTTCATGGACGCGGACTGATCTGGCCGCCGATCATCAATGACGTCGAGGCCTTCACGCTGATCGACCACAACGGCGAAGCGCTGCGCTGCAGCCGCGAAGAGAATCGCGAGCTCTTCTCACTCGCTATCGGCGGCTACGGACTCTTCGGCGTCATCACCGCCGTTGCGCTTCGCCTCCGTCCTCGCAGCCGCGTGCAGCGCGTCGTCGAGATCCGCAGCATCGAAGGGATCGTCGAGGCAATCCAGCAAAGAATTGCTGACGGCTATCTCTACGGCGACTTCCAGTTCTCGATCGACGAGACATCGGCCGGTTTCATGAGAGAGGGCGTCTTTGCCTGCTACCGCCCGACCGATCTGCCGCTCGGAACCGCGCGTGAACTGGGCGTTGGCGATTGGGAAGAGCTCATCGCTCTCGCACACTTCGATCGCCGCCGCGTCTACGAGGTCTACAGCACGTACTACCAGAGCACGAGCGGTCAGATCTATCCATCCGACACCCATCAGTCGGGCCTCTACATCGACGACTACCATCACGCAGTCGACGCGCAAACCGGCTCGCGGGCCACCGAGATGATCACCGAAATCTACGTTCCTCGGGCGCGCCTGATCGATTTCATGGACGAGACCCGCGCTGACTTTCTCGCGCACAAGGTTCCGATCATCTACGGCACGATCCGCATGATCGAGAAGGACAGCGAGTCGTTTCTCGTGTGGGCGAGAGAGTCCTACGCCTGCGTGATTTTCAATCTGCATGTCGAGCACACAACCGAAGGCTTGCAATCATCCGCTGATGCGTTCCGAAGACTCATCGACATGGCCATCGCGCGCGGCGGGAGTTACTACCTCACCTATCACCGCTTCGCGCGGCGCGATCAGGTGGAGAGCTGCTATCCGCAGTTCGCCGATTTCCTCGCCCTCAAGCGCCACTACGATCCCGACGAACGCTTTCAAAGCGATTGGTACCGGCACTATCGCGATATGTTCGGGGCGTGAAACGACAACTGCTCACGCGAAGACGCGAAGCCGCGAAAGACATCGCCGCAACCCCCTTCGCGTCTTCGCGTCTTCGCGTGAGAACCCGATGATCGCCGAACCGATGACCGCGTTGACCGATCTCATCCTCTGCGTTCTCAGCCTGACGTTCGGTATCCGCCTGCGCGGCGGCAAGAGCCGCGCCCTCTCGCTCTGGAGCTTCGCCTTCCTCGCCTCCGGCCTCGGCTCGCTCACAGGCGGCCTCTATCACGCCTTCCAGCCAGTGCTATCGCCGCTTCTGCTCCTGATTCTATGGAAGATCACCGCAGCCGCAGTCGGCGCCGCCGGCCTGCTCCTCTTCTGCGGCTCGACGCAAGGCCTCGCCTCGCAACGGATGGCGCGTGCGACGTCAATCGCCGCCAGCGTGCTCTTCGTGACCTACCTCGCCTGGATGACCACACACGACGAGTTCATCTACATCATCGTGTTCTACGGCCTTCTAATGCTTGCCACGCTGGTGATTTGTACCGCGCGCTACCGGATCGCGCCACGGGCGTGCGCGCTGATCATTTCAGGAATCGCAATCGCCGCGCTGGCCGCCGTCGTGCAGGCGTCCCACATCGATCCCTTCACTCATTTCAATCACAATGATCTCTACCACGTCATTCAGATGGTCTCGTTGTACGTGATGTATCGAGGTGCGCGGGAACTGCCGTAATCGGTAATTGATTCAAGAAAAAACTCACCACAGAGGCACAGAGAACATAGAGAAAAAACCAACTCTGTGCCCTCTGTGTCTCTGTGGTGACATAGACCTTCGAACCGATAAATCAAACGAACTTCACTGCGGAATCCTCCCCGGCGTCCACGGTGCACCGCGGGCGTTCATCTGCTTCTCCACATCCGCAAGATCGACTTCGATCAGTTTGCGCAGGCGGTCGAGGAGCGGGGCGGTTTGCTGTTGGGCGAAGGCGAGCTCTTCGCGGTGTGTGGCTGTCGGAGGAGCGGTCGTTGTCAGGCCGTTTACTGCGGTGTTGACGCGATCGAGCAGCGAGGGAGCGAAGGGCTCGTTGGCGCGGCGAAGGATTGGATCGCCGTTGAGCTGGTCGTTGATGTCGCGCAATGACAGGTCGATCGTGTTCACCTTTGCAAGGAGCTTCGGATCGGGGCCGGCGATCTCGTCGAGGGCGCGGCGGATGTACTGAATGCGGGTCAACCCTTCCTGCGTGGCGCGGGCGGCGCCCATCAACGTGCGCTGCAGAGCTGCGGCCTTCCTCTGGAAGTCGAGCACAGCGGCGCGGTCGCTCTCCTTCATGATCGAGAGATAGAGCGGGACGACGTTGAAGGTCTGCGGCGTTCCGAGCGCGGTCTCGACGCCGTCGATGCGCTTGGCGACGCGCACTGTGTACTTGCCCGGCGCGACGAGCGGGCCACCCGGCGGCGGCGAGAAGACGTCGGCCTCGGGCTCCTTCAACTCGATCGGGTTCGGCGGCGGATAGCGAAGATCCCACGCCACGCGATGGAAGCCCGCTTTAGCCGGACCGCTCACGCGCCGGACTACGTTCCCCTCTTCGTCGCTCACGATCATCACTACCGCCGGCTCGATCTCCCTCTCCTCGGCGCGCAATTGATCGAGCGTCGGATACGGCGGCGGTGCGTGCCCCGGTTCATTACTCTTATCCTGGTCGATCTTCGATTCCGCCTCCTGGCGCTGCTTGCGGCGGCTCTTGAGCTCGTCCTTGAGGTAGTACGTGAAGACCGCGCCGAACGGCGGGTTCGGCGCGCTAAAGAACGACGCGCCCTGAAATGACTTGCCCGGCAGCCCGTACTGGGCGCGCTCGACGAAGAGATCGGCGTCGCGCGTCGGGAAGAGCGTCGCCTCGTTGGCGGCGATCGCCGGCGTCATCGCGCGTAGCGGGCTGACGTCATCAAGTACCCAGAAGCCGCGGCCGAAGGTGGCGATGACGAGATCGTCGTGACGCTTCTGGAACCAGAGGTCGCGCACGGCCACCGTCGGGAAACTGCCTTTCAACTGGAACCACGACGAGCCGCCGTTCTGCGAGACGAAGAGCCCATACTCCGTTCCGACATACAAGAGCTTCGGATCAACGCGGTCCTCGACGAGCGCGTAGGCACTGCCGCGCGCGGGCAGATCGCCGGCGATCGAAGTCCAAGTCTTGCCGCGATCGCTGCTCTTCAACACGTACGGTTTGTAATCGCCGGTGTTGTGATTGTCGAACGCGGCGTAGACGACGTTCGCATCATGCTGCGATGCCTCCAGGCGCGAAACGTACGTAACATCAGGCACGCCGGCGAAGTGATCGATCTTCCTCCAGTTCTTGCCGCCATCCTCGGTGACCTGAACGAGACCGTCGTCGGTGCCAACGTAGATCAGCCCCTCCTGCAACGGCGACTCGGCCAGCGAGACGATGTTGCCGTACCACGACGTCGACGCACCCTTGGCCACGGCGTCGACACCCCACACCCGTCCCATGATCGGCAGCGTGTTGCGATTGATATGGCGGGTGAGATCGGGGCTGATCGCTTTCCATTCGCTGCCACGGTCATCGCTGCGGAAGAGATACTGCCCGGCGAAGTAAAGGCGGTTGCTATCGTGGGGGCTGACGATGATCGGCGAGTCCCAGTTCAAGCGCAGCGGATCCATCGTGCCTGTCGGCTGCGGCTGGATGTCGAGAATCTCGCCGGTGCGTTTGTCGAAGCGCACCAGGCCGCCATTCTGCGACTCGGCATAAATGATGTTCGAGTCTTTCGGATCGGGAACGGAGCGGAATCCGTCCCCGCCCTGCGTGACATACCAGTCGGCGTTGCTGATGCCTTTCGCATCGGTCGTGCGTGCGGGCCCGCCGAGGGAGAAGTTGTCCTGCGTGCCGCCATAGACGCTGTAGAAAGGAAGGGCGTCGTCAGCGCTCACGCGGTAGAACTGCGTGACCGGAAGGTTGGCCTTGAAGTTCCACGACTCGGCGCGGTCGAACGACTCGTAAAGGCCGCCGTCGCAGCCGATGATGAGGTGATCGCTGCTGGCCGGATCGATCCAGATGACGTGGTTGTCGGGATGCTTCCACTTCTCGTCGAGCTTGCGCCACGTCTTGCCGCCGTCGTCGCTGACGCGCACCCAGACGTCGGCGGAGTAGATGCGATTGTCATCATTCGGATCGACGAAGATCTCGCCGTAGTACTGCCCCTGGGCGTTGTAGTCGTTCTGTTTCTTCCACGACGATCCGCCGTCCTTGGAGATGAAGATGCCGCCCGCCTTGCGCGTCGATTCGATCGTGGCGTAGACGACCTTCGGATTGTGCGGCGCGAGCGCCAGGCCGATGCGGCCCATGTCTTCTTTCGGCAAGCCGTCCTTCAACTTCGTCCAGGTCTTGCCACCATCGGTCGATTTGTGGATCGAAGATTCCGGTCCGCCGTCGATGAGCGTGAAGACGTGGCGGCGGCGCTGATACGCCGCAGCGAAGAGGATGTCGGGGTTGGTGGGATCGAGCACGACGTCGGTGACGCCGGTGTTCTCGCTGATGTTCAACGCGCGATTCCACGTCTTGCCGCCGTCGGTCGTCTTGTAGAGTCCGCGGTCGCCGCCCGGCGCCCACAACGGCCCCTGCGCCGCGACATAGACGACGTTCGAGTCGCGTGGATCGACGACGATCTTTCCGATGTGCTCCGACTTCTCGAGCCCGACGTTCTTCCAGCTCTTCCCGCCGTCCACCGATTTGTAGACGCCGTCGCCCATCGAAACGGATCGCTGACTGTTGTTCTCCCCCGACCCCACCCAGACCACGAGCGAGTCATGCGGATCGATGGTCACGCAGCCGATGGAGAACGACTTCTCGCCGTCGAACACCGGCTTGAACGTCGTCCCGCCATTCGTCGTCTTCCACACGCCACCGCCCGCCGTAGCGACGAACCAGACACGCGCATCTTTCGAATCGACAGCAAGATCGATGATGCGCCCCGAGGTGAGCGCCGGGCCGATCTCGCGAAGCTCGAGTCCGGCGAAGGTCTTCTCGCCGTACTTGGATTCTTTCTCCTTGGAGTCGGGCGCTGCGGTTGGAGCAGATGCCTTCGCGGCCTTCGCATCTTTTTTTGCCGGCTGAGCGAAAAGTGAAGCTGCGAGTGAAAGGATGACCGCTAGGGTGCAAGCAAATCGTTGGCGCATCGATGACCTCTCTCGAACTTGGCGTTCCGAAGCGGCAGAATCTTAATCGAAGGAGAGGAATCGCTGGCGATGTCGGAGAGAACCGCGGCCGGGCATTGGCGAAATCTCCGAACCGCGCTCACAGTCGATTCAGGTCAACGTCTAGCCCAGCTGCTCTCAGTTCCCTCGCAAGAGCTCGGCCCGGCCCAACCACCGAGGCGGGACGCCTCGATGGCCGCGGTCGAGACGACCGCACTCCTCAGCGCTCCGAGGCATGGGTAAGGAGTGCGGTCGTCTCGACCGCGGGCACTCGGGCGTCCTCGCCCGAGTGCGGTCAGGGCGGAGGTCGAAATTCGTCAACGTCCCTGCTTGGGTGAAGTACGGCGGAGAATCTTACAAAGAGGCTCCTATTTCCTCCTCTTCCACCACATCACCACGCCGCTGAACGCCTGCAGGACTGCGAGCAGGCTGGAGGCGGACATCACGATCCTTGATGGGGTTCCGAATACGTCGCCGGTGTGGATCTGGCGGTTCATCAGCGAGGCGCGCACGGCCAGCGGTGCGGTGCGCGAATTCTGCGCGACCAGCACCTTTCCGCTGTACTGATCGATGCTCACCCACGACCGCCCGACCGGCGTTCGGTCCTCGGGGAAGCGCATGCGCACGTTGTATGAGTCCGTCTTGTCCTCGGGATAGTCGATGGAGAGAGGTGTTGCTCCCGGCTCGGCCGTCTTCGCGATGCGGAGCACCTCATCCGGATCGATCGGTGTGGCGCCTTCGCGCGGAGTCGATGGCAGCGAACGTGCGATCGGTTTCGTCCCGGTGGCCTTGTACGTCCAGCGGGCGATCGGATTCTCGAACGCGATCCCGATCGAGGTCAGCGCGAGGAGCAGCAGAAAGAGTGCGCTGAGAATCCCGGTGGCGTTGTGGAGGTCGAACATCGCCCGAAACAGCGAGACGTTCCACTTGATCGAGACCTTCTTGTACTTCCACCAGAGAATCACGCCGGAGACGACGAGAAAGAGCATGACGACGCCGGCGGCATCCATGATTGCTTCGCCGGCCTTGCCAGCCAGCAGGTGCGTATGAATCTGATGGATGCGGTTGATCAGAGTCGTTCCGCGCCGCGTGCCGAGGATCGCGCCGGTATAGCCGTTCACGAAGACCGCCGCTCCTGAGATGAAAGCGACGTGCGCGGTGTCAGGATGTTGCGCCAGGACGAAGCCGTCGACCTTGCTGCCGGGAAAGCGACGCTGCACGGCCGCCGCAAGCGTTGATAGTGGCAGTGGCGCCGACGCTTGTGGCGCGATGTCGAACAGCGACGGGTTGAAGAGACGGTCGAGCTGCGCCTCAAAGGCGATGATCGAACCGGTCAACCCGAGGATCACGACGAAGATCCCGGCGACGAGCGTCGCGTACAGGTGCAGATTCAGCAGCAGTTTTCTCATTCGTTCCTCGGCGTGACAGTCGGTCAGTTCTGTGGATGTACGCACGAAGACACTGAGGGATTCCGCTTTACATACTTCTTACATTTCGCGGCGCAAAGCAGCCCGACGCAGCAAATGACGGCGAGCTATCGCTTCAGTGCCGCACGCTCCGCCGGCGCGGCGGGTGCTCGAGTCGCAGATCGACGTGTCCCAATCCGCGCGTGGCGAGGTAGAACGGCTTCGTCGTTCCGCGCCCGAAGCCTGAGGTGAAAGGAAGTGTGGTCGTGGCCTCGCCGCGCGCGGCGAAGTACTCCAGGATGGCCATCTCATCGTCGGTCAGCAGACGATCGCGCGAGATGACGACCACGGCGACGTCGAAGAACTTCGGCGCTGCGACAGCGTCGGGGACGCGCGGTCCGTTGACGGCGATGACGTCGTTGATCGTGATCGTGCTGCTCGGGAGCACGCAACCGCTGCACGCGCTTCCCTGCACGATGATTCCCGGCTTGACAGCGGAGGCTGGGAGGAGGCCCATCAGGTAGAGATCGAAGTCGCTGAACTCGTTCGTCACCGGCGCGTCGGTGATCCGCGCGGTCGTCGGCGTCACGGCGGTGACGTCGTACGGAAAGTCGCCGCCGACGGAGCTGCCGGGGATGTTGAATCCCATGACGCCGTGGGCCATCGTCGACGGCGGCCAGTGTGGCCCCGGCAGCAGCGCACTGTTCTTCAGGAAGAGCACCCACTGGTGTCCGAGCTCGTGCGAGAACGCCGTCTCGCCCGCGTCGAAAAAGAAATCGACCGGATAGACGGTGATGCCCTGCAGCTTGCCGGCGCTTCCATACGCCGGTGCCGAGTTGAATTTCGTCTCGCCGATGCCGTCGATGTCGTTGCGCACAGCGAAGTGATAGCGGTTCGCCGGATACGACGGCTCGACGAAGACGACCTGCAGGAAGTCGTAGTCATCATGGTAATAACCGTAGAACTGCTGGGCAGCTCCCTGTACGTGATCTGCGTCGAGCGCCGGCCGGAAGAGGTTGAGGATGCGCGTCGTCGCGCGGGCGTTGCCGCCGAGGGTGCGAATGGTGATGGAGGGGACGCGGTCGTCGAGGACCTGGATGAAGCTGTTGTACGAACTGATAGTCGAACCGTCCGACGCGAGCAGCCGGATGAATCCGACGAAGTTGTGGTTGACGTCATCGGCCGCATAACCATCGAGCACCTTGGCCGCGGGAACGGACGCCACCCAATGGCCCGGCGAATTTTGCGTCAGCGCAAGCGACCCGCCGTTCGCGTAATCGAGTCGCATCCCCGAGACCGCCCCGGTCGTCTGCGCCTCGAGCGAGACGTCGGCGGTGCGGTTCGTGCGCACGGCCATCGGGTCATATTTGTTCCAGACGATCGTCTGGGCGTTGGCGGCGACGGCCAGGAAGAGCGCGACGAGCGCAGCGACGCGGGGCACGAAGGCGATGATAGCGGCAATGCTGCTGCCGCGCCTTTAGGAAGAGACCCGATAACCACAGGGCACTGAGAGCACAGAGATCATCACCTGCGTCCCTTCGGCTTTACCTGCCGGGCATCCGAGACGATTTCTTGAACCGTCCTGCCCGCTCCAGATGCATACTTGGCGCATGGGAAAGATTGACGACGTGCTCGCGGAGATGCGGCAGGAGCGGGAGCGGCTTGCGGCCGATCTCTCGCGCGTCGACCGCGTGATCGCGGCACTGGAAGAGGGAGGCGCAGTCGCGGCCGGCGACGAAACGGGAGTGGCGAACGTGCCGCCGGGCGCCGCCGCAACTACGGCTGCCAGTGCCGCGCAGGTAGTGTCCTAATTTGCGGGGCCGCCCGGCGGACACGGGAAAAGGTAAGCCTCCCGGTAGCCCGGAATCGATCCTTCCAGCCGCGTCAGGTTCGACCCGGCGAACTCGATCAGTTCGAAGCCGAGGGCGGCGTCAAGCGTCGTCCCGTCCTGAGCGGCAACCGCTTCGAACGCCCGGACGATGTACTCGGGAAGGCGGACGGTGACGGCGCGAAGGGCCAACATGGGCGGCAGGACGGCTCTGGCGTCGTCTCCGAGTGCGTCTTCGATCTCGACAAGCGTCCACCGCTCCATCGCCACGTAGACGGCCTGACGCCACGCGAAGCGCCATTCCCGGCCAACCTTCACGGCGTCACGGAGTCCAGCCGCAACCTCCCGCCGCAGTGTGCGGACAGGGGTGTCCGTGAGCGTAGCGACCTCCAGCAACGTATACGAGTCTGCCCGGTCCAGAAAGAGCGAACGGATGCGCTGACACTTGTCCATCGAAGCCTCCCACCTAACTATAGTGGGATGGAGTCTAACACCGCTCTATGGTTAGGGTACAACTCAGATGTCACGTCGGAAGGTACGGAGCCCGGAGGGGCAGCGGTTCGGCGATACGTTGCGCCGACTTCGGAACGAGCGCGGCCTGAGTCAGGAACGACTGGCGGAAGCGGCGAACCTGACGGCGGACTACGTCGGCTTCGTCGAGCGCGGGGAGAACGTGCCGACGCTGACCGTCCTGCTCAAGCTGGCGAAGGCGCTCAGCGTCGATGCGTCGGAGCTGCTGAGCGAGTTCACGCTGCCGACGCTGAAGCGCATGAAGTTGTAGGCTCTTCGGCACAGGTGGGTTTCGTTTTTGTAGGGCTGGTGCTGGCGATCGTTGCGGCGCTGGCCTTAGTCTGCGCCACCGCCGGATGGCAATGTAAGAATGGTAATCTTTTCTGGCGGCAATTCCTCTCCAAGTTTAACGAGCAACCAGCCCCCCATAAACTCCCTTTCGTTGCCAAAAGTGAACCCGACTCGGGTCGTATGTTCCCGGTCCGACGTGGGGTAGCAATACTTAATGACGACGGCAAGACACAAAAACAGGTACCGCCCTTCCCCTTCGAAATTAACAGCGTATTTCTCGACCTCGACGAGATTGAGCCGAACAAAATTTGCGACCTTTTCACCTGCGAACAGCACAGGCCCGGAAGTCAGCGGCTTGAGTCTTTGAGCTATACGGTCTTGCGTCGCAACAACATGCCGATAATCGGTAGGTTCAACAGGAACTATTTCAACCTCGAAGCTGATATGTGTTGCGATGGAGTGGCCGATATTTTCCAACCATACTCTAAAAAGCACCCCCAAGTTGCCAGTCATGCCGACTTGGAGAAAGCCGCAGGCTTCAAACGAAGCGGTCACCCATGGCCTCTCGTAGGCTTCAAGCTGCCTGCGCGTCAGCTCTCGGTCTGCATCGGCGGATTTCTTGCTCTCCCCGTATGTCTTCTCGGCGTGTTCGTTGGACTTCACCATAGCCCGCCAAATCTTGACGGTAGCGAAGAGATAGAGCGTAGTCACCACGAGAAGCCAATCCGAATTGTTGAGCGACTTAAGCCATATCCAGAAGCGTTCTGGGCAGTTCTGCTGCGGCACCGGAGGTTTTACGGCTGCGGGCTTCTTGCCGTCAGCGGTTGTGGTGTGGTCATAGGGTGGTTTTTTGTCCTCGGAGAGCACGACCCCGCCGGTGGCCTTCTCTGCCTTCTGGGGAGCGGTGTCGTTTTTGGCGGCGGGTATGACTTGCTGACCTACGGCGGGCAGCGAAATGAGTAGCGCCAGCATCAGTATTTTCATGAAGAAACTGTAACACAAAAACTCTGGACAAGCTCATATTTGTGTAATACACTATCTCACATGACAAACGTACTCGACTTTGACAAGCAGGTAGTCATCATCGGCTCTCTCGCCGAAGGATCAAGCATCCGATCCATCGAGCGTATGACCGGCGTCCACCGTGACACCATCATGCGCCTCGGCGTGAAGGTCGGGCAGGGATGCGCGAAGATTCAGGACGCCATCATGCGCGACCTAACCTGCACGCACCTCCAGATGGACGAGATTTGGGGATACATCGGCAAGAAGCAGCGCCACGTTGCGCCGTCTGATGATCCTTCCATGGGCGACGCGTGGACGTTCTGCGCGATCGATTCCGAAACGAAACTCGTTCCGGCGTTCAAGGTCGGGAAGCGAGACAGCGAGACCGCTAACGCCTTCGTCGCGGACATCAAATCGCGCATGCGCAACCGGGTGCAGCTTTCAGCCGATGGACTCGCAGCGTACGTCGAAGCCGTGGAACTGGCGTTCGGTGCCGATGTTGACTTCGCGCAAGTCATCAAGACGTACACGGAAGACCAGTCAAAAACGCCGGAGCGCCGCTACAGCGCCGCACGCATCCTGACCGTAGAGAAGCGCGTCGTGCAGGGCGATCCCGACATGAAGGCGGCGAACACTAGCTATGTTGAGCGTCTGAACGCCACGACACGCCAGCACATGCGCCGCCTGACCCGCCTGACTCACGCCTTCAGCAAGAAGCTGGAGAACTTTGAGGCGGCGGTTGCGCTGCACTTCGCGTACTACAACCTAGTGAAGCGCCACGAGACGCTCCGCTGCACGCCCGCCATGGCTGCCGAGGTTGTATCGTCGCCGTGGACCGTTCGTCAACTGGTAGAGGTAGCAACCGGATGACGCACATCGAAGAGTTGTGCGAAGTGATCCGACGCCTTCACGGCGCGGACGCTGCGCATGTCGAGAGCGTGCCGGTCAAAGAGACATTTAGAGGCAAAACGGTTTGGGAGGGAGTCGTGGAGGTATTCGACCTCTACGGCCATCCCACGGCCAGCCGCGTCTACGCATGGGCGCACGATACCGACGACCCCGCAGCACCACGGCGACACGTCACGGTGCTGCACAGCCATCCAATCGAGTCAGCACGGCAGGCGGTGCGAGCCGTCATCGTGCAGGAGTTCAGAAACCTTGAGTCAGCCTAAAGTCAGAAAGCCCGGTCGCCCAAAGTTAGCGAAGGGTCACGCGAAGGCGCACATCGTCCCGGTGCGGTTCAACCCGGACCTACTCCGGCGAGTCGAGAAAGCTGCGAAGGCAAGCAATCAGAACGTTTCCGAATGGATCAGGAGCACCCTCGATGCCGCAACGAACTGAGCCGTTCAAATTAGGACACTACCGCCGCGCAGGCAAGCTTGCCGCGCGGAATCGGACCATATACGCTGCTCGACATCTACGAGGCGACGGCTCATTACCTTTCAACGGTCGATACGCCGAAGAACTCGACAGAGATTGCCGCCGCGCTTCGGGCTGGCGGCTTCAAGACACGTTCGAGGAACTTCGTGAACACCGTTCGGGTGATGTTGCGCCGCAAAGACGGCAGATCGACCGGGATTTCGGTGACGAAAGACGGGAAACGCTGGTTCCTCAAGCGAAAAACCGTGAAACAAAGCGGCCGAAGACTTCTTCGAAGAACGATGGGTCATCATGATCACACTAGTATGACGATGAGTCATATGAGTGTGATCGTGCGTCACATAAGTTTGACTCATAATCAGATAAGTGTGACCGAACGTCACACGAGTGGGACGACCGGTCAAACATGTATGTCGAAGGATCATATGAGTGCGATCGCGTACCATATAAGTATGATTCAGTAGTCACATGAGTGTGATCGAAAACCATACAAGTGCGGCAGGCGATCACTCAAGTATGACGCACGCCACCACAAGTATGATTCGATCACACCAAGATTGGCGATGTTGACGGTGAACCGGCACTCTTTCGACGCCACGCTCCAGTGAATCGCAGCCGGTCGAGCGACTTCGCGGTACGTTCGCACTTCCATCTCATCAACCGAGCAGCGGAAATCGGTGATCGGCGAGGCATAACGGCCAGAACGCCTCAGGAGGTAGTCGCGGATGTTGATGAGGAGGTTGTCGCAGCCGTGATTCGCGTGACGCGCGGACGAGCTTTCCGACCAGTTGCGTCTTCGCCAGGACTTAAGTCAACGACGTTTTCGAGGCGCTGATGACGACCGCGCTGGTCCGAGGCTGAGTGAGCGTGGAAGCACGACGATGCCATACAACTGCACGTCATCGTCGGGTCTTAGGATCATGGGAGTGAGTCCTGGCTTCGCACTCACAAGAAGTTTCTGTCCGTTGCTCTCGTGGTAATACTTCAGAAATACCGCCGTATTGACGCGGATGACGACAATCTTGCGCTGCGCGGCACGCGGGTCGACCTCGGGCACGTAGAAGACTTCGTCGCCATCGCGAATACCGGCGTCGATCATGGAGTCGCCGACAACCCGCGCTCCTCCCCGTGCCCCCCGATTCCAAAGCTCATTTGGAACCTTTCTGCGTACAGTTTCGCTGGAATCCAGCAAAATCGCATTCGGGTTCGCGGCAACGTCATGTGCCGTTACCGTTCTCGACTTCCGTTTTTTCGGACCGATGCGCGCCACGGCGGCCGCGGGCGTCGCGACGGGCGGTCGAGGCGACTCGTGCGTATCGACGAATTCCGTCAGAACCCGCAGCGCATGCCGGATGTTGGTCGACGAAGAGCCGGCGTAAAGGTCATCCATCCGCTTGCCGATTGCAGCCAGCACTGACTCGATGGCCGCAAGGTCGGCACGCTTGACCCTTCCATTCAAAAGACGACTGAGTTTGAAGGGACTCATGCCCGCGCGGGCCGCGACGACTTTCTTCGAGAGCTTGCTGGCCTTCACTGCGAGGTGGAGCCGCTCGAGAACATCCATCCCTCTTAGGGTAGGGCCGCGTGTATCCGGCTGAAACGAAAGTGCTTGCGGTTTCGCGCAATCTACTTGTGTTTCTCTTGCGTTTTCTGCAATGTTTGCGATCTGCCAACTATAAGTTCCTTAGCGCTGACACGCAAACACTGAATCGGCAAACGTTGTCATTTGGCGGAGGAGTTGGGATTCGAACCCACGGTACCGTTTCCGGTACGGCGGTTTTCAAGACCGCTGCCTTAAACCACTCGACCCTCCTCCGTTGGAAGGCTGAAGGCGGCGGCGATCGGTTGGTTCTGGAAGCGGTGGCTGCCCGCGCGCCGGACGGGCCCATTCCGGCAAAGAGTTCAAGATCCCCCTCCGGGAGCAGGATCTCCATCGACATCATCGGCACGTCGTCAGCCGGTTCGCCCGGCGACCCAAACGGCCGAGCCGGGTCCGCCGACGATTCATCCTTGGGCTTCGTCGCGTAGTAATCGGTGAAGTCGTCGAAGCCGGCCCCGAAGACCGTCGCGCCTCGAGCCCTCAAGCTTCATCTGCCCTGTTTGGGCAGTACAATGCCCGAAATGGGCACGACGAGAACGAGTCTAAATGTGTTGCATCGGCGAGCGGGTACACGCTCGACCAGCCTTGCCGATGCCCTCTTCACGACCACCCAGCAGCGCATCCTCCGGCTCCTTTTCGGCAATACGGAGCGAACCTATTTCCAACAGGAACTGATCGCGCAAACCGGCTCGGGCTCGGGCGCGATTCAACGCGAGTTGGCCCGGCTCGTAGGGAGCCGCCTTGTCACCACGAGGCTCATCGGCAGCCAGAAGCACTATCAGGCAAACCAAAACGCGCCCATTTTCGCGGAGCTTCGGGGAATCGTGATGAAGACGGTCGGCCTCATCGATCCGTTGCGATCCGCACTCCGGCCGCTTGCCAAGCGAATCGATCGCGCCCTTGTCTACGGCTCGGTGGCGAAAGGCGAAGCGCACGCCGGCAGCGACATCGATCTGCTCGTCGTCGCCGGAGCCCTCACTCTCGAAGAGTTGTTCGCAAAGCTGGCCCCAGCCGAAAAGCTACTGGGCCGCAGCATTCACCCGACGCTTTACACCCCCGAGGAGTTCGCGCGGCGCAAGGCCGGCGGCAATCCCTTTCTCCGGAAGGTGCTCTCCGGAGAACATATCGACCTGATCGGAAGCGACGATGGCGGTGACAAGTCTCGATAGGGTCGTGCGTTGAAAACGAGAGCGTCGCGGATGCCCATAAGGAGATCGTCGCAGCCCTGACCGTGCCTCGCTACAATCGTGGCGACATGGACTACTCGATTCGCGACCGTTTCTGGCACGTGCCCTCGCACGAACCTCAGCTCGATGAGCATGGCTTCCTGGCCGATCCCCTCGCGCACGCGTACGCCAATCCGCACGTCACACGGATCGACATCACTCTGCTCTCGGAGTGTTCGGTGATCCTCGGCGACCCGGGCATCGGCAAGACGCACCTCGTGGAACAAGCGCTCCGCAGCGCCATCGCCAGCCGTGGAAACGACCGGGTCGTGCACATCGAGTTGGGCGCAATCGGGAGCGAGTACGCGCTTGATCAGGCGATCTTTGAAGAACCGCGGATCGCGCAGTGGCTGACCGACGACACAATGCTGGAGCTGTTCCTCGACGGTCTCGACGAGTCCCTGGCCAACTTGCATACCATGGCAGCGCACATTCGGCGAGCGCTCGAGCGACTCCCGCTCGCGCGACTGAAGCTACGCCTCAGTTGCCGCACAACGGAGTGGCAGCGCGATCTCGAGGAGTTTCTCCGCAAGCGATGGCCCGGTGCTGCAATCCGCGTGATCGCGCCGTTGCGTGAAGCAGACGTCGCGCTCGCGGCCGCTGAAGCGGGTGTGGATGCCGAGCCTTTTCTAACTTCAGTTCGCCGGGCAGGCGCACTCGCCGCCCGACCAGTCACGTTGAGCTTCTTTCTCGGCCTCGCGCAGCAAGGCCAAGCCTTACCTCAAACACACGAAGAACTGTACAGGAAGGGTTGCCTGCTTCTGTGCGGTGAATCGAACGAAGGGCGGCAGATGCGTGAGCAGACCTCGCCATTTACGGAGTCACAGATCTATGGGTGCGCGGCACGGATCGCAGCGGCGACTGTGTTCGCCAATCGCGCGGAGATCGTGACGAGCGTGACGATTCCATCGGACGCGCGTACGAGCGTGTTCTGGAATCAGATCGCGCCCGCGACGGAGGACGTCGACGGAGAGCAGTTCACCGTGACCGTGGAATTGGTTCGCGCCACCCTCCGCCGAGCACTGTTTCGAGCAAACGGACAGGGGCGCGCGCGGTGGGCTCACCGCACCTTTGCCGAGTTCATGGCTGCCGAGTACCTGCGCGCGCATCCACTCAGACCACAGCAGAAGCTCGATCTGCTCGTGGCGCCGAATGGATACGGTGTCGTGCCGCAATTGCGCGAAACGGCAGCCTGGTCAGCCAATCTCGATGGGCAGCTGCGGCGGAGTCTGATCGACCTCGATCCCGCAGCTGTGTTGCGTGCGGACGTCTCGACGTTTGCTGATGACGACCGGCACGCGCTCGTCGACGCGCTCTTCAAACATCACACGGAGGAAGCCCTCATTCTCCGCGACCTGCGCGCCGATGATCTCGCGAAGCTCAGTCACCCGAACCTGCGCGAGCAGCTCGCAGCGCGGCTCGAGGGTGATGACGCCGCAAAACGACTGGTCGTGGTGATCGCGTCCGCGACCGGCGCGGAACCGTTCGTGGACCAGATGATCGATGTTGTTCTCGATCCCGCGTCTTCTTTCGCGCTCCGACACGCGTCGCTCGACGTCATCGCCGGACTGCCGCGAACAAGCGGGATCGGCCGGCTCGCCATACTGCTGCCTGATGCGATCGGCGCCGATTACGACGCCGACATCCGCGGGCGGCTGCTAGACCTGCTGTGGCCGGACTTCATCGATGCTAAGACCCTGTTCTCGTCTCTCGCCGGCGAGCCGCCCCAGGAGAACTATTTCTACGGAGCCTTCGAGCGGTTCGTGCGCGAGAAGCTCGGTGGCGACTTCGATGCCGATTTTGCGGCCGCCGGGCTCGCGTGGATTCCGAAACGTCCGCCCGCGCGCGAGTTCGACCGCCACTTCGAGAACCTCGTCACTCGTGTGCTGCTGTTCGCGTATGACCATGCGCACGAAGAACCGTTCGTCGCCCTGCTTCCCGACGCGATCGCTGCCGAGGCGCGTCGCATGAGCACGAGCATCGCTGCGTTTGCACGGCGAGCGTACACGGCACCTCTCTCCGATGACGTTCGGAAACCGCTGGTTACGCGGATCGTCGCGCAGCTCAAGCCCGCGGATCGTCATGCTCTGCCGCATTTCCTGGTGAGCGAAGCGGACATGCAGTGGATGCTTGAGCAGCTTCAGGCCGCGCAGACAGATCGCAAGAGCCTGTGGGCACATCTGATGTGGGTGGTTTGGTCTGGCGATGACGCAGTAGCAAACGATCTCGTTCTTCGTGCCGGGGAAGCCGCCGTCGCGGAAGCATTTCACGGTGTGCTGCAGCCGGTCGATCTCGGCAGCCCGCAGGCGGAGAAGCTAAAGTCCCAGTACGAATTGCTCCATCTGTCGTCAGCGCCAAAACCGGCTCCGCCACCCGACCATTGGTCGCGTCTCGCAGAACGATTGTCTGATCCAGAACCAATGTGGTGGGCAAACGCCGTCTACACCGCCGCAACCGACACTAGTACCTATGAAGGCAGTATCGAGGCGATTCTAGCCACCTTGCGAAAGCGCTTCGAGGCAGGCCCGGAGCAACTGATGCATGCCGCGGATGTATTCGTGCGTCTCGCCACTCCAGTGAGCGTCGAAGACATCGGCAGCGGCAGGCCACAGCCGACTCTCGCTTTCCTAGCCGCAATCAAATATCTAGAGGAAGGACGAATCGAAGATGAGGTTTTGCGCGGATGGCTTCCGGCACTTCTGGTAGCACCCGAACACGGAGGAGATCCAGACGAAGTCGCGGCGATCGTCGCACCATTAGCCGACGGGGCGTACGTCGCGGCGTTCGTGCTCGCGCTCTTCGATATTGAATCGCAGCGACAAACGGCCGAGGCGTTCTTCCTCTCACTCCAAGTCGCGGGTCGTCATTGGAATGACGCGATTCGTGAGGGACTGGCCGATCGTCTCGGCGGCGCCCTCTTCCCGGCAGCGTATGGGCTCGTGCTCGAGTTGTTGCTTCAGAAGAATGAGCCAGAAGCACGCAAAGATGCCGAACGACGCGTGACGGAAGCGATAACTGCCGGCCAGGCGAACGACTATGCAATCGAGGCGGCAGCGCGACTCGTAGAAGAGGCAGGCGATGGGGGGTGGAAAGTGGTGTGGTCCTTCCTTCAGGCGTTCCCCGAGACCGACCTGCGCGTATTGCGCCGTGGCCTCGGACCCCAAAACGCGTACTTCATCGCGACGAAACTTTCACCTGGCAATGTCCGTGAGCTCGCGCATTTCCTCGTCGATCGCCACGGGGCAGCGCCCTCGATGGCGGACCGTACGCCGGTGCAGCACGTCGCCCTCGATCTCGTGTCCCATCTGATTCACCGAGGGGAAGTGGATGACGTTCGTGACTTACGTGAACAGTATCCCGAACTCATCGGCAGCGACGCCATCACTCACGCGAAGAATGCCTTCGCGGAACGGCAATGGCACGCGCCAGAGCCGTCCGCGATCTTTCGGATGGTCACCGACGCACGCCGGCGCATCGTTCGTGATGGAGCGCACCTTCTCGATGTCATCACCATTGCCCTCGACGAGATTCAGCAGAGTCTCCGCGGCGAGAACCCACAGGTCGAGTCGCTCTGGAACGCGGACCGACCGAAAGGTGAAAACGACATCCGCAACTGGATCCTCGACCGGCTCAAGCGTCAGAAAGAGGGGCTGCCGTCTCTCTTCGCAAACAAGGAAGTGGAAGTCGGCGCTGGCTACTACACGGACATAAAAGTCGAGGCTCGCCCGCAGGGGCACGACGTTGGCCACTATCCTCCGCTGCATGCCACGATCGAGACAAAGGGATGCTGGCACAAGGACCTGACAACAGCAATGAAGAATCAGTTGCTCGGCCTTTACCTGAAGGACTCGGAGTCGCCGCACGGCATCTACCTCGTTCTCTGGTTTGGAAGTGACGGCTGGATCGACGCTGACGGGGGTAAGGCGAAGTGCCATCACTGGACGCTCGACGATGCACGGTCGTTTTTTGATGATCAGGCAAGAAAGCTGTCAAGCGGCCGAACACTCATCCGCGCGTATGTTTTGGACTGCTCGCGTCCCGCCAAGGCCGCAACCGACAAGTCCTCCAAACCGCGTGCAACGAAAACATCGTCACGCAAGACTGACGCAAAACGATCCGCGAAGAAGACGGTTCAGAAACCGCGCGAACGCTCCGAATCTCCCTCACGACACGATAAGAAGAATGGCGGCTGAGCCAATTGGCGGAGGAAGTGGGATTCGAACCCACGGTACCGTTTCCGGTACGGCGGTTTTCAAGACCGCTGCCTTAAACCACTCGACCACTCCTCCGTTGGAAGGCTGAAATCAGAAGGCTGAAGGCAGAAGTGGCCTTCGGCGGTTCGGACAACGCCACACCCTTGAGCAACATTTCGGTGAGGCAGAAGGCAGACGGAGAAAGCGCGAGAGTCGCTGTCAGCACTTCTGCCTTCTGCTCTCTGCCTTCTGACCTATGAAATCAGATTCACGTCCAGCGTGATCTTCAGGCGCAGTCTCCGGTGCTGGCGGAGCTCGTCGAGGGTGATGTTCAGGGGGACGGTCACTTCTTTTACCAGGCCGTCGGTGGCGCGGCGCTCGGTTGGTTTGGAGGCGGTGGCGGCACGCGCGCCGGACGGGGCGCCCAGTTCGGGCAGCGAGCTCAAGATCCCCTCGGGAAGCGGGATCTCGATCGACATCATCGGCACGTCGCTCGACGGATCGTCCAGCGACGAAAACGGCGAGCCGGGTCCGCCGAGGATGGAGAGGCCTGATGATGGCGGTTCGTCGTCGTCATCCTTTGGCTTCGCGTAGTAATCGACGAAATCGTCGAACGGTTCCGGGGGCGGAGGCGCGGCGGCGGCCTTCGGGGCCGGCTTCGCTGCGGCCGGAGCGGCGGGTTTGGGGGCGATCAGTTCTGTCGGCACCATCGGAAGATCGTCCGCGCCATGCGCGTCGTCGAGAACGAACGAAGACGATGCCGCGGGTTTTGCTGTGGGCAGCGGTTCGCCGACGACGTCATCGTCATCCCACAACGAATCGTGGGGACGCGTTTCCGCGGGAGCGGCATTCAGAATCTGGATCTCGCGGTCGAGCGGCTCGGAGCCTTCCAGGCCATATTTTTTGATGAGATGCGACAGGACGAGGTGCGTGATGCCCTTCAACGTCTCTTCGACGCCGACGCCGGTCGTGGCCACCGATTCGAAGTGCGGCACGCCGAGTTTGTTCACCTCGGCCACCATCTCGGCGACCGGCAGCGCGTTCGGCAGATCGCGCTTGTTGAACTGGATCACCAGCGGAATCTCGCGGATGCGCACGCCCTGGCGTTTGAGATTGTCCTCGAGGTTCTGGAGCGATTCGAGATTGGCGTCGGTGGCGTGGTCCTGACTGTCGGCGACGAAGACGACTCCGTCGGCGCCTTTGAGCACGAGCTGGCGCGTGGAGTTGTAGTAGACCTGCCCCGGAACCGTGTAGAGCTGCACCTTCGTGCGCATCCCGCGGATCTTGCCGAGGTCGAGAGGGAGGAAGTCGAAGAAGAGGGTGCGGTCGGTCTTCGTCGCCAGCGAAAGCATCTTGCTCTTGTTGTTCGACGGCAGCGAGTCATAGACAAACTGCAGATTCGTCGTCTTACCGCAGAGGCCGGGACCGTAGTAGACGATCTTCGCGGTGATCTCTTTGGTGGCGTAGTTGAAGAGGACCATGGGAGTCGATGAGCGTAGCGAAGGGGGGTGGAGGAGTCAATGTGCGGGTGTCGCGGATCGGGGGTCGGGAGTCGTAGCGGCTTGTTGCTGACTTCCTGGATTGCTGAGCGATCGCGTTGCTGAGGCGCGAAGGTTCTCTCTCCGACACCCGACTCCCGAAACGCGACCCTCGCGCAAAGTTTTCCTCTCCGACACCCGACCCCCGACGAGCGACTCCCGCACCATCCCGTATCATGTCGCGCCGCTGGGGGTACGAATGTCCAGACGTTTCCTCTGTTTCTCGGTTTTTCTTCTTCTTGCTTCGGTGCCGTGCTTCGCGGAGGCGCCGGGCGTTTACGCGATCACGGGTGGGACGATCCATCCGGCAAGCGGGCCGGCGATCGACAACGGCGCGGTGATCATTCGCGACGGCCTGATCGAATCGGTCGGCTCCGCGGTGGCCATCCCGCTCGATGCCACGATCATCGATGTCAAAGGAGGCCACATCTATCCCGGCCTCATCGACGCGATGACGTCGCTCGGGTTTCCGAGCGCGAGCGCGCCGCGACGGCGGGGAGGCGGAGGTGGCGGCGCGCGCACACCGCCTGCCGACGCGCTGCCGGAAACGAGTCCGTCGTTCCTGGCGTTCCGCGAGGCGAAGCTGACCGACGATGATGTCGATGCCAAGCGCGCCACCGGCGTGCTGACGATCGTCACCGCCCCTTCCTTCGGCATCTTCAACGGCCAGTCCGTCGCCCTCAACCTCGGCGGCGGAACGATGGAGTCGCGCGTGGTGCGCAATCCGGCCACGCAGCAGATCTCGTTCAATCCGCGTCCGGCGTGGACCTATCCCGACTCGCTGATGGGCGTGATCTCGTACATCAAGCAGACGCTGCTCGACGCGCAGCAGTACAGCGCGGCGCGGACGATCTACGACAAGAATCCTGCCGGCTACAAGCGCCCCGACGAGAGCCCTTCGCTCGAAGCCCTCGGCGCGGTTCTTCGTCGCGACGTACCGGTCGTCTTCGTCGCCGACAGCGAGCTGATGATCCGCCGCGTCGAGCTCATAGCGAGAGAATTCAACGTTCGGCCCGTCATCGCCGGTGCGCGTCAGGGCTACAAGATGGGCGACGAGCTCAAGTCGCTCGGCGCGCCGGTGCTCGTCTCGATTAAGTGGCCGGTCGCGCCGACGTCGAGAGAGGACCGCGAAGAACAGCCGCTCCGCGTCATCCGCGACCGGCAGCTCGCGCCAACGACGCCTGCGGTCCTGGCGAAGAGCGGCGTGCTCTTCGCGCTCGTCAGTGGCGCCGGAAAGACGAGCGACTTCGTGCCGGGCATTCGCAAGGCGATCGAGAACGGCCTCTCCGCCGACGACGCCCTGCGCGCCACCACGATCAATCCGGCAAAGATCATCGGCATCGACCGCCAGCTCGGATCGCTCGACCGCGGCAAGATCGCCAACATCGTCATCACCGACAAACCGATCTTCGATAAAGAAGCGAAGGTGAAGCGGATCTTCATCGACGGGCGCGAGTCGAAAGTGACAGTCGAGGATGAGAAGAAGAAGCCGGGTGGCGCGGGGACGGCGGGAGCGGGAGCTGCCACGTCAGGCATCGACGGCAGTTGGAGTTTCGTCGTCAAGACCACCGCCGGCGACGCCAGTATCTCCGCAACGCTGCACGTCGAGAGCGGCCAGATCAGCGGCACGTTCTCCGGCGACCGCGGCTCCGGCAGCATCGGCAACGGAACGTTCGACGGCACGACGGTCGAGTTCTCGATCTCCGGCCGCGGCAAGGAAGAAGCGGGCGACTGGCTCTTCCACGGCACGCTGCACGGCTCGAACATGGAAGGGACCGTGGCGACAACGCTCGGCACGTTCCCGTTCACGGGGAGTAAGAAATGAAAATCGTAAAAGAGGGAGTCGTTTGTCGGGAGTCGGGGGTCGGAGAAAAGTCAGCGGCCTGCGACATTCGATACTCGGCACAAGACTACCCGTCCGCATCCGACACCCGACACCCGAAACGCGACACCCGCAGCTTCGACACCCGACCCCCGACTCCCAACGTTCGATTCAAGACCTTGCTCGCGACTGCATTCCTGCTCGCGGCAACAACACTCTCCGCCCAGGACATCGTCATCCGCGATGCCACGATCCTCACCATCACGCATGGCAAGATCGAGCATGGATCGATCCTCATTCACGGCGGCAAGATCGCGGCGGTTGGTGCAAATGATCGCGTCACGGCGCCCGCGAATGCGACGGTCATCGATGCGGCGGGCAAGTTCGTAATGCCCGGCATCATCGACACGCATAGCCACACTGCGGTCGAGGGAAGCGTCAACGAAATCTCGCTGCCGAACAGCGGCATGGTGCGCATCGGCGACGTGCTGAACAACGAAGACATCGACGTCTATCGCCAGCTCGTCGGCGGGACGACGACCGCGCTCATCCTTCATGGCTCGGCCAATCCCATCGGTGGGCAATCGCAGATCGTGAAGTGGAAGTGGGGACATCCGGTCTCCGAGTGGCCGATCGCTGACGCGCCGCGCACGATCAAATTCGCGCTCGGTGAGAATCCGAAGTCATCGAACTTCCGCCCGCCTCCAGGCATCCCCGCGCAGTACCCGCAGACGCGCATGGGCGTCGAGGAAGTGATCCGCCAGTCGTTCACGGATGCGAAGGATTACCTGGCGCGGTGGGACGACTACGACGCGCGTAAGAAGCGCGGTGAGAACCCGATTCCGCCGCGGCGCGATCTGCTGATGGAGACGATGGCCGACATCCTCCGCGGCAAGATCGACGTCCACTCGCACTGCTACCGCGCCGACGAGATCATGATGCTGCTCAATCTTTCCGACGAGCAGGGCTTCAAGATTCGCGAGCTGCAGCATGTGCTGGAAGGCTACAAAGTGGCGAAGGAGATCGCCGCGCACGGCGTCGGTGGCGGCACGTTCATCGACTGGTGGGGATTCAAGGCGGAGGCGGCTGACGCCATCCCCTACAACGTCGCGCTGATGACCCGCGCCGGCGTTCTCACCTCGGTCAACTCCGATTCCGGCGAGCTGGCGCGTCATCTCAATCAGGATGCTGCCAAAGCGATGAAGTACGGCGGACTCTCTGAAGAGGAAGCGCTGAAACTCTGCACGCTGAATGGCGCCAAACAACTACGCCTCGATCACCGCCTCGGGTCGATCGACACCGGCAAGGACGCCGATCTCGTCATCTGGACTGGCCATCCGCTGTCCGCGTACTCGCGTGTCGAAACGACGTTCGTCGACGGCGAGATCGTTTTCGACCGTCAGCGCGATCTGGCCGCGCGCGCGCAGATGGCGACAGAAAAGAAGGATCGTTTGAAGAAGGAAGCCGACGACGAAGCGAAGAACAAGAAGTCAGGCAGGCCCGGCAAGAGCGATGACGAGGCGAAGCCGGAGGTGACCAATGAATAGCGTCGTAGCGCCGAATAGCGCCGTAGCGCCGGCGGCCCGCCGGCTGTATCGCAGGCGGCTCGCCTGCGGTTTTGTCGCCTGCGTAATCGCCACATCCGCCTTCGCCCAATCCGTCATCCCGAACAACCCCGGCAAGAAACTCACCTTCGCCATCCGCAACGCCACCATCGTCCCCGTTACCTCGGCACCGATCGCGAACGGCACCATCGTCTTCGCGAACGGCGTCATCACCGCCGTCGGCGCGAACGTGGCGATTCCCGCCGACGCGACGGTCATCGATGGCACCGGCCTCTTCGTCTATCCCGGTCTCATCGACAGCGGTTCGGGTGTCGGACTCGTGGAGATCAGCGCCGTGCCCGGCACGGTGGACAGCGCGGAGCTCGGCGACATCAATCCGAACGCGCGTGCCGAGGTGGCCCTCAATCCGCACAGCAACGTCATTCCCGTCACGCGCGTGAACGGCATCACCACCGTGGTCACTGAACCTGAGGGCGGCATCATCTCCGGCTCGTCGGCGATGATTCAGCTCGCCGGATGGACGCCTCAGGAGATGACGCTCAAAGCTCCGCTGGCGATGCACATTCACTTCCCGCGCCTTCGAACTGCGGCCTTCGACGAGGTTCCTCAGGATGAAGAAGCGGCCAAGGAAGCGGCGAAGAACTACACGAAGCAGATCGACAAGCTGCGCGACACGATTCGCGACGCGCAGTCCTACGCCAAAGCAGCGGCGGCGCGCGCGAATCATCCGGACGTCAAACGCTTCGACCGCGATCTGATCCTCGAGGCGCTCGTTCCTGTGGTCGAAGGGCGCGAGCCGGTGGTGATGCACGCGAACCTGGAGCGCGACATCCGCGCGGCCATCAAGTTCGCGGACGAATTCAAGCTCAAGGTGATTCTCGCGGACGCCGAGGATGTGGGGAAGGTGATTCCGGAACTGAAGTCGCACAACATTCCGGTGATCCTGGGCCCGATTCTGTCGACGCCTCCGCGCGAAGACGATCCGTACGATCTCGTCTATGGAAACGCGAAGACGTTGTTCGATGCCGGGATTCCGTTCGCCATCCAGTCGCTGGATGCGCACAACGCGCGCAACCTGCCGTATCAGGCAGCCGCGTGCGCGGCGTTCGGCTTACCGAAGGATGCGGCCCTTCGCGCGGTGACGATCGCGCCGGCGCAGATCTTCGGAATGGCCGATCGGATCGGATCGCTGGAGACCGGCAAGCTCGCCAACATCATCGTGACGGATGGCGATCCGCTGGAGATCGTGACGCACGTGAAGCGTCTGTTCATCGGTGGAGAGGACATTTCACTCGAGACGAATCAAACGTTGCTGTGGGAGAAGTTCAAGGCGAGGCCGTGAGACAAAGGTTTTAACCACAGAGGCACTGAGATCACAGAGGGCGCATCTCAACTCTGTGTCCTCTGAGTCTCTGTGGTTCATTTTGCAGCGATCAGGTTGAGCGGATTGACCGGAGCGACCTGTTCCGCCATGGCATCGGCGGAAGCCGCCTGCACCGGAACCGTCCGAGTTCCGAACGCATCGATCGGCCATACGTCAAGCGGCAGCGAGCGGCCGTTGGCGGCGAGATAGACCGTATCGCTGGTCAGCAACTCGATCGAGCCGTTGGCCGGGATCGAGTAGCGGTCGCCTGCGTACACGAACGTTGCGCCGGGCGTTCCGACGAACTTGTACGACACGGTTCCCTTGTGGCAGACCGGGGCAGCGATCGGTGCGTGGTGGAGGAGAGCGGCGAGGGTGATTGCGTGCAGTATGTTCATGCACTGGACACACTCCAAGGCAGGTACCAAACGGTCATTCCATTGAAATCAATGACTTAGCCTCAAATCACGATTGTGGCCGTTCCTAAATCAAGACAGAGCGTGCGGATATTGAACGCCTCCTCTCCACATCCCCTCGGTGTATAGTCTCCCGCAGTTCTTTCTCAATTCCTCTGAGTCAGTGAACGGGAAGCCGGTGTGATGCCGGCGCGGCCCCCGCCACTGTGACCGGCGACAACTCGCTCCACGAAAGCCACTGCATCGCTCGATGCGGGAAGGCGGCGCGACGAGGATGACCCGGAAGCCAGGAGACCGGCTGGCTCGGAACCCACTTTTGATCGGCCTTCTTCGGAGGGAAGGAGTCGTCATGAAGCGTGTTCTCGCACTGTCCGCTCTCTTTTTTGTCGTTCCCGCGTTCGCTCAATCCACCCCACAACCCACCCAACCCACTACCTCGATCAGCGATCGGATCGTTGTGACCGCGTCATCACTGCCGGAGTCCGTGCAAGACACCCCGGCCGCCGTCACGGTCATCACGCGTGCCGATATCGATGCTCGTGCCGCACTCGATGTCGCCGACGTTCTGCGCGAAGTCCCCGGCCTTGTCCTGGCCCGCAGCGGCTCGCCCGGCAAGGCCACCTCGCTCTTCACGCGCGGCGCCGCATCGACGCAAACGCTCGTGCTCTGGAACGGGGTCGTGTTGAACAATCCCTATTTTTCCGGTTACGACTGGGGACGCTTCTCCACCGTCGGCATTGAACAAATCGAAGTCGTGCGCGGGCCGTACTCCGCGCTTTATGGTTCCGAGGCGATGGCAGGCGTCGTTAATGTACTGACGACTCCGCGCAGCAGCGGCGTTCACGGCGACTTCGAGAGCGGCAGCCACGGACTGCGTAACGCCGCGTTGAGCGGGGCCTACGCGTCCGATTCGATCCAGGCCGCCGGCAGCTACGAACATCGCGCCGACGACGGCTTCGATCCGAACGATGACTTCCACCAGAACAGCGCCAGCGGCAACGTGAAGTGGTCGCTGTCCGATGCCTTCTCCCTCGGCGGCGCCGCCCGCCACACTTCCTACAACCTAGGCATCCCCTTCAACACGAACGCCGCAGGCACCGCGCTCGTGCCGAGCCTCGATCGCCGCCAGAACGGGACGGAAACGCAGATCGCGGTCCCCGTCACGCTCACCCTCGGACGCTTCATCAGCGACCTGACGCTTTCCGACAACCATCGCCGCGATGACTTCTCCGATCCCGCCGATCCCTTCACGACGTCGACGTCGACTGATGCGAAGACGCGTCGGGCGCGGCTGACGACGCGTTTCCTCACGCCAGCAGGAACGATCGTCGCCGGCGGCGAGTACCAGCGCGACCTCGTCAATGACGTCACGAACTTCGGACCGAACTTTCTCGACAAGCGCCGAACGGACCACTCGCTCTTCGTCGAAGATCGTTACTCGCATCCGTTCAGCCAGACCGCGCACTTCGAGCTCAGCGCCGGCGTCCGCCGCGACCGCTTCGACACGTTCGGCTCGCAGATGTCGCCGCGCGTCGCCGCAGCCATCGTGAGCGGATCGACCAAATGGCGCGCCGCGTACGGCACCGGCTTCCGCGCCCCTTCCCTCGGCGAGCTTTACTACCCGTTCTTCGGCAACGCCGCACTCAAAGCCGAAAGCACCCGCAGCTACGAGATCGGCTACGACGCGCCCATGGGACGCGAGGGACTCTTCTCGCTCACCTACTTCAACAGCCACTACCGCAACCTCATCACCTTCGATCCCGTCACGTTCGTCTCGCAGAACATCGGCCGCGTGAGCGCGGACGGCATCGAGCTCGGCGCCACCGATCACGTCAGCGCGAACGTCTACACCGCATTCAGCTACACCTACCTGCACCGCGACGAAGACGAGACGACCGGCCTGCGCCTCCTGCGCCGCCCGAAACACTCCGGATCACTCGCGGCCGGATACCGCAGCGGCGCCATCGACACGAACATCGCCATCCTCCGCACCGGCGCGCGCGACGACTCCATGGCCATCTTCCCCTTCTCACGCGTCACGAACAGCGGATACACGACGATCGACGTGAACGTGCAATACCGCCTCGCGCACGTCTCCCCGTTCGTGAAGATCGAGAACCTGCGGAACGCGGCGTACCAGGAGGTCGTGGGCTACGCGTCGCCGGGACGAAGGGTGATCGTCGGCGTGAAGTTCTAAGACGGCCTTTATCTGCGTACATCTGCGACATCTGCGGATTGGTCCTACTTGATCGATCCGCAGATGGACGCAGGCACGCCGCAAGACCGTCTACGCCACCGAGCCGCCGTCCCAGTCGTGCAGCGGGTCGGGCACGAAGGTGATCCCTTCGTCTCGGATCGTGACAAGCCAGCCGCCTGGAATCTTGGCTCGGTGGATCCGATCGTCAAGAATCTCCAGCTTGAAACCTTTTGCATGCACCTTCTCGAAGACAAGAACTTTGGGTTGGACTTCTGTCATGCCGTCTCCTGACTGAGCCGAGCGAGCCAGACATTCCGATTTGGCCAGCTTGATCGCTCGCATCATACGTCGCAGCTTTATCTGCGTACATCTGCGACATCTGCGGAGGTCACCCCGATCGATCCGCAGATGACGCAGACGTGGCAGATGGGTTGATCACGCGATGCATTCGGCAAGTTTTACCGCGATGCATTCCAGAATCGATGGTTTCGACTCAAAAGTCTTGAGTCGGGACTCAAGAAACCAAGGTCCTGGCATGCGGAAGGGGTCAGGTCGAATCAACCGACACGTTTCTTCGGCGCAGCTTTGGCCCAGACCGTCCTTGCCGACATCCGAACGAGGGTACGGAGAGCCTCGTTCACGGCGATTGAGTCGGGAAACACCGCGGCCACGTCGGGAGCGAGCACGACAACATTCGTTCCTTCGGCATAGCGCGCCGCGTACTTGCCGCGCACGCCGCCGGAAAAGTCGTAGTGACTTCGCATTTCGTCGTCCTGCTTCGCTTTCCTTGTCATGGTTCCCTACATTCTCCCTCGGTGTTCCGCTTTGAATCGCGCACAAATCCTGCTTCGTCATGTAACAACATGGCGAAAACCACATCCGACTTTCTCGTTTGGGTCGTGAGCTGCGAGTCGGATCGTACAAGCGGACCCGGTTGCTCCGACTCCCGACTCCCGATCCGCGACCCACGGACAAACGTGGCCACACCCCACTCCCCACCCCCCAAAACCAATACCATGTCTTCCGATGTCTGAGACACCGCACGTACACGCTGAGGACCTCGCAGTCGGCGGCGTTGCCTCGCCGAAAGATCGCGACGAGCGGACGCGCTTCGATCCGGTCGCCTTCGAGCATGACCGTCCGGTGCGGACGCGCATCGAGCACAGCGACCGCATTCAGACGCTGAACGTCGATGCAGCTCTGCTCGCGGCGGACCTGCATCGCGAGATTCGCGGTGAAGTTCGTTTCGACGACGGCGCCCGCGCGCTTTACGCCACCGACGCTTCCAACTACCGGCAGGTGCCGATCGGCGTCGTCGTTCCGCGCGATGCGCACGACGTCGTCGCCACTGTGGCGCTGGCGCGCAAGCATGGCGCACCGATCCTGGCGCGGGGCGGCGGAACGTCGCTGGCCGGCCAATGCTGCAACGTCGCCGTCGTCCTCGACTTCTCGAAGTACATGCACGCCATCCCCGAAATCAATCCTAACGCTCGGTTCGCGCGCGTGCAGCCGGGCATCATCCTCGACGATCTTCGCAACGCAGCGGAAAAGCACAATCTCACCTTCGGCCCCGACCCCGCCACGCACGCGTACTGCACGCTCGGCGGGATGATCGGCAACAACTCCTGCGGCGTACACGCATTGATGGCCGGCAAGACCGTCGACAACATCGAGGAGCTCGACATCCTCACGTACGACGGCGTGCGCATGCGCGTCGGCGCGACGAGCGAGAGCGAGCTCGAAGTGATCATCGCCGAGGGTGGGAGAAGGGGCGAGATCTACGCGGGATTGAAGCGGATTCGCGACACCTACGGACCGCTCATTCGCGCGAAATATCCGAAGATCCCGCGCCGCGTTTCCGGCTACAACCTCGACGCCCTCCTCCCCGAGAACGGCTTCAACGTCGCCCAGGCGCTCGTCGGTAGCGAGTGCACGTGCGTGGTCGTGCTCGAAGCGAAGTGCCGCCTCGTCGATTCGCCGCCGTCGCGCACTCTCGTCGTCCTCGGCTACGACGACATCTACCTCGCCGCCGACGACGTGCCGCGCCTGCTGGAGTTTCGTCCCATCGGATTGGAAGGCATCGACGACCGTCTCGTCGCCGACATGCGCGCCAAAGGCCTCAACATCGACAAGCTGCATCTGCTACCCGAGGGCAAAGGATGGCTGCTCGTCGAGTTCGGCGGCGAGACGAAGGAAGCCTCGGACGCCTATGCGCGAACGATGATCGCGTCGCTGGCTGCCTCGCCATTCAAGATTGCGCATCGGGTCTGCAACGACCGCGACGCAAAGCTGGTCTGGGCAATCCGCGAGTCGGGCCTCGGCGCCACCGCGTTCGTTCCCGGTAAAGGACACAGTTGGGAAGGGTGGGAGGATTCCGCCGTCGATCCGAAACACCTTGGCGCCTACCTCCGCGAGCTGCGCGCGCTGCTCAACAAGTACGGATACAGCGGCGATCTCTACGGCCACTTCGGCCAGGCCTGCGTCCACACGCGCAACAACTTCGATCTCGAGAGCGCAGCGGGCATCGCGAAGTTCCGCGCGTATCTCGACGAAGCGGCCGACCTCTGCATCAAGTACAACGGCTCCCTCTCCGGCGAACATGGCGACGGTCAGGCGCGCGCCGATCTGCTGCCGAAGATGTTCGGACCTGAGCTGATCCAGGCGTTCAATGAGTTCAAATCGCTCTGGGATCCCGAGTGGAAGATGAATCCCGGCAAGGTGGTGAAGCCGTATCACCCGACCGAGAATCTCAGGCTCGGCAGCGACTTCAAGCAATGGTCACCGGCCACGCACTTCCAGTTTCCCGACGATCACGGCCGCATCGAGAGCGCGGTCGGACGCTGCGTCGGCGTCGGCAAATGCCGGCGCCTGGACGGCGGCACGATGTGTCCAAGCTTCATGGTCACACGCGAGGAAGAGCACTCCACACGCGGCCGGGCGCGGCTGCTGTTCGAGATGTTCGAAGGCCAGGTCATCCCCGCCGACTGGAACAGCGAGGCGGTCAAGGACTCGCTCGATCTCTGCTTGTCCTGCAAAGGCTGCAAGGGCGAGTGTCCCGTCAACGTCGACATGGCCACGTACAAGGCGGAGTTCCTCTCGCACTACTACGAGCGCAAGTTGAGGCCGGTGGCCGCTTACTCGATGGGGTGGATCTACTGGTGGGCGCAGATCGCCTCGCTCGCGCCGGGGATCGCGAACGCGATTATGTCGCTGCCGATCTTTAAGAGCCTCGGTGGCGTTGCGCCGGAGCGAAAAGCTCCGCGCTTTGCGAAGAGCACGTTCGTCGAACAGTTCAAACGTAGGTCGGACTCTCAGTCCGACAAAACGAGACGTCGGACTGGAGAGTCCGACCTACGTAAGGTCCTCCTGTGGCCCGATACCTTCAACAATCACTTTCATCCCGGCACTGCGAATGCGGCTGCCGAGGTGCTGGAAGCGGCCGGGTTTGAAGTGATCATCCCGCGCAAGCGCCTCTGCTGCGGACGCCCGCTTTACGACTGGGGATTCCTCGGCATGGCGAAGAAGCTCCTGCTCGAAACGATGGAGGCGCTGCGCCCCGAGCTCGACGCCGGCATCCCCATCGTCGGCCTCGAGCCGAGCTGCATCTCTGTGTTTCGCGATGAGCTGCCGAATCTCTTTCCCGGCAACGATGTGGCGATGCGTTTGTCGAAAGCCGTGAAAACGCTGCCCGAGTTTCTACTGCAGGAGAACGTCGCCCTGCCGCAGCTCAAAGGCAAAGCGCTCGTGCAGGCGCATTGCCATCACAAAGCGGTGCTTCATTTCGACGACGAAGTGCAGGTGCTCGGCAAAATGGGACTCGCTGTCGATCAGCCCGACTCCGGCTGCTGCGGCATGGCGGGCGCGTTCGGATTCGAGCCCGACAAGTACGAGTTGTCGATGCGCGTCGGCGAGCGCGTACTGCTCCCGGCCGTGCGCGAAGCGGCGCGCGACACGATCATCGTCGCCGACGGCTTTAGTTGCCGCGAACAGATCGCGCAGGGAACCGGCCGCGAAGCACTGCACCTCGCGCAGGTGCTCCATCTGGCGATGAAGCAGACCGCGCCGGACGCGTTGCCGGAGCGCGGGTACGCCGACGAGCCGGCGCCGGTCGATATCAAGAAGGTGGCCTGGGGAGCGGCGGTCGTAGCCTTTGGCATCGCTCTCGCTGCCGGAGCACTGGCCCTCTTGCGACGATGGCGGAAGCGTTAGGTAAAGTGATCGATCGATACGTTCCGATCGCCGATTACGCGGTGATCGGCTGCACGCGTTCCATCGCGCTGGTCTCGCGCAACGGCTCGATCGACTGGCTCTGCTGGCCGCGCTTCGATTCGGAGTCGGTCTTCGGCCGGATCCTCGACGCGGAGAAAGGCGGTTACTTCGCCATCCAGCCCGCCATTCCATTCGAATCGAAGCGCCGTTACCTCGAAGGGACGAACGTCATCGAGACGACGTTCATGACGGCATCGGGAATCGTGCGCCTCCTCGATCTGATGCCGGTGATGACCGAGTTGGAGAAGCAAAAGCGGCTGTCGCCGTTCCGGCAATTGCTGCGGCGCGTCGAATGCGTCGACGGAGAGGTTCCGATCATCGTCATGTACGAGCCGCGGCCTGACTATGGCCGCATCACGCCTGCGCTCAAGGTGCGCAGCGATTCCGTTTCCTGCGCGTGGCGCGCGCGAGTCCTCAATCTGCGCAGCGATGCGGAGCTCATCGTCGAGGGCGGCACGGCCACCGCGCAGTTCAACCTTCGCGCCGGTGAATTGCGCACGTTCGCGCTCGGCTTCGACGATCACACGCCTGTCGTACTCGCATCGATCGGCGACGAGGCAACCGCGGAGATCGAGGGAACGATCGCCTTCTGGCGCGAGTGGTCCGGCCAGCTGACTTACGACGGCCCGTATCGCGATCTCGTCCTCCGCTCGGCCCTCGCGCTCAAGCTCCTCACCTACGCACCTTCGGGTGCGATTGTCGCCGCGGCCACGACGTCGCTCCCGGAGTGGATCGGCGGTGAGCGGAACTGGGACTATCGCTACTGCTGGCTGCGCGACGCGTCGTGGACCGTCAGCGCGCTCTACGACTGCGGTTTCTCCAACGAAGGCGCCGCCTTTCTCGACTGGCTGCTTTACTCCACGCGGCTCACGCAACCGAATCTGCAGATGCTGTACGACGTCTTCGGCGAAGCGTACGTTCCTGAGAAGACGCTCGACGATCTCGATGGCTACCGCGGCTCACGGCCGGTACGGATCGGCAACGCAGCGCACGCACAGTTCCAGCTCGACGT
Organism: Thermoanaerobaculia bacterium; assembly: GCA_017883205.1. Lineage (GTDB taxonomy): Bacteria > Acidobacteriota > Thermoanaerobaculia > Gp7-AA8 > Gp7-AA8 > JADGNZ01. Next base: position 58,674 of record JADGNZ010000018.1, on the reverse strand, counting down.
TTACGGCGAAGTGATCGGCGCGGTCGACGAGGCTACACAACGCGGCGCGCATCTCGATCGCGACTCGCAACGACTGCTGCGCCGTCTGACCGAAACCGTCTGCGAGCGATGGCAGGAGCCCGACGCCGGCATCTGGGAAAAGCGAGGCGGAGCGCGCCAGCACGTGCACGGAAAAGTGATGGCCTGGTCCGCGCTCGACAGCGCCTTGAAAATCGCCGATCGATGCCACATTGAGGTCGACCGCGCCCACCTCGAGCAAACCAAGACAGAAATCAAGGAAGCTGTTCTCACTCGCGGCTTCGATGCGGAGAACAACACGTTCGTCGGCATCTTCGACGAGAAGGAGGTCGACGCCAGCCTGCTCTTCATCGCCCGCGTCGGCTTCATCGATCCGAAGGATCCGCGCATGCTCGGCACCATCGACGCCATCCGCTCCACACTCGGCGGCGACGGACTGCTCTATCGCTACGACACCCGCAAGACAACAGACGGCCTCCCAGCCGGCGAAGGCGCGTTCGTCGCCTGCACCTTCTGGCTCGTCGAAGCGCTTGCGCTCGCCGGCCGCGTCGACGACGCCCACGCGCTCTTCGATGACGTCGTCCGCCACGCCAACGACGCCGGCCTGCTCTCCGAGGAGATCGACGTCCACACCGGCGCCTTACTCGGCAACTTCCCGCAGGCGCTCACCCACATCGCTCTGCTCAACGCAGCGCTCGCGCTCGAAGAAGCCAGCAAGAAAGGCGAAGCCAAGCCCCGCGCCGCCGCGTCTCCGCGTGAAACGGTTTGAACGAGAATCACCGCAACGTATAAAACGTCCCCAGCACAACTCCATAAACCACGTGCGCAAACAGCAGCACGAACGGCGTCTTGAAACCGTAGTTCGTGGTGAAGAATCCGGGCGGCTCGAGCAACCGCGTTGGCTCCGGCCCGCGAAAATCCGAGACCATCCGCGGATGTAAACCCGGCAGCACCGGCAGCAGGACGACCACGATGAACATCCCCTGCACCGCTCCGATCAAGCCGCCAAACCACCACGATGCCGCATGCCGGTTCTCGAAGGCGAACGCGTACACCAGCGCGAAGATCCATCCGTTGATGACGTGAACGCCGAGACCGATGACTTTGGCCCGGTCGCGGTTGGGCGTGAACATCGTCCCGACGATGAAGGGAATGTCGATCCGCGTGAAGCCGAGCGACTGCCCCGCGATCGAGAGAGTCGTGAGCACGATCGTCGCCGCAAGGCCCCATAAAAGAATGGAGGGCATGTTCATGCACACGTCTTGTGCGGAGAACGTGCCGGTTTTTTCAAGCAGAGAGACGCAGGGAGCACGAGGTTATCTCTGGGTGCTCTGCGTTTCTGGCTGCCTCCTTCGCACTATTTTCATAGCGTTTAACAGCGCGAAGGAGTGCGCGGGACGAGGGAAGCGCCAGAAATGGAAGCGCAACGTAATTCCTTGCGGCGTGATCTCTCTCCGTTTTTCACGGAAAACCAGCGCATGGTGCCTCGAATGAGCATAGATTCTGTTCGAACGTAATGTCGGCAGCTCGATCCAGAGGGAGAGCTCATGACTACATCGAACAGCAAGATCAATTTCGGGGGAGCGGTCCTCAACGGCGATCGTCATCTATGCGCGTTTTTTCATAGCGAGGATGAGGGATTGCGAACGCTATTACCGTTCATTGCCGAGGGTCTGTCAGCGGACGAGAAAGCGATTCATGTGGTCAACGCCGACGACCGCGAAGAATACCGGCGACGTCTAAGCGATGGCGGCATCGACGTCGCATCGGTCGAGCAGAGCGGGCAACTCGACATCATCGCGTGGCCGGACAGTCATTTGTTAGATGGCGGTGAGTTCGATCCGGAGCGCGCTCTGAAAATGATCGACCAGGTGCTGGATGCCGCCCGCAAGCAGGGGTATCGTCGGACGCGCGGCATCGGCTACATGAGTTGGGCGCTTCAGAATCAGATTCGCGCCGGCGCCCTCATGGCGTACGAGGCAATGCTGAACACGATCCTCACTCGGTACGACGACCCGATCATCTGCGCCTACGATCTCTCACGCTCCGGCGGCTCCGTCGTACTCGATGTGATGCGCACCCACCACGCAGCCCTCATCGGCGGCGTTCTCCATCACAACCCTTTCTACATTCCGCCGGAGCAAATGCTGCACGAGCTTCGAGAAAGAGGCGAGATCGCAGCCGATGAGCGAGCATCGAGATTAAGTTGAATAAGCGCGAGGCTGAATTGCGATGCACCTTTCAACGCATGAAATTGCGCCGCCGCTTCGCGGTGGAGCTTATCTTGCTCACAAACCCAAGGCGCCAGAACCGGGAGGCAACGATGTCCGCATCGAGCAGCAAGCGGTTTGCTGAGGCGGTTTTCAACGGAGCTCATCCCCTCTGCGCGTTCTTTCACAACAAGGACGAGGCGTTCCGAAGGCTCTCGCCATTTATCCTCGATGGTTTGATTGCCGGCGAAAAGGCCATCCACGTCATCAATGTCAATCTTCGCGAAGCCTACAGGCGCCGCATGACCGAGATTGGTGTCGATGCCGAAGCGGCCGTGCGGAGCGGGCAGTTGGAAGTGATATCATGGCCAGTCTGAGCGGCAGGGAGTAATCGATCAAGACTCGGCATTCGAAATGATCGACCACCTGATGAGTGCTGCCGGCGAGAACGGTTATCGGCGCACACGCGTCATCGGCGACATGGATTGGGCGCTCGAAGATCATGTACCTGATGGAGAGCTCATCGCGCTGGAAGCACGGTTGAACGAGGTCTATGCCCGTCACAATGTCTGGGTCATCTGTGCCTACGATCTCACCCGCTTCAGCGGCTCCGTCTTATTCGATGTTATGCGCACGCATCCGGCCGCTTGGGTCGGAGACGCCCTCCAGCACAACCCGTTCTTCTACGTACCACCGGCGCAAATGCTTCAGCAGCTTCGTGAGAGGAGCCAGCTCGTGGCATGAGGAGCGAGAGTGCCGACAGTGCCCGCTTGCGCCACGCGTTCCGCGAGGTGGTCGCGCTCTCAGCGCTTCCAGCGGCCTGGTCCGCATACCGCTTGCCGCAGATTGTCGACGACGTGGCAGAGGTGCTTCTAAGAACCCTCGGCCTCGAGTTCGTTTACGTCTGTTTGTTCCACGATGAACTGCCAATCGCGGCAGCGCGCGCGAAACAGGGAGGCATTGATACCAGCGGCGTCGCGGCAGCGGCTGAGCGGCTGCTGGCCTCGGGCAACTCCACGGCGGTGACGATCCCCGATCCGTTGGATGCAACGCGCTCTCTCCGGGCTACCGTCAGCATTGGCGGCAGCGCGTCGGAACTCGCGTTCGTTGCCGCGTCGGCCGATCAGCAATTTCCAATGGAGATCGATCTTCTCCTGCTGACCGTCGTTCTCAATCTCGCCAACACCGTCATCAGCAGAAAGCGTGTCGAGGAGCTTGTGGAGGAGAACGTCCTTCTCCGCAATGAGATCGATGAACGCCTGCTCATGGGATCCGTCATCGGGGTTTCGAGATCGATACGATCCGTGCTGTCGAACGTCGACAAAGTCGCTCCGACCGATGCCACGGTCCTGATCACCGGCGAGACGGGGACGGGGAAGGAGCTGATCGCGCGCGAAATTCATCGGCGCTCCCGGCGCGCTGGAGGACCGATGATCGCCGTCCATTCGGCGGCTCTGCCGGCCGGACTGATCGCCAGCGAGTTGTTCGGGCACGAGCGCGGCTCCTTCACAGGCGCCATGCAACGGCGCATCGGCCGTTTCGAGTTGGCCACCCGAGGGACGATCTTCCTCGACGAAATAGGTGAGCTGCCACCCGAGATGCAGGTGGCGCTTTTGCGCGTGCTGCAGGAGCGGACCTTCGAGCGCGTCGGCGGAATCCAGACGTTGCGCAGCGAGGCGCGGGTGATCGCGGCCACGAACCGCGATCTTTTGAAGATGGTTGGCGAAGGGACCTTTCGTGAGGATCTCTACTATCGCCTCAGCGTCTTTCCCATTCACGTCCCGTCGCTTCGCGAACGCCGCGAAGACATCCCGGCACTTGTCGAGCACTTCACGAAGGTATTCGCCCGGCAGCTCGAGAAGCCGATCAAGCGCATCGCCAAGGCGAGCATGGCCCGGCTGATGGAGTACTCGTGGCCAGGCAATGTGCGCGAGCTGGAGAATGTCATCGAGCGCGCGGTGATTCTTGCACCGGGAAACGATCTCATTGTCGCGCCCGGCCTCTGTCCGCCGCCGGCGGGAAAAACGAGCCGGAGGGGCGCGCTGCCGCTCCGGCTGGAAGAAATGGAAAAATCGGCGATTGAGGAGGCATTGACGGATAGTGGCGGCCGCGTAGGAGGTCCCGCCGGCGCGGCGGCCCGCCTCGGTCTTCGTCCGACGACGCTCTATTCGAAGCTGCGCAAGCACCACGTTGATCCGGCCCGCTTCAAACGCGCGCGATGATGTTCAGGTTTTCGTCGATCGACGAAAACCTGACCGCGGCTGAGTATCATTTGCACCTTGTTTTCAGTGAGTTACGGGCGGTACGCCCCTTGTCTATACAGGGTCAATGCCGAATTCGCCGATCCATGTTCTACTCATCGCAACGAACCCAACCGACGTACAACGAATCCAAAACATCCTGACCGCGCCGTCGTTTGACGTGACCGCCGTGGAGCGGCTTTCGGACAGTCCGGCGGTGCTCCACCTTACACACATCGACGCCATTCTGCTCGACCTGCCGCTAACCGAGAATTGTGGCGCCGAGACGCTACGGATCATCATGGAGCGCGCTCCCGGAATCGCCGTCGTGGTCCTTAGCGAAAAAGCCGACGAGCAAGCGGCTCTCCGAGCAATAGCGCAAGGAGCGCAGGATTATCTGATCAAGGAAGAAGCGGATGCGTTGACGATCGTGCGGTCGATCCGCTATGCGTTCGAGCGCAATCACGTCTCGGAGATTCGACTCCGAGCCCTGGCCGAGAACAGCGGCCGCAAGCGCGTTGAGGAGTTGGTTGATGAGAACGTTTTTCTCAGGAATGAGATCGATGAACGCCTGCTCATGGGCTCCGTCATCGGCGTTTCGCACGCCATTCGATCGGTATTGTCGAACGTCGACAAAGTCGCGCCGACCGACGCCACGGTATTGATCGCCGGAGAGACCGGAACGGGCAAGGAGCTGATCGCCCGCGAGATTCATCGCCGCTCGCAGCGAGCCGGCGGCCCGGTGATCGCCGTTCATTCGGCCGCGCTGCCGGTGTCGTTGATCGCCAGTGAGTTGTTCGGACACGAGCGAGGCGCATTCACGGGCGCGATGCAGCGTCGCATCGGCCGCTTCGAGCTGGCCAGCCGAGGAACGATCTTTCTCGACGAGGTGGGCGAGCTGCCGGGCGAGGTGCAGGTGACCCTTCTCCGCGTCCTTCAGGAGCGGACCTTCGAACGCGTTGGCGGCACGCAAACACTGCGTGCTAACGCCCGCGTCATCGCCGCCACGAACCGCGATCTGATGAAGATGGTCAGCGAAGGGACCTTTCGAAATGATCTCTTCTACCGTCTCAGCGTTTTTCCCATCCAGATCCCGCCGCTTCGCGAGCGTCGTGAAGACATCCCTCCGCTGGTGGAGCATTTCACGAAGGCGTTCGCGAGCCGAAGCGACAAACCGATCACCCGAATCTCGCAGGGAAGCATGGCTCGGCTGGTGGAGTACGCCTGGCCTGGAAACGTGCGCGAGCTGGAGAATGTGATCGAGCGCGCGGTGATCCTCTCCTCGGGCCCAGCGTTGGTCGTGGCCCCGGCGCTTTTTCCGCGGCAGCCGGTCCACGCGAGCCGCGGGGGAGCGCTCCCGCTGCGGCTTGCCGAGATCGAGAAATCGGCGATCGAACAGGCGTTGAGCGGAAGCGGGGGAAAGGTAGGAGGCTCGGCCGGCGCAGCAGAACGTCTCGGCATCCGGCCGACGACGCTCTACTCGAAGCTGCGCAAACACCGCATCGATCCGGCCCGTTTCCGGCCGTCGCCCTGATGTCCACAATCTCGTCGATCGACGAAATCTCGTCGCTTTGCGGTCACCGTCGTCCCTATGCCTTCAAAGACTTACATGCGGCATCGACCTTGACTATGTCACCTACAAATGTCCGTCCCGCCTCTCCGCGTTCTGCTCATTGAAGACACTCCCGCCGATGCGCAAATGATCCAGGACATTTTGCGCTCACCCTCGTTCGAGGTCACGTCCGTGGAGCGGCTTTCGGATGCGCTGGCCGTGCTCCGCTCAACGCATGTCGACGTCATCCTGCTCGATCTGATGCTCCCTGACAGTCATGGTTCTGAAACCCTCCACAAACGGGCCGCAGGCATTCCTATCGTCATCATCACCGGGAACAGCCATGAGCAGGCCGCGCTCGATGCAATCGCGCAGGGAGCCCAGGACTGCCTGATCAAAGATGCGGCGGCGGAGACGATCGTGCGTTCGATCCGTTACGCGTTCGCGCGCAGTCGCGCCCAAAACGACCTACGGGCATCGGACGCGAAATTCCGCAGCCTTGTCGAGGACTGCTCGGACGGGATCGCCCTGGTCGATCGCGAGGGAAGCATCCTTTACTCCAACCCTTCTATCGCACGAGTGCTCGGCTACTCCGTCGAGGAGTTCGTCGGAAGCAACCATTTCTCACTGATTCACCCGGATGACGTGATGACGGCCCGCCAGCACTTTGACGACGGCGACGATGGCCTCCAACCGTCGCACAGGATGGACCTGCGATACCGTCACAGTGACGGAACGTGGCGCTATCTGGAGGTCGTGCGGGCCAACCGGCGTGGCGATGCCGCCAACGTGGTGAGCTTTCGCGACATCACCGAACGGCATGAGGCGCTCGATGCCTCGGAGCAGCTGCGTCGCCGTTATGTGGCGATCCTGAATTCGATCGCTGATGGCGTGCACGGCCTGGACATCTTCGGTAACATCACCTTCGAGAACTCCGCGGCCGCTGCAATGCTCGGATGGGAATCATCAGATCTCATTGGAAAGCCCGCGCACGAAACAATTCATCACTCCCGGCCTGACGGCACTTCGCGTCACCAGGATGACTGCCCGATACTCGCCACCATTGCCGACGGCGTCGTGCGGAACGTGAACGACGACGTCTTCTGGCGCAGGGATGGAACGTCGTTTCACGTCGACTACGTGGTCGCTCCGAAGCTCGATAGCGAAGGGCGAAGGAGGGGCGTTGTCGTCGCTTTCCGCGACATCACGAAACAGAAGGAGATGGAACGGAAAGTCGATCAGGCCGTACGCGTTTCATCGCTCGGCCGCGTCGCGGCCTCGGTTGCTCACGAGTTCAACAACGTGCTCATGGGAATTCAGCCGTTCGCAGAGATCCTCAGCCGCAATGCCGGCGACGATGCCATTCTGCAGAAGCCGCTCAAGCACATCCTCAATGCCGTAAAGAGAGGCCGTGCGGTCAGCAATCAGATCCTTCGCTTCGCAAGCCCGGCTGAACCTCGGCTGGCATCATTGGATCTTGGCGAGTGGGTACGCAACTTCAGCGAAGAAGCGCGCCTGATGATTCGCGATCGGAAACTCGAAGTGGCAACGGCGGAGTCTCTCATCATCGACGCCGACTCGGAACAACTCTCACAGGTAGTGGCCAATCTCATAAGGAACGCAAGCGATGCCAGCCCCGCCGGCGCGATCATCGCGATCGGCGCCGCATCTGCTGCAACGATCCCCTTCCTACGGGAGCGGCTGGCGAACCCGCATCGATTCGCGGCGCTGTTCGTGCGCGATCGCGGCCTGGGCATTCCACCCGAAGCGCTCGAACACATTTTCGAGCCGCTCTATACGACGAAAAAGTACGGAGGTACCGGACTCGGTCTCGCCGTCGTGCACCAGATCATCGCCGATCACGGGGGAGAGGTTCTCGTCGAAAGCACTCCCGGCTCCGGATCGACGTTCTACATTGCGCTGCCGCTGGGAGAACCGTCGTTCCAGGTACCGGAGGCAGGCGGTGAGAACATAACGCTGTGAAAGGAGCAAAGAAATCAGAGACAAGAGTTAAGTGACAGCGGACAAGAGGCAAAAGATGGTCATCAGCGATGTTTCCTCTTATCTCTTATCTCTCGTCTCTGATCTCTGATCTGTGAATTCCCTTATCTCCGCTTTCTACCTCCTCAGCGGATGCGCCTCCGTGTTGAACCCCACCTTGTCGAGGTCGAGCGCGGAGTCCGGAGCGAACAGCAGGTAAAGGTACTTGAGCGTCTCGGCGAGGAAGTAGCTTGGCATCAGGTCGCCTTTTTCCATCGTCACCACACTCTTCAACGTTGTGTAGCCGGCGTCCGTGCGGCAGTGGGCGACGATGGCATCGAAGTAGGTCTTGCCCATCATCAGGTAGCGGGCGTCGTGGGTGGCGTGGTGGAGGTAGTAGGCGGACTCGATGATCTCGGGGCGTAGTTGGTATCCAGGCGATTTGATCGTCATCGTGCGGTAGTTGAGAACCTCGGACTCGATGCCGCTGAGCGTCCACATGCGGAAGCACGATTCTTCGAGGCGTCGGGCACGTTTCGTGTCGCCGCCGAGCACGAGAACGGCGGGGAGGAAGGCGTGGAGAGCGCCGAATTCAGGATTCGTGCGCTTGCCGCTGTTCATGTCCACTTCGCCGTACCAGAGACCTGATGGAGCTTCGTCTGCGAGATGCTTGTTGACCGCTCGAATGCTCGTCTGCCACATCGACTCACACTCTTTGTCACCGAAAAGGCGCGAGCACTTCAGCACGTACTCGTAATACGAGTCGATCCCGCCGCCGACGTGACTCGCTTTGCTGACCCACGCGCCGGTCTCGACGTCGATCTCTTCGCCGACGAGGTCAATCTTGGAGCGGCGTTTGTAGAGCTCGACGAGCGCGCGCTTTGCTTTCTCCATGTAGACCGGCTTGTTCGTCAGTTTGCTGAGCGTTCCGAACTCGAGAATCAACGTTCCGACCTCGGCGGGATTCGATCGCGCGCCGCTCGTCTTCCCCGTGCGCAGATTGACGTACATGTACGGCATGCCGGTAGGCGTGTTGAACGCCGGAAGCAAGCGGGTGCCGAGGTCGTCGGCGAGGTGAAGGAGGCGCGGGTCGCCGGTCATTTCGTAGGCGGAAAGGAGACCGCCGAGCTCGCGGATCGTGATCTCGAAGACCTTGACGGAGATGTCTTTGTCGAAGTTTAGCTTCTCGACGATCAGCGTCTTTGCCTTATCCGCTTCATCGTTGAGTCCCATCAGAAGCAGCGTGTCGAGCGAATCCACTGGCGTCATCAGAAGCGATTCGCCATACCAGTCGCGCGGTTGTTTGCTCAGCGGACGCAGCTCGTCGTGGCCCCAGGCGTACTTCTCGTACGCCTTCCACGAATAGAGAAACTCGGCGCGAACTTGGGCCTGCATGGCCACGCGATCGATCGGTGGCGTGGCGAGCAATGCGTGTGCGAACAGGAAAACCGCGGCCCCGGCGACGATTCGTTGCCTCATGCAGCGGAGTATAACGAGCGCCCCGCGGTCAACGGCAACGGGCCGCGGCGATCCCGTTTGCCTGGTCTCTCTTGCCAGGAAATACGGCGAGGCGAGACGCCTCGCCGCCGCGAGCGAGACGCTCGCACTCCATTCGCCGCCTATTAACCGCCGTTCGCCGGTGGCGCGCAGACGCAGTTCGCAACGCTCCGTATCTTGCGCCTGTCGTTGACGAAAGGATTTCTCATGAACATGACACTCACACAGAAACAGGCTCCGGATGGGGTGGCGGGCATCTCAGGCTTCAAGCTCATCATCGGAGTCTTCTTCGCGATCCTCGGCGTGCTGCTGACTCTCGACAACCTCGATCTGATCGACGCGGACCGCTACCTTACTTACTGGCCGCTCGTCCTGATCGCCATCGGCATCCTCACGTTTCAGAACGCCGGGCACAGGGTTCTCGGCGCGTTCGTGATCGGCATCGGCGCTCTCATCCTGTTATCCAACACCGTCGATTTTCGCTTTTCGATCTTCGACCTCTGGCCGGCCGCGCTGATCCTGGCCGGAATCGGGATCGTCGCTCACGCCTTCGGTTTTCGCCTGCCGTCCGTGTCCAACCAGTCCGACTCAACCGTTTGGGCAATCCTCGGCGTCCGCAAAATCAAAGTCGACTCCCGCGCCTACACGGGCGCTCGGATCATTGCCTTCATGGGCGGATGTGAGCTCGACCTGAGAAAGGCGGACATGGAGCAGGGACCGGCGACGATCGAGCTGTTCGTGATGTGGGGCGGCATCGAGATCAAGGTGCCCGACGGGTGGGAAGTCGTCGGCAACACCGTTCCGATCATGGGCGGCGCGGAGATCCGAACCAAAGCAGCACCGGGCGGCCGCAGGCTGATCGTCAACGGGCTGGCAATCATGGGCGGCGTCGAGATCAAGAGCGTCGCGGCGGAGGCAGTATGAGCAATCGGCGGCGGATCAATGCCGACGGCGTTTTCTGGGGCTTGCTCCTGATCGGGGGCGGTTCCTTGCTGCTTCTCCAGCGTCTTCGAATTGCGGACTTTTCGTGGAACCTTGGATCGTGGTGGCCGCTCTTCATCGTGTTGGTCGGGATGTCGAAGCTTGCTCATCGCCGCTCGATCTGGTCGGGGATGTGGTTGATTGCAGTGGGCGCGTGGCTGCAGGCTGTGACGCTTCATTGGTACGGCCTGACTTACAACTCATCGTGGCCCTTACTACTCGTCATCCTCGGCGCCGGCATGATCGGACGCACCATCATCGAGTCGTTCCGGCGCCGGGACGCGCTGGAAGGAGAGAACCGTCATGAATGACGACGAACGACGGCGCGTGTCCATCGACGCCGATGGTCTCTCGCGCCACGACCTTCGCATCAAACCCCGCAAACGCGGCGACAATCCGTGGGCACGGCTGGTGTGGGGCGCGGCGATTCTCGCCGCGGGCGTGATCGGCTGGCTCGATCACAGCGGCAGCCTTCACGCATCCGACTTCCTGCCATGGTGGCCGCTCGTGTTCATCGCGCTCGGCGTGGCGCAAATGCCGCATCGCCAGTGGGTCTCGGCGGTCGCGTTGGTCGCGATAGGAATGCTGTTTCTTCCGCCCCTGCCCTTCCTGCCGCATTTCCGCGTGTCTGCGATTGTCGCGGTGTGGCCGTTGCTCATCAGCCTCGGAGGTGTGTCGCTGATCCGTCAGGCGCTCTCGCCCGCGGCGAAAGGCGCGTCGAAGGCTGACTCGTTCCACACCGTTGCGGTGATGGGCGGCGTGGGCCGCGCGGTGGCGTCGAGCGATTTCGCGGGCGGCGATGCCGTTGCGGTGATGGGGGGGTGTGAGATCAACCTCGGCGGCGCGAAGATCACAAAGGAAGCCACGATCGACGTCCTGGCCTTCTGGGGCGGCATCGACATCCGCGTTCCTCGGGGTTGGAGGATCGAGAATCACGTCAACGCCATCCTCGGCGGTGTCGTCGACAAGACCGATGACAACGTCCCTGCCGGCGCACCCCGCCTCATCATTCGCGGCAGCGCGATCATGGGCGGCGTCGAAGTGAAGCACCCGAAGAGGTAAACGATGCTGACGCGCAAAACATTGAGCCGCGGAACGCTCGCCCTGTACGCCGTCGGCGCGGTGACCGCAGCCGCGACGATGAGCTCCGTCTTCTTCTTGTGGACCCGAGGTGCTGCGGTCGGCCCATCGATCGCTGCTGCTCTTCCTCCGTCACTTCTTCTCGGCGCAATCGCCCTGGCATCGCGCTTCCTTTGCAGCGCGTTGCCGCTGCGAAGCGCGTCGCGAACCTCGATCGCGATTGCGCACGCGGGATCGGCCGCGGCAGCCAGCGGGCTGTGGATCCTGACGTGGAAGTCGTGGGCGCCGGTCGTCAACGAGCACGTCGCGACGAAGCTTGCACCCGACTACTCGCTCCTCTTCGGATTGGCGATCCTCCTCTATCTCGCGGCGGTGGCTGTGCACTATTTGTTACTCGAGATCGAAGCGGTGCGCGAGGCCGAGGATGAAGTGTTGCGCTATCGCGTTCTGGCTCGCGAGGCGGAGCTGCGCGCGTTCAAAGCGCAGGTCGATCCCCACTTCCTTTTCAACAGCCTCAACGCCGTCGCTTCGATGTGCGGTTCGCGCCCGCTCGAGGCGCGCGAGATGGCGCAGCGCCTCGCCGATTTCTTCCGGCTGATCCTCCGCCTCGGCGCTCTGGAGCGGATCACGCTCGCCGAGGAGATCGATCTGGTCACCCGCTACCTCGAGATCGAGAAGGTTCGCTTCGGCGACCGGCTCACCGTTCACATCAACGTCGATGAGGCGGCGTCACAGTGCCTCGTGCCGCCGTTGCTTCTGCAGCCGCTGGTGGAAAACGCGGTGCGGCACGGCGTCGCGTCGATGGTGGATGGCGGCACGGTCGATATTGTCGGTACTCTCGAAAACCACATGCTGCGCATCGTGATCGACAATCCGGCCGACCCTGACCGCGCCGACGCGCGCGGCGAAGGAGTCGGACTGGAGAACGCCCGAGGAAGGTTGAGCGCGGTGTCGGAAGGGCGGGCCATGCTTCAGGCGAAAGAAGACGACGGACGATTCCATGTCGTCATCGAGTTGCCGCGATGATCCGCGTCATCATCGTCGACGATGAAGCGCCGGCTCGCGAGCTTCTTCGCGAGTACCTGACCGCCGACGACGACTGCGAGATCGTCGCGGAATGCGCGAACGGATTCGAGGCCGTGAAGGCGGTCGCGCAGCACGATCCCGATCTGCTCCTCCTCGACATCCAGATGCCGAAGCTCGACGGCTTCGAAGTGCTCGAGCTGCTTGACCGCTCGCCCATCGTCGTTTTCGTCACCGCGCACGATGAGCACGCGCTTCGTGCGTTCGAGGTTCACGCACTCGATTACCTCCTCAAGCCGTTTTCGCAGGAGCGGTTCCGTCAGGTGCTTGAGCGCGTCAAGCGAACGGCAGGACACCACGATCGTGCTCCGGTTGCCGGTATCGCTGCCTCGCTGCGCGCCCGCCCATTGCAGCGCGTCGTCGTACGTGGTGACGACGGCGCGATTCAGGTCATTCCGGTCGCGCGGCTCGACTACGCCGAAGCCGCCGACGACGCCATCCTGATCGCCACCGCCGGCGCGAAGCTGCGCAAACAACAACCGATCGGCGAGCTCGCGCAACAACTCGATCCCGCCCGCTTCGTGCGCATCCATCGCGCGTACCTCGTCAACATCGAGCGCATCGAGAAGATCGAGCTGTACGCGAAAGACAGCCGCGTGGCGATTCTGCGCGATGGAACAAGGCTGCCGGTGAGCAGGAGCGGATATCAGAAGCTGCGGGAGTTGCTGTGAATCACTTGAACCAACGCGAAATCATCTCAAACATCGCCGGATTCGCGCGCTGGAAGGCGTCACCGGGCCCGATGAATCCGAGGAGGAATCCGATCAGGATCGAGTAGCACGCCATCACGGCGACGGCGAGCCGCAGCGGGAGGATTCGCACGCCGATCGCTCGCAGACTCAAAAGGCCGTTTTCGATGCAGATGACTGCTGATGCCGACATCAGCAAGATGAAATCGAGCGAGTAGCGCGCCACGATCCACCAACAGGTCGATAGGCCAAACAGGACCAGCCATCCGCCAGCCATCACCTGAATCGCGGATCGAGTGCCGGCGTCAAAGGCGCCATGGTTCAGGCCGAGGCTCAGCAGGACGGCAAAGAGCACGCCCAGCAACACCAGGGGTGCCAATGGTGCGATGCCGATGATCTGCTCGGTAACGGCTCCGGGCGTCGGCCAGGAGACGGCGCGATCGAGCCATGCCGGCTTGGCATCGACGAAGGGAAAGGTACTTCGCATTTGCAGGGGCCAGAAGAGATAGTGACCGACGTTGTTTCCAAAGCGCGCCAGCTCGGGGAAGGTGCACAGGCTGCAGACCTTCTTCCCAGCCATGTCGATGTGCGTGAGCTGGTAACGGATTCCAAATTCGAGAGGGTCACCGAACCGCGCGGCGTTGTACCAGAACATGGCGAGAGCGACCACGGCGAGCGGCGCAACGAATGCCAGAATCGCTTTGACGGACGGTCCGCGCTTCCGCGCCGCGGCGATCATCACGAATGCGGTCACGACGAGCAACACGCCGAGATTCGGGCGCGCCGCGATGGCGAGCGCAAGCCAGAGGCTGACCCAGGCTGCGCGGCCTGGAGCGGGCGAAACATTGAATCGGAGGAGGGCAACCGCCCACATCGCCGTCATCGCCATTCCCGTCAGGACGGAAATCTCGTACATATGTACGCTCACCAGAACGAATGCAGCGGCGTTTCCCAGGCCGATAAAGAGCACCCATAGTGGGAGAGGGATCACCAATGGCCGGCCGCCAAGTTTCAGCGCGCGCCGGGCGAACGCAACGATCGCCAGGAACGCCCACGCACTGAAGAGAAGAGCAACGAAGGAGTCAGGCGGATAGCGGCCCCGCAGAAGGCGAAGGGGAATGTAAGCGAGGAGCACAGGCAGAGGCGATGAATAGAGGTAGTACCGGCCGTTGAGGTAGCTCGTGTCCCATCGATAGTTGAATCCGTGGCGCGCCGCGAAATCGTAAGGGTTCGGAAGCGCCGTCAGCTGCCGCTCCGGAGTGACCCAGAGGTAGAGGTGTCCGTGAAGGAAGCCTTCTGCGAGGCTGGCGTAGTTGGTCTCCTCCCATATCCCCAGCTGCCGGAAATCGAACTTGCCTCCGCCCGCAAAGAACGCGTAGCAGGTAACAACGCAGACGATCGCCAACGCAGTAGGGAAAGCTCGCGCCACTCGAGTCGCTCGCCGGACGTCATCGGACACTAGCGAAGGATAGCTCACGGCGACGCTTGCGCTCACCGTTCAGCCCTCATTCAGATTCGTTTGCATAATGGGGCCGTGCGCATACTGGTTGCTGAAGACGAGCCTCAGCTTCGCCGGCAGTTGGCAGAAGCTCTGGGAGAGGCGGGCTACGCGGTCGATTCTGCAGCGGACGGCGAGCGCGCGGACTATCTCATCCAGACCGAAGAGATCGACGCGGTCGTGCTCGACCTCGGGTTGCCGAAGATCGACGGCCTGACGCTCCTTCGCCGGTGGCGCGAGGCGGGTCTCTTCGTTCCTGTTCTCATCCTCACCGCGCGTGGAAGCTGGCACGAGAAGGTCCAGGGCATCGACGGCGGCGCCGACGATTACATGTCCAAACCGTTTCGCATGGAGGAAGTGCTGGCGCGATTGCGCGCACTGATCCGGCGCGCCAGCGGCAACGCCAGCCCCGAGCTTCGATGCGGCGCGGTCACGCTCGATCCACGCACCGGACGAGTGAGGGTCGACGGCGCGGCGGTCCGCCTGACCAGCCACGAGTTTCGCGTGTTGTCGTACCTCATGCATCACCGTGGACGCGTCGTTTCGCAGGCCGAACTGACAGAGCACATTTACGCGCAGAGTTTCAATCGTGACTCGAACACCGTCGAGGTTTTCATCGCCCGGCTGCGGAGGAAACTCGGATCCGCCGTCATCGAGACCGTGCGCGGACTGGGCTACCGGATCGAGGAGCGCACGTGAGATCGCTCCGATCGCGATTGCTCGTCGGCTCGCTCCTCTGGACGGCGGGCCTGCTCAGCATTTCGCACATGCTGTTTCTTCTCGTGCTCCGCTGGCACGCGGTCTTTCGGATCAATCCGCACATGGTGCTCCTCGGCGGCGCGGTGTTGATGCTGGCCGGGCTTCTTTACCTTCGCGGCGGCGTGTCGCGCATTGAGCAATTGCGGGTGCGGCTGATCGACGTGCGCGAAGGACGCAGCAATCGGGTCGAGGGGACGTATCCGTCCGAAGTGCAGCCGCTCGTCAACGACTTGAATGCGCTGCTCGGCGAGCGCGAAGAAGCGGTGCGCCGTGCAGTTGCGAAAGCCGGCGATCTCGCGCATGGATTGAAGACGCCGCTCGCCGTGATCGCGCAGGAAGCGGCGCGCGGTGAAGGAATGGGCAGCGAGGCCGGAGCGCTGATCGGGCAGCAGGTCGAACGGATGCGCCGCCAGATCGACTATCACCTTGCGCACGCGCGCGCCGGCGCCGCGGGAACGAGTGCCGGGATCCATTGCTCCGTCGCCGACTCGGTCGACGGACTCTCGCGCACATTGCGCCGCCTGCACGCCGAGCGTGGCATCGTGATCGAGTCGGATGTCTCTGCCGATCATACGGTTCGTGTTCGCCGCGAAGACCTCGACGAGATGCTCGGCAACTTGCTCGATAACGCCTGCCGTTTCGCAAGAGTGCGCGTCGTGGTCTCATCCGAGCAGTTAGAAAAGCTGATCGCAATCACCATCGACGACGATGGCCCCGGGCTGCCTCCTTCGATGCGCGACGAGGTTTTGCAGCGGGGCGTGCGCGCGGACGAATCCGCGCCGGGCACTGGCTTTGGACTGGCGATCGTGCGCGATCTGGCAGAAGTCTACGGAGGGTCGATCAGCCTGGAAGGATCGCCGGCGGGCGGCCTGCGGGCGCGGCTTCAACTTCCGCAAGGTTGAAGCTCTCGATCTACTCGTCCGCGCGCCGCCGGTCGAGATCTTCCCGGATCGCCAATCCCGGTGAACGATTCTGGAGCCGCGGTCTTTCCAGGATCGTGGAGAGGAAATCGGCGGTTCCCCAGGCGAGGAAGGTCGTAGCGGCCACACTGAAGAACTCGCTAACGCTGTGAAGACCGAGCAGAAAGAAGATCGTCAGCGGAACCGCGATTCCCATCACGATGATACCGACGATCAAGCGAGGCCCCGACATGGCCGTATTGTATGCGTCCGCGTTGTTTACGTCCTATTGTGCGGCGGTTATCGCTGCGGTTTCGTCGTCAACGCGCGAGCCAAGATCATGCCGGAAGTTGTTCACCCGCTGCACGTAGTTGCGTGTCTCTTTGAACGGAGGCGTCCCGTTGAAACGGCGGACGTTCCCTTCCCCGGCGTTGTACGCGGCGATCGCCTTCTGCTGGTCGCCGCCGAAACGGTCGGTGAGGTAGCGGAGGTACTTGGTTCCCGCCTGAATGTTCTGCGCAGGATCGGAGAGATTGTCCGCACCCAGCCAGCGCCCCGTTCTCGGCACGAGCTGCATCAGCCCGACGGCGCCACGGTTCGACCGCGCCGTCGGCACGAAACTCGACTCGGTGTGGACGACGGCAGCGACCAGCTCCGGCGGCAGGTCGTTCTTCCTTGCCTCACTGTAGATGATGCCGCCGAAGGGAACCTGCTTCAGGAAGAACTGCTCTCTGAGTTGATCCGCGGCGGCCACAATCTGGCTGGGCGCATCCGCGACCCTGGCCGGCGCGGATGCCACGGTCGTCGCTACGTCCTGGACGGCTCCGGTAACACCGCCGGCGATTCCCGACGTGACTTGGTCCGCAATCTGTTTCGCCGTCGCCAGATCGCCCTCGATCTGCGCTGACGTTTGAGGTTGCGATTTCGCATCTGTCAGAGGCTTTTCGGTAAGACCGGCAAAGGTCTGCCGATGAGCATTGGCGTCGGCGGATTGCAGCATGTTTCCGATCTTCAGCGGGATCCCGAGCCCTCCGAGGGCGAGTGATGCACCTAGCGCCCAGCCTGCATACTTCTTTCTTAACCCACTGATTCTGCGTGGCTTAACCTTCAAGACCGCCTCGTTGAGTTGAGTGCGGTCGAAGCCATCGAGGAATCTTTCACGGAAGGGCCTGCTTGTGTTGGGCTCGCTCATCGTCGTACTCCCCCTTTCCGTCCTCTCTCGAAACGGAATCCTCGCTTCAATTATTTGCAAGTAAGAAGCCACGACGAGCACAACCGAAACAATTCATCCAGTTGAAGTTAGCTCTGCAATGGCGACTTCGGCTTGGCATGGATTGGCTCGCCCGTTGAAAGGCAGATAAAATGACAAGCAGTACCGTATTGGCTATGAGACCGAAGTTGACGATCTGGTTGTTCGCCGTTGCCGGCGCCTTGGCGCTCACGCAGGCGGCTCATGCGCAGGGCTATCTCTGCGAGGAGAGTTTCAAGCTCGACGACGCCACGATGCAGTCGTATCGTTTCGGTCCGCCCATTCCCCCACCCGCCCCCGTCGCCGTTGCACAACCGGACCCCGACCCGATCAAACTCCGCCTCCTGAAGTACGCCGCGGTGGCGGTGAAACATCGCCTGAACGGTCTGGCCAGCTACTATTCGACCTCGCTCGACGGCACGCTCACCGCGAATGGCGAGCGCTACCACAACAAGACGATGTCGGCAGCGCACTTGACCCTGCCGCTCGGATCGTGGGTCGAGATCACATCACGCGCTACGGGCAAGAAGCTCCGCCTACGCGTCAACGACCGCGGGCCGTACGTGAACAAGTTCGTCATCGATCTCTCCCAGGCTGCCGCGCGCTACCTCGGCGTCGACGTCGCGGAAGACCGTTCCGTGCTGATCCGCATCATCGGCCTTCCGGGGGAGGACCCCCTGCCGGAGGATGCGATCGACGGACCGAAGTCGACGATCATCGAAGAGACCGCGGCTCTGACCCCAACGGGCCAGTAGAGCGCGGCGCACTCCACCGGTTCAAGACTGCGGGATCGTGAAGCAGAAGGTGCTGCCCTCGTCGGGCAGTGCGTCGACGCTGATCGTCCCGCCCTGATCTTCGATGATGCGTTTGGCAAGATAGAGACCGTAGCCCGGCCCGCCGCCGCGCGACTTGTCGAGTTTCAGGCCGAGGTCGAAAATCTGTTTGGTGTACTGGGGATCGAAGCCGATGCCATTGTCTTTGATGCAGATTCGGTAGCCGTCAGGATCGACGTTGCAGTCGATGGCGATCGTGCGCTCCCCTTTCGGCCGGTCGTTGAAAAAGAGAGCGTTCGCGAAGATCGCGCTGATCGCTTCGCGCATCTTCTCCGGGTCAACGGTGACCGTCGGCAGATCGTCGGGCAGATCGACCTTCACTCCGCCTTCTTCGATCTGGTAGTTGCACTTGAGGATGACCTCCTCGATGATTTCCCGCAACGGCGTTGGGCGCCGCGCATTGGGACGCGACAGCAGTTTGACGATGTGCGACATCTCGTCGAGCACCTTCTTCATCTGCTGCGCGCTGGAGCGGATGCGGCGGAGGAAATCCTGCCCTTCTTCATCGAGCTTGTCGGAGTAATCGGCCAGCAGCAGGTCGCTGAACCCATCAACCGAGAAGATCGGCGACTTGAGGTCGTGAGACAGAACGCCGAAGAGGCGCGTCAGCTCCTCTACGGTCAAAACTTCGTCGGACTTGTCTTCAACTTGCATCGACTGCTCCGGGCCTGGCAGTACGCGCATTTCTGCAACTAGCGGGCCTGACCCTTCCGAAAGGCGGCGACGTGCCCCGCGCCGATGATCTCCGTCTCGCCGCCGCTGTGAATCGCCAGGGCGGTGCCTGCGGGGATGCCGAGTCCGAGCTGCGTTTCGGGAACCGACATCAGGCGCCGCAAGTTCGTGTCGTTCTCCGGCTCGAACGAGGTGTCGACAACGGTGTTCGCAATCCAGCCAAGAGCGGGAAGTGAAGCGGCGATGCCGTGCATATCGCGGGCGGCGATGCCGAAGCACGAGGCGGCGGCTCCGATTGCCGCGATCACCGTGCCTTGCGCAGCCGCCTCGCGCATCGCCAGATCGGCAGCCGATTCCCGCAACACCGCCAGCAGGTTGTTCGTCACGCCGCCGCCGAGGTAGATCATGCCGGCCGACAGAATGGCGTTGAGGTTCTTCTGCCGCCGGCTGTCGCGTCCGCGATAGATCGGAACATTCACGGTTTCGACAGCCGGATCGATTCCGTGCAGGTACTTCCCGAAGTGCATCGCGTATTCAGCCGATCCCGACGCCGCAGGGATGAACGCGACGACGCGCCGCTCCGCCGGCATGCGGCGCAGAAGAAACTCATCGATCTCGCGCGTCTCGCCAAAAGAAAACTCGCCGCCGCCGATGAGGACGATGAGCTGCGCGGGGACGACGAGATCGAGGCGGAGGGCGGTCACGAGCGGTTTTTACCACAGAGACTCAGAGGTCGCAGAGACGGCTTCAACTCTGTGTCCTCAGTGTCTCTGTGGTTCATTCTTGTCGACCGTCCGAGAAAAACGGCAGCGCTCCACCAGACCTACGGCGTCAACGCCTCGCTGCTCCTTGGCATCAGCAGCACCTCGTTCGCGTTCATCGTGAAGTCGATCCACTCGGGGACGGCCTCCTTGTGGCGGATCAGGAACTCGGACAACTCGTCCTCGATATAGCGCTGTATGGCCCGGCGCAACGGACGGGCGCCGGAGTTTGACTCCTCCTCGGCACGCCGCAGCAGCCAGTCGATCACGGAGTCGTCGATGGCGATCTGCACGCCTTTTTGTACAAGCGCTAGATTGACGTCGTCGACCAGAAGCCGGCATATCTCGCGCAGCTCGACGTGCGTCAGCGGGTTGAAGATGATGATGTCGTCGATGCGGTTGATGAACTCGGGGCTGAACTCTTTTTTCAGCTCCTGGTGGATCATCGCCTCCGCTGCCTTCTGATCGGCCTCGCTCGATTTCTCGCGGAAGCCCATGTGGCCCTTCGTCGTGAGGAAGCGCGTGCCGAGGTTGCTGGTCATGATGATCAGCGTGTTGCGGAAGTCGACTTGATTGCCGAGCGAGTCGGTGAGGATGCCGTCTTCGAGAATCTGCAGCAGGATGTTGGCGATGTCGGGATGCGCCTTCTCGATCTCGTCAAGCAGCACGACTGAATAGGGATTGCGGCGAACGCGCTCGGTGAGCTGGCCGCCCTCTTCGTGCCCGACGTAGCCCGGCGGCGAGCCGATGAGCTTCGACACGGCGTGCTTCTCCATGTACTCCGACATGTCGAAGCGGATGAGATGCCGCTGCGATCCGAAGAGAAACTCGGCCAGACGCCGAGCAACTTCGGTCTTCCCGACGCCGGATGAGCCGAGAAAGATGAACGATCCCATCGGCCGGTTCGGAGAGGCCACGCCGAGGCGGGAGCGGCGGATGGCGCGCGAGATGGCGCGGATCGCCTTGTCCTGACCGACCACGCGCCGCATCAACGAGTCTTCCATGTTGATCAGCTTCGCTGCTTCGTCCGCTTCGATCGACGTGACCGGAATGTCCGTCCAGGAGCTGATGATCTCCTCGACGTCCCTCTTCGTCACTTCCATCATCTCTTCGCCGACAGCCTCGCGCTCCTGCTTGAAGCGCTCCACTTCTTCCTTCAACTCGATCTCGCGCTCGCGCAGGAAAACGGCCTTCTCGAAATCCTTGTCGGAGATCGCCTTCTTCATCTCTTTGACGATGGAGCGGATCTCCGATTCGAGGCGCCGCAGGTTCTGCGTGTCGGCCACCCGGCGCAACTTCACCTTCGCGCCAGCTTCGTCGAGGATGTCGATCGCCTTGTCGGGGAAGAAGCGGTCGGTGATGTAGCGGTTCGATTGGTAAACCGCGCTGCGGATCGCAGTATCGCTGTACTTCACCTTGTGGAAGCTCTCGTAGCGTTCCTTCACGCCTTCGAGGATCTGCAGCGTCTCGATTTCGTTCGGCGGCGCGACGTTGATGGCCTGGAAGCGGCGCAGAAGCGAGCGGTCTTTCTCGATGTAGCGGCGGTATTCGCGGATCGTCGTTGCGCCGATGCAGGAGATCTCGCCGCGCGAAAGAGCCGGTTTGAGGATGTTCGCCGCGTCGAGCGAGCCTTCGGCAGAGCCCGCGCCGATGAGCGAGTGGATCTCATCGATGAAGATGATGATGTCGGTGTTTTCCTTCAGCTCTTTGATGATTCCCTTGAGCCGCTCTTCGAACTGCCCGCGGTACTTCGTGCCGGCGACGATGAGCGAGAGGTCGAGCGAGAGGATGCGTTTATTGGCGATGAAAAGCGGGACGTTGCCGTCGACGATCCGCTGGGCCAGACCTTCGACGATGGCTGTCTTGCCGACGCCGGGCTCGCCGAGAAGGATGGGGTTGTTCTTCGTACGCCGGGAGAGGATCTGGATGATGCGCTCGACTTCCTTTTCGCGTCCGATGAGCGGATCGAACGTGGCCGAGTGCGCCATCGCCGTCAGATCGCGCGCGTACTCAGCGAGAAACGGCAGCTCTTTCTTCTGCTTGTCGGCCTCGCGCTCTTTAAGGATGGAGATCGTTTCCTCACGCACCCCATAAACGTTGAGCCCTTTGGCGGTGAGGATGCGCGCGGCGGTCGATGACTCCACGCGCAGGATGCCAATCAGCAGGTGCTCTGTGCCGACGTACTGGTGCAGCATCGACTCCGCTTCGTGCGCCGCGTACGCCAGGATCTTCTTCGACTCCTCGGAGAGCGGCAGTTCGGCCGAGGAGGAGATGCGGTCGACGAAGAGGCGATCGCCTTCAACTTCGCGCCGGATCTGCTCCGGCTTCACGTTGAAGCGCGAAAAGATCTCTTTGATGATCTCTTCCCCTTCGCGCAGGACGCCGAGGAGGATATGTTCGGACTCGATGACGCGGGAGCCGAGCTTGGAGGCTTCGTAGCGGGCAAAGAAGAGTGCGCGGCGTGCTTTCTCGTTGTATTTTTCGAACATGAGGTTGGGTATAGTTTACCGCCGCTCCGTCATAACTTCGTTCCGGCCTCCGTCATTCTTGGGCAATCACTCCGTTCTGTGACGGCCGGCACTCTCACGACACAATCTCGGCGGTTACGCGCTGCCTCATTTCGAACACGCGGTCGCAGCGTGCTGCAAGATCACGATTGTGCGTGACGATCACGGAGGTTAGTCCACGCTTGGCGTGACATTCGCGCATCAGATCGAAGACCCGCTCGCTCGTTTCGAGATCGAGATTGCCGGTCGGCTCGTCGGCGAGAAAGAGCAACGGATCGGCGAGAAGCGCCCGAGCAATGGCCACCCTCTGTTGCTCGCCTCCCGAAAGCTGGTTCGGAAAATGGCGGCTTCGATGCTCGAGGCCCAGCTCGGCGAGGAGCGCATTTGCCTTGAGCAGCGCTTCATCTTTTCCGAATCGCCCAATCCACCCTGGCATCGCCACGTTTTCGGCGGCGGTGAACTCCGGAAGCAGATGGTGAAACTGAAACACGAAGCCGACGTTGTGGTTGCGGAAGCGCGCCAGCTCGTCGTTGCTCATCGACGAAACTGCCGCGTCGCCGACTCGAATCGTGCCGCTGTCGGGATGATCGAGGCCGCCCAGCAGGTGCAGCAGCGTCGATTTGCCGATGCCCGATGGGCCAACGATGGCCAGCATCTCGCCGCGCTCCACAGTCAACTCCAGCCCGCTCAACACCGGGACGGGAACTTCGGCGTTGCGATACGTTTTCGACAGCGACCGCGCTTCGAGAAAAGGCATGGGGGGGAGATTATCGTTCCGATCTGCGTCGATCTGCGTCATCTGTGGATAAAACCTCGGTCCGCAGATGGCGCAGATGACCGCAGATGGGTTACCTGGCCGTCGACTGCAGCGCTGGCGTCCCGCCGGCTGGTGTACCGCCGCTGGTCAGGCCGACGGTTCCCTTTACCTGGAATACCGGCATCTTCTGCTGAAGACCTTTCAACGCAAACTCGCCGAGCGACTCGGTCTCAAAGCTGCCCATGATCCGGTCCATTGTGTTCTGCGAAATGACGACCTGACCCGGTTTGGCGACGCCGCTCTCGATCCGTGAGGCGATGTTTACCGACGATCCGAGGACGGTGTAGTCGACGCGCTTCTCCGTGCCGACGTTGCCGACGACAGCCAGACCGCTGTTGATTCCGACGCGCACCATCACGGGAGGCAGATCGGTCTTCGCCCGCTCCACGTTCCAGTCATTCACCAGGCGCTGCAGCATCAGGCCAGTCAGAACGGCGCGGTCGGCGTGATCATCCTGCGGCAGCGGCGCACCGAAGAACGCCATCACCGCGTCGCCGATGAATTTGTCGAGCGTTCCGCCGTACGCGAAGATCGACTCCACGGCGAATCCGAAGAAGTGCGAGAGGAACTCCGCCACTTCTTCCGGTTTCTTCGTCTCGGAGACAGTCGTGAAGCCACTGATATCCGCGAAGAGGATCGACACATCGGTACTACGCACCTCCGACTCCGTCGAGATCGAGCCCTTCACGATCTCGTCGACGACGGCCGGCGAGTGGTAGCGCTCCATGCGCGAACGGATCTTGCGCTCTTCCTCGATTTTCTCAGCGAGCTGCGCTCGCTCGATGGCCACCGCCGCAAAGTTCGCCAGCGCCGTGAGCAGATCGAGATCCTCTTCCGTGAAGCTGCCGATGTGAATCGGCGAGTCGACCTGCACCGCACCGATGACGCGCTGCCGGTTCCAGAGCGGTACGCACATCGCCGATCGGATGCCGTGAATGGCGATCGATTTCCCGCCGAGGAGGCGCGCGTCTTCGAGCGCGTTCGAGGTCATCAACGCCACCTGCTGCTGCGACACCATCTTCAGAATCGTGCGCGAGATGGGGATGTCCTGCTGCTCCGCCCCTTCGATGAACTTCGTCAGTTTCGGAACGGGATTGCCGTCTTCGTCGAAGAGGATGATCAGTCCGCGCTCGACCGGGAGATAGCGGAAGATGATGTCCATCACAGTCGTGAGCACGACCTGCAGCTCTTCCGACGCGAGGAGCGCTTTCGCCACCTGAACGAGAACCTGGAAGATCTTCTCGCGAGACACCGCCGGCTCGCGGATTCCCGGCTGCGACGGCGGCCGCGTGACCGGACCCTTGTCCGCCAACTCGGCGATGTCGAGCCCAAACTCGGAATTGAAATCCGAGATGCGCCGGATGACCGTGCCCGAGGGGTTGTCGAACATCGAGTCGGCGTTGAAGTCGACCGAGGGGAGCGCGCGCGCATCGATCAGCACGGAACCGATCGAGATCTTGTCGCTGGCCGCAACCTGCGCCTCGGTGACGAGGTTCCCGTTCACCTTCACGCCGTTCGTCGACTTCAGATCGATTACCCACCAGTGATCGCCGCGCAGCTCGAACTTCGCATGCTTCCGCGAGACCGACGGGTGATTCAAAATCAAATCATTCCCCTCGGTGCGCCCAACCGACAGCTCATGCTTCAGGTCCATGACCCGCGGCACACCGAGATCGACGTAGTGAAGTTGGAGCTGCTCCATTCGAAGGGAGGATTATAGCTGCTGCCGCCACGGCCCATCGCGACAGGCGAAGCGAGTCATTGCCGCACGAGAGCTCGAATCGCAATGTTAGAGTCGAGTCCTCCAAAGCGAAGGCAATGTCTCGAAAGTATGTATTCGCCGATGAGTGCGGAAACTTCGACTTCTCCTCCAAGGCTGGGGCAAGTCGATACTTCATTCTCGTTACGGTGACTGTTGACACGTGCTCGGTGGGGCAGCAACTGCTCGACCTCCGTCGAGACCTGGCCCTTCAAGGATTCGGCCTCGATCGAGAGTTTCATGCCGCACATGATCCCAAGCCGATGCGGGACAAAGTGTTCGCGACAATCGCCACCTCGCCGATGCGAATCGACGCGGTCATTCTCGAGAAGTCAAAGGCATACCCGGCCGTACGCGTGACCGATGAACGTTTCTACAAGACGGCTTGGTACCAGCACATGAAGTATGTAGCACCGAAGATCGCCGTATCGACGGACGATCTCCTCGTTGTGAGCGCATCGATTGGAACGAACGCGAGGAAGAAGGCTTTCCACGCGGCAGTAACGGACGTCATTCGACAAGTGTCGCCAACGGCCAAGGCCAGAGTGGCAAGCTGGAGCGCCGCGAGTGATCCGTGCTTGCAGGTCGCGGACTACTGCGCCTGGGCGATTCAGAGGAAGTGGGAAGCGGGAGACCGGCGGGGCTACGACGTGATCAAAGGCTTCGTCCAAACTGAATTTGATCTGTTCGCTTCAGGAACCAGGAAGTACTACTAAAAATCGAGACCGGCTACCCGTGTTGCCACGGGAGAGGCCGAAGGGCCTCTTGTCGCCGGTCTCTCTACTAATTCTTGACTTCAGTCAAGTGTAACCGAACTCTCTAGCAAGATCTGCCCGCGCAGGCAAAAACTGACCTACGCGATCGCCTGCCCCTCGATATCCAACTCGTGGATCGGCATTTCGAGTGCTAGCAGCGGCTCGCGGATTTGCGCGGCGTTGCCTACGATCACGACGATGACGCGGTCGGGGTCGATGTATTTTTGTGCGACGTGCTCGACGGCCTGTTTGGAGACGGCGCCGATGTTCTCGCGGTAGCGGTCGAAGTAGTTCTGCGGCAGATCGTTGAGCTCCATGTCCAGCACGCGGCCGGCGATGTCGCTGGAGCTTTGGACGGTCGAGGGGAACGAGCCCATGATGTAGTTCTTTGTGTCTTCGAGCTCGCGCTTTTCGACGTCGCCCGTGCGGATCCGCCGCAGTTCGGCGAGCACCTCGGTCACCGACTCGCGTGTGACCTCGTTGCGCACCGGAGCGCTCACAACGAAGGGTCCGGCTTGGCGTCTGAATGCGAAGACTGACCGGGCGCCGTACGTGTAGCCGTGTTTTTCGCGCAGATTGAGGTTGATGCGCGAATTGAAAACGCCGCCGAGGAGCGCGTTCATCACCGACAGCGCGAAGTAGTCTTCCGTGCTGCGGGCGATTCCGATGTGGCCCACGCGGATCTCCGACTGAACCGCTGTGGGACGGTCGATCAGGTAGATGCGGCTTGCCTCGTTGGCTTTTGGTGAGATCTTCGGCCGAGGAGGAACTTCGACCGCAGGCCAGTCGGAGAAGCAGCGCGCCAGTCCATCCAGCGCCTTTTCGGCATCGACATCTCCCGCCACCACGATCGAGCCGTTGTTCGGAACGAAATGCGTGGCGTAGTAGCGGCGGACGTCATCGACCGTGATGCGCGCGACCGACTCAGGATTGCCGATGACCGTATTGCCGTAGGTGCCCCGGCCGTAGATGAGGTGCGAGAAGCGCTTGCCGGCGATCGCGCCGGGATCGTCTTTCTGCTGGAGCAACTCCATGAGCCGCTCGCTGCGGACGCGATCGAGCGAAGACTCCGGAAGCATCGGCCGGCGATTGACGTCGGCAAAGATGGCCAGCGCTTCGTCGAATGTGCGCGAGAGCGAATCGACGGAGACGTACGACGCGTCCCAGTCGGCACCGCTGCCAAGTGATGCGCCGAGCAGGCCGAGGTCCTCGGCGAGACGGACGGCGTCTCGGGAGCCGGCGCCTTCATCGAGCAGCTCTGACGTCAGCGACGCCAGGCCTGCCAGCTCCGGCGTGTCGTAATCGGCGCCGGAGTGAAACAGCGTGCGCATCGATACGAGCGGCGCGTTGTGGTTCTCCGCCACGAGAAGGCGCAGGCCGTTATCCAGCGTGCGGCGGACAACGTGAGGGAAATGGTATGGACGCGGCGCCCCGGGCTGCGGTGCGGTCGTGCGGTCGATCGTCGTCATGCGCTCTCCGGTACGAACGTGCTGGTGACGCGGTTGTCGGGCACGAGGTACTCCCGCGTCACGCGCTGCAGGTCGGCGATGGTTGCGGCCCGGTACGGATCGAGCCACGTGTGAACCAGCGAGGGATCATCAAAGTAGGTCGACATCATGCCGATCAGATCAGCGCGCGAGTCGTAGTTCTCGATCTGGTGCGCGTACTCGACCTCGGCACGATTCTTCGCGCGCGTCAGCTCATCGGCAGTGATGCCATCGGACACGACGCGCGCGATCTCGGCATCGATGGCGCGCTCGACGTCTTCGATCGGAACATCGTCGTTCGCCGTCGCCTGCAGCATGAGGATGCCGGTCGCCTCGGTGGGCAGCACGTACGCAGCGACGTCCGTGGCGATTTGCTGCTCGAGGACGAGAGCCTTCTCCAACCGGCTGGCTTTGTCGCCGCTGAGTACCGACGACAGCAGATCGCTGGCGATCCAGTCCGGGTGACCCATCTTCGGAAGGTGATAGAGACGGTAGACGCGCGGCAGCTGCACCGGCGAAGGGAACGTTTCGCGGCGCTCGCCGTTCAGAGGCTTCCGCGTCAACGCGAACTTCGGAAAAGACTTCCCCGCGGGGATCGAACCAAAGTAGTGCTCGACCAACTGCTTCGCTTCCTCGGGTACGAAGTCTCCGATCAGCGTGAGCGTGGCGTTGTCGGGACGGTACCAGGTGCTGAAAAACTCGCGGATGTCGTCGAGCGATGCAGCGCCCAGGTCTTCCATCGAGCCGATGGTGGGCCAGTGGTAGGAGTAGTCGGGATCGTAAGCGAGGTTGAGCAGGCGCTCGAAGGCCGTGCCGTACGGGACGTTGTCGTAGCGCTGGCGGCGCTCTTCCTTCACCACCTCGCGCTGAATGTCGAGCTTCTCCTGCGTCAGAGCCGGCAGAAAGAAGCCCATCCGATCGGACTCCAGCCATAGGCCGAGCGCTAGGTAGTTCGACGGGAGCGTCTCGAAGTAATTCGTGCGGTCGAAGAACGTCGTGCCGTTCAGTACGCCGCCGATCGACTGCACGTAGCGGAAATGCTCGTTATTGCCCACGTGCTCCGAGCCGGAGAAGAGCATGTGCTCGAACAGATGCGCAAACCCGGTGCGCCCGGGCCGCTCATTCTTCGAGCCGACGTGATACCAGAGGTTGACTGCGACGAGCGGGGCGGAGTGGTCTTCGTTGAGGACGACTCGGAGGCCGTTGTCGAGAGTGTAGGTTTCAATCGAAAGCATCGGCGGCGGGTTGTATCACAGCCGAAGGATGAAGTCGGAAGGATGAGCGATGAAGGCCGTCACGCTCATTTTCTTCATCCTTCATCCTTCATCCTTTATCCTTCCTGTCGTGCCGCCGCTGCCGTTTCGTCATATCGCTGTCGAGGGGCCGATCGGCGTCGGGAAGACGTCGCTGGTGAATCTCCTCGCCAAGCGCTTTCGCGGGACGAAGATTCTCGAGGATGTCGACAACCCGTTCCTCGCCGATTTTTACAAAGACAAGCGGGGCGCGGCCTTCCGCTGCCAGCTCTTCTTTCTACTGTCGCGCTACGACCAGCAGCGATCGATCTCGCAGCGCGACCTCTTCACCGAGCTGATCCTTGCGGACTACTCGTTTCCGAAAGACAAGATCTTCGCGTACATGACGCTGGAAGACTCGGAGCTGATGATCTACAACCGGATGTACGAGCTCCTGTACGACAGCGTGCCGAAGCCGGATCTGGTTATCTATCTGCAGGCTTCGCTTGATACACTAGTCAAACGCGTGAAGAAGCGCGGACGGGCTTACGAGAAGTCGATCTCGCAGGATTACCTGAAAGAGCTCAGCGAGGCGTACTCACACTACTTTTACCGGTACGACGAGACGCCATTGCTGGTCGTGAACACAAACGAGATCGATTTCGTCAACACGCCCGAGCATTTCGATCAGCTCATCGAGCAGATTCGCAATGCGAAGAAGGGCACGCAGTACTACGTACCGCTTGGATCCTGAGTACACGGACCGAGACGGGGTAGGAAGTCTGAAGGATGAGGGATGAAGGATGAATACGCGAGATTCATCCTTCGTCCTTCATCTTTCATCCTTCGCTCCTCCTTCCGGCCCACCACGGAGGAGCAAATGGCAGACACGTTGAAACGCATCACCGTCCCGGCCATCCGCGCCATGAAAGGCGAGAAGCGCATCGGGATGATCACCGCATATGACTTCCCAAGCGCGAAGGTCGCCGACGCGGCCGGCTCCGACATCATCCTGGTCGGCGATTCCCTCGGCATGGTCGTCCTCGGCTATCCCGACACGCTGAGCGTCACGGTCGACGACATGCTCCACCACACACGCGCGGCCGCACGCGGCGCCGCACGCGCGCTCGTTGTCGGCGACATGCCCTACCTCTCGTACCACGTCAGCGTGGAAGAGTCCGTCCGCAACGCTGGCCGCTTCATCCAGGCGGGCGCGCAGGCGGTCAAAGTCGAAGGCGGCAAGGCCTCGCGCATCCGCGCAATCGAAGCCATCCTCGACGCCGAGATTCCGGTGATGGGCCACATCGGGCTCACTCCGCAATCGGTCAACGCGCTCGGCGGCTTCAAACTGCAGGGAAAGAATCTCGGCGACGCACGGCGACTCGTCGATGAGGCGCTTGCGCTCGATCAGGCCGGCTGTTTCTCGATCGTGCTCGAGTGCGTACCGTCGGAGCTTGCGGCGATGATCACTGAACGCGTTTCGATTCCGACGATTGGCATCGGCGCCGGCCCCTCCTGCGACGGGCAGGTCCTCGTCTTCCACGACCTCCTCGGCATCTACGACGGCCACCAGGCGAAGTTCGTGCGGCGTTACGCAAACATCGCCGACGACATGCGCGCCGCCATCGAGCACTATCTCACCGACGTGCGCGACGGCACTTTCCCGAGCGACGAGAAGGAGTCGTTCCACGCAGCGAGCGCGGATGATCTGCGAGCGCTGTATGGCGAAGGGGTCGTGATCGAGATGCCGAAGGCGAAATGAGATCTAGTCCGTTTGCATATCGAGGAGCACAGACAAGAGTGTCTGTGCCACATGGCTTTGGGCACAAACACACCTCGGAGCCGGGCTTGGTGTGGCACAGACAAGAGTGTCTGTGCCATGCCACATGGCTTTGGGCACAAACACACCTCGGAGCCGGGCTTGGTGTGGCACAGACACTCTTGTCTGTGCTCTAGAAGCTGAACAGCACCGATGATCCTGGCGACAACCATCGACGACACCCGCGCTGCGATCGCAAAGGCTCGCGTTGCCGGCCGCACCATCGGTTTCATCCCGACAATGGGATTTCTTCATGATGGGCACTTCTCGCTCATCGACACCGCACGCACGAACGGTGCGGACTTCATCGTCGTGTCGATCTTCGTCAATCCGACCCAGTTCGGCCCGAATGAGGACTTCGAGCGCTATCCGCGGGATGAAGCTCGCGACAAGGCTGTGCTCGAAGGAAAAGCGGTAGACCTTCTTTTTCTCCCCTCAGTCGGCGTCATGTACCCGCCGGGATCGCAGACATTGGTCCACACCGGCGCTGTCGCGCAGCCACTCGAAGGCGAACGTCGCCCGGGACACTTCGACGGCGTCGCAACGGTCGTCTTGAAACTCCTCAACATCGTGCAGCCCGACCTCGCCGTCTTCGGCCGCAAAGACGCGCAGCAATGCGCGGTGATCGAACGGATGGTGCGCGACCTCGACGTCCCCGTGAAGCTCGTCTTTGCCGAAACGGCGCGGGAGGACGATGATCTGGCGCGATCATCGCGGAACAGCTATCTCTCCGCCGATGAGCGAGCGATTGCTCCAGCGCTTTATCGAGCACTGCGCGCCGGCGAAGTGGCGATCCGCCGAGGCATTCACGACAGCGTAGCTATCGAGGCATTGATGCGGAAGGCGATCGAAGAGAGCCCCGGCTTGACGATTGACTACCTGGCGGTCATCGATGCCGAGACATTCCTCGCGCCCGCAGACTTTCGACGCGACATCCTCCTCGCCGGCGCGGTGAAGCTGGGACGAACGCGATTGATCGACAACGTGCGGATTGCACGAACTAGCCTGCATTTCTCACACTTGTAGAGAACTTGCCGCAGTGTGTTCCGAGCGAGCGGGATGAACGTCTTCGAGACAATTCCATGCCCGCAGATACGCCTAAACGTCTTTGCGTGAGGCGCTTGCAGCGCCGCAACCCGCCTCGCGGCGAGCCCGAGGATCCTCCTCACCTCTGCCGCTGTCCGTTCCGCCCGAGCAACTGTCGGTTTCGTTTTGCCAGCAGCCTTTCTCCTCCGGGAAGATCTGCCGGACCGGTCTGAAGGTCTGAAGCGCAGACCTTCAAAAGGTTTTCGGCCGCATGAAAGTACGCCGGCCAGTTTTCGAGAAGGCCCTCCGACATGCGAAGATCTGGGCGCCAGATCTTGAAGTGTCAGAATGCCTTTTGAAGATCTGAGCGTCAGCTCTTGAAGAGCCAAAACGCCTTTTGAAGATCTGAGCGCCAGATCTTGAAGTGTCAAAAAGCCTTTTGAAGATCTGGGCGCCAGATCTTGAAGAGCCAAAATCCCTTTTGAAGATCTGAGCGCCAGATCTTGAAGAGCCAAAATCCCTTTTGAAGATCTGGGCGCCAGATCTTGAAGAGCCAAAATCCCTTTTGAAGATCTGGGCGCCAGATCTTGAAGAGCCAAAATCCCTTTTGAAGATCTGGGCGCCAGATCTGGAAGAGCCAAAATCCCTTTTGAAGATCTGGGCGCCAGATCTTGAAGAGCCAAAATCCCTTTTGAAGATCTGAGCGTCAGATCTTGAAGAGCCAAAATCCCTTTTGAAGATCTGAGCGACAGATCTTGAAGTGTCAAAAAGCCTTTTGAAGATCTGGGCGCCAGATCTTGAAGAGCCAAAATCCCTTTTGAAGATCTGGGCGCCAGACCTTCGAGCGTCAAAACGCCGATTCAAGATCTGAAGCCAGATCATGAAGAGGACAAACGACAGATTGAGCAGCCCAAGGCGGTGATCGAACAGGCGCCGGGCGTAGGATGTCTGGTGTGTGAGCAGAAGAATTGTTCTCTCCGACTCCCGACTCCCGATCAGCGACTCCCGCACTAACTGAACTAACTTAACTACCTAACGAGCGGCACGTACGTTGTCGGTTGATTGCGCTTCGCGCGTTGTCCGTGGCAGGGTTGTCGCGTGGGTCCGCGCCCTCTCGACAACGCGGCGCGCCAGCGCCGCAATCAACCGAGAACAGACAACGCACTCGGCACAGCCGAGTGCACTACTCCCAGCCGAGTGCAGCTAGTACGATTAGGGCAATGCGCACCCTTCTCCATGCAGTGATTCAGAACGCCATCGTCACCAGCGCGGCCACACTTTGGCCTGTCTCGCTGCGCGTTGATGCCTTCGTTCTTCACGCTGCGGAGATCCTGCCGTTCGAGGAGGTCGAAGTCGTCAACACCGGCACGGGCGAGCGGTTTCGCACGTGGATCGAGCCGGCGCAGGAGGGGAGCGGCGAGATCGCGTTGCATGTGGGCGCGCGCTCGCCGGTGCGGACGGGCGACACGATCAGCATCCTTTCCTTCGCCACGTTTCACGAAGGACAGACCATCGCGCACAAGCCGCGCATCGTGACCCTGGGCGCGAACAATCATGTCGTATCGGTCGGCGAAGGATGAGGAGCTACTCGTTGATTCCGCGCGTCCTTTGCGCGCTGCTGTTGCTTTCCCTCGCAGCCACGACGTTGCCCCGATTGGTCGCACGCACGCGCGAAGCGTTGACGCTGTTGCCGCTGTCGTACGACTCGCGAAGAGAGCGGCAGATGGGAGCGTGGTACGCATCGATCCAATCGCTGCGCAGAACGCTTCCGAAAAAAGAGCCGGTCGCGCTGGTCCTTGGCATTCGCGATACCGAGGCGGCCATCTTCGCGAACTACTATCTGTACCCGATCCGCGCGAGACTTTATGCCGGACGCAACGACTATCGAAACGCCGCTCCCGATCCGACACGGCCGAAGACGATCCTGGCGGTGACTTCGGAAAAGACGGAGCGGACCTCATACGAAGTTCTCCGCGACCGCGATCTTCGCGCGGGACACCGCGTCGTCGCCGCACCGCAGTTGAGCGAGTCGGCCACGTCGTTCGTTCTGCCGATCGCGGCCTCGCTGGATGGTGCCGCGCCGGAGACGTTTGTCATCGAGGCGACGCTCGCCGATCTGAACGACTCCTGGCCACGCAGCGCGCTGGCCGATGGAATCGGCCCATTCAGTAACGAAGTACGCATGACGTTCTGGCCGAAAGGAGTGAGCCGGACGCTGCGGATCGCGCCCGGAGAGACCCTTTCGTACTACGACCTCGTCTATCAACTCTACGGCGTCATGGAGAGCGGCTGGATACAGGTTGAGTCACGCCTTCCGCTGCGCACCGCGTTCTATTTCGTCAATCGAGGACGTGCCGACGCGACGCGGCTGCCGAATGTGAAGCCGTTCGCCACGCGCATTCCGCAGGCGCCCCTCCATCGCGACGCCAAACTCTTTCTTCTCAACCCCGGCGATTCGATCGCTGTGACTACCGTCGGCGCCGAAACGATCCCGATCATGCCGCATGCGATCGTGACGAAACCGATCAGCGCGATTCCGGACGTCAGCGGGAATGTGTATGCCTTCGTCACGACGCGCGAGCTGAATGGCAAAACCGACTTTTACTGGCCGGAGCCCCGACCAAACCCATGATCGGTCTATTTATCACGCTCTTCCTCTTCCCGCTTGTCGGTTGGAGCGTCGCCCGGCGAAGCTGGGGCGAGGCCTTCCTCTTCGGCGCGGGCCTCGTCGGCACGATCCTCTTCTTCGCCGGCGTCGTGCACCTGCCATTGGTTGCAGCGCTCGCGCTGGTTCTGATTGGGAGCATCGGCGTCGCCGTGTGGACTTATCGCAATCACAAGAGAGACATCCCACACCCCACTCCCCACTCCCCACTCCCCACAATCGCGATGGCCATTCCGTTGGTCGTTCTTGCGCTGATTGCCGCCGTCACGCCCCTCAACGACTTCGATGGCCGTGCGTTCTGGGTATTGAAGGCGAAGGGGATTGCCCACGAGCGCTCAATCGACGGGCCGTTCTTTCAAGGCGCCACGCTCGATCCACGCAATCAATACCCGCTGCTGATTCCGATCGACGGAGCGGTGATTCTGGGACTCGCGCACGATCTCGACGACCGTCACCTTCGCTGGCTTTACGTCGGCTTCCTCGCCGCACTCGCACTTCTCGTGCGCGAGCGGATCACGAATCTCGTCTCGCCAGCAGCAGGTGCGTGGTGCGCAGCGCTGCTGGTCTGGATTCCGCAGTTTGCCGTTGCCACCGAAGGAGGCGCGCTATCGGCATACAACGACATCGCCGTCGCCGCGTTCGCCGCAGGCGCGTTCTTCGAGTTAGTCGGGGAGACGTTGCCGCGGCGAGACCGCGATACCGCGCCAGCACCCTACCGCGAGATTCGCTTCGGTCTCTGGCTCGTCTTCCTCATCCTCACGAAGAGTGAAGGACTGCCCTTCGCGCTGGTCTTTCTTCTGATCGGAGCATTCGTCTTTCGCAAGCGGATCGTGACCCCCGCCATCCTCGCCGCAGTCGCCGCAGTCGCGCTTCTGATCTGGCGAGCGCGCATCCCAGCAGGCGACGAAGAGAATTTCGTCCGCATGTTGCCGACGATTCCGGAGAAGCTGGCCAATCTGCGCGCCGCACTGGCCGCATTTCCGCGGCACATGATCGCCTTCTCGAGCTGGGGCGCCTTCTGGGTTGCCGTCATCCTCGCGGCAGTACTCGCGATCCGCGTCGATCGCCGTGCTGCCACGATTGCGATTGCAGTGATCGCGTCGATGCTCGCCGTCTACTGCGGCGTCTACGTCGCAACGGACTGGGTCGTCACCGACCTGATCGCCGTGACAGCCAACCGGTTATTGATGCATCTTGCTGCACCGGCGCTCTTCCTTCTCGCGCTCGCCGCTCAGTGGTGGACGCGGACGAAGTCGATGTAGCCGCGCTCGATATTCACATCGATCAGCTTGACGGTGACCTTGTCGCCGACATCGAGCCCCTGCGCGCCATGCACGACCTTCCCTTCGACCGGCGGATGAAAAACGCGCACCCACGTTCCCTTCTCGGACGCGCCGGTGACCAGTCCATCGAAGCGGTCTCCGATGCGGGGCTCGAGAATGCAGGCGGCGGCGGACTTACGAACCTGCCGCTCCACCTTGTTCGCCGCGTCTTCCGCCCCGGTGCAGTGCGTCGCCAGCGCCTCGAGCTCATCGCGCGTATACGGCGACGCCTGGCGCGCAAGCGCCGCCTTGACGAGGCGATGCGTGATGAGATCGGGAAAGCGGCGGTTTGGTGCCGTCGAGTGGGTGTAGTCCTTCACGGCCAATCCGAAATGACCGATCGGCGTCTGTCCGGGCATTTCGACGACGTACTCGCCGGCTCCCATCGCCTTCACGATCGCCAACGATAGGTCGGGGAAACGCAGCGGATCGGCTTTGCGGCGGCGGATGAGAAACGCTTCGAGCGCCTGCGCATCGGGTTCGCCGGGCAGCTTCTCGCCGTATTGCGTGGCGATGGCCTCGATGCGATCCCATCGTTCCGGCGACCGCACCACGCGTCGCAGGCTGGGCAGACCTTTCGCGGCGAGGAAACGTGCGCTGACGCCATTCGCCGCGATCATGAAGTCTTCGATCAGGTTCTTGGCGTTGTTGCGGGCCTCGACCTGCAGATCCACGACGTGGCCGTTGCTCATGACCGCGCGTGCCTCGATCGTTTCCAGGTCGAGCGCGCCGTGCTCGTGGCGCAGCTCGCGCATGTTGTCGGCGAGCTTGTCTTGCAGCTTGAGATTTTCCGCGAGGCCCGGCACCGCTTTCGCCTTCGCCGGCAGTTCGCCTTTCCCTTCCAGCCACATACCGAGGGCGTTGTAGGCGAGCTGCGCTTTGTTGTGAACGCGGGCGCGATAGACATCGCCCTTCGTCACCGAGCCGCTGGAATCGACGACGATGTCCATGACCAGAGCGATCCGCTCTTCGTGCTCATTCAGCGACGTCAGGTTCGTCGAGAGCTTCTCGGGCAGCATCGGAAAAATGCGTGCGGCGGTGTAGACCGAGGTCGTGTTCTGCCTGGCGTGATCGTCGATCGGCGAGCCTTTCTTGACGACGGCATCGACGTCGGCGACGGCGATCAACGCGCGGACGTTTCCGCCGCCGAGGTCTTCGGCAACCGTGAGTTGGTCGAGATCGCGTGAGTCGTCATTGTCGATCGAGCACCAGAGTAGATCGCGAAGGTCTTTGATTGACGCATCGTCATCCTGCGCAGGACCCGTCACCGCCTCCGCCTGTTTCTCCGCCTCAGGCGAGAAGTCGGGCGCGAGACCTTTGTCGATCATCGCCTGGCGGGCAACGCCCTGAAGCATCTCGCCGTGGTTGCAGCCGTTGTGCGTGTGTTCGTCTGTCATGATCGACCTCGCACGTTACCATCTGCATGTATGACGCCGAAAGTCACGCGTGCCGGCGATCGAGGCCTTCTCGCCGATTTCGGCCCGAACGTGCCGGCCGAGGAGCTTCACGCACGCGCGGCGGCGTTGCGTGCGCGCGTCGACGTTATCGCCTGCATCGTCGGTCATCAGTCGCTCTATGTGATCTTTCGCGGAGCGCCGGAGCTTGATCTCGGCGACGTTAAGCCGATCACGATCACACCGCGGACGCACGTCGTCGACGTCGACTTCTCAGGTCCCGATCTCGATGAACTACTCGCGCATGCGCATGTCTCGCGCGAAGCGTTCCTCTCCCGCATTCCGTCGCTGCGCCTCACCGCTCGCTACGTCGGATTCCGCGCTGGCTTCGCCTATCTTGAAGGCTGGCCGGAGGCGTGGCGGATGCCGCGCCGCCAGCGGTCGCGGAATCTTGTTCCCCGAGGAAGCTTCGCGATCGCCGGAGCGATGGCTGGGTTCTATCCCGTCGACTCGCCGGGCGGATGGAACATCCTCGGACGCACGAATGCCACGCTCTGGGATCCGAATACGGAGCCGCCCAATCGCTTCGCGCCCGGAGACGTCGTCGAGCTTCGCGCCGTTTCGATCGATCGCTTCGATGCGCCCCCTGTCGATCGCGTCGTCGCGAATGGTGATGCTGTCGCCGAGGTCGTGGTGCCGGGACAGCTCACGACGATTGTCGGAGCGCGTGACTGGAAGCGCGCCTCATACGGAGTTTCGCCGGGCGGGGCGTTCGATGCGATAGCAGCGGCGAGCGCGAATCGCGCGGTTGGGAACGGCGACGTGCCACTGTTGGAGTGCGTGCTCGTGGCGCCGCGATTGCGATTTCGCGTTGCGAAGCATGTGGCGTTCTGCGATGGGAGCGGTTTGGTACGAACGTTCACGCTTGATGCAGAAGAGGAGCTCGCCATTGGGCGTTTTCATGGCGGTCTTCGCGGATACCTTGCCATCGAAGGCGGCGTCGATGAAATGCGGGCGAAGTTTGCGGAGGGGCCGCATGTCTTGCGAAAAGGGGACGAGCTTCGGGCGGCGGCTAATGTCTCGGCACGGTCTGCGGTGCCTGCGCTCGACAGGTCGCTCGATCGGCATTCGATACGAGTCATTGCTGGGCCCCACGACGCGCCGCCGCTGCCAGAGGAGTGGGAGGTCACTTCGGAGCTGAATCGGATTGGGATTCGACTTCGCCGCCGGGCCGGCGGCGTACCAGCCGGCGAGCCGCCGGCGCTACACGGAACTGCGGCGCTACACGATCTGCGCGAGTTGCCGTCGTGCGGGATGCAGTTCGGGACACTGCAGTGGCATGCGGACGGGAGCCTTGTCGCGATGGGGCCCGATCATCCGGTGACTGGCGGCTATCTGCAGCCTGCGACCGTGGTTTCCGAAGATCTGTGGAAGCTCGCCCAGCTTGCGCCGGGCGAGCGGATCAGGTTCGAGGTTGTCGGGAAAGATTGACGCTGAAACAGTTCTGCGGTTCGCGACTCGCAGCCAGCGAACTGTGTAGACCGCTCTTGATAACTATCTGACGGCGAGTCAGCTCCTCGACGCGGCAGGAAATCCGAGTCTCCGAAAATCCGACTCTCCCACTCCCCACCCCCGACACCCCACTCCCTACATCGACGACATGGCGTTCAGGAACTCGGAGTTCGTTCTTGTCTTTTCGAGCTTCTCGACAAGCAGTTCCATCGACTCGACCGTCGACAGCGGCGAGAAGACTTTGCGCAGGACCCAGATGCGATTGAGCTCATTGCGCTCGAGCAGCAGTTCCTCTTTGCGCGTGCCCGACTTGTTGATGTCGATCGCAGGGAAGACACGCTTATCGGAAAGCTTGCGGTCGAGGTGCACTTCCATGTTGCCGGTGCCCTTGAACTCTTCGAAGATGACGTCGTCCATGCGCGAGCCGGTGTCGATCAGGGCGGTGGCGATGATCGTCAGCGAGCCGCCTTCTTCGACGTTACGCGCGGAGCCGAAGAAACGCTTCGGGCGCTGCAGAGCGTTCGAGTCGACGCCGCCGGAGAGAACCTTCCCGGACGGGGGCACAACCGTGTTGTAGGCACGCGCCAGTCGCGTGATTGAGTCGAGAAGGATGACGACGTCGCGGCGATGCTCGACCAGTCGCTTGGCCTTTTCGATGACCATCTCGGCCACCTGCACGTGGCGCGAGGCCGGCTCGTCGAACGTCGACGAGATCACTTCGCCCTTCACGCTGCGCTGCATGTCGGTGACTTCTTCCGGACGCTCATCGATGAGCAACACGATCAACGTGACTTCCGGATGATTGCTGGTGATGGAGTTGGCGATGGCCTGCAGGATCATCGTCTTGCCGGTGCGCGGCGGAGCGACGATCAGACCGCGCTGCCCTTTGCCGACCGGGGCGATGAGGTCGAGCACGCGGGAGGACATGTTCGACGGCACTTCGAGCTTGATGCGGTGCTCGGGATAGAGCGGCGTCAAGTTGTCGAAAAGAATTTTCTCGCGGGCGACGTCGGGGTGCTCGAAGTTGACCGCCTCAACTTTGATGAGCGCGAAGTAGCGCTCCCCTTCCTTCGGCGGCCGCACCTGGCCGGAGACAGTGTCGCCGGTGTGGAGATCGAAGCGGCGGATCTGCGACGGCGAAACGTAAATGTCGTCGGGACCGGGTAGGTAGTTGTACTCTGGCGCGCGCAGGAAGCCGAAACCGTCGGGCAGGCATTCGAGGACACCCTCCGAGAAGATGAGACCGGACTTCTCGGTCTGTACCTGCAGGACCGAGAAGATCAGATCCTGTTTGCGCATCCCCGTGGCGTTCTCGATGCCGTGCTCCTTGGCGACCTTGGTCAGCTCCGGAAGCTTCATCTCTTTGAGGACGCGGATATCGAGCGTCTCAGCGGCCAGCGTCGGGTCGCTACGCTTGTTGACCGTAGCCGGAGCGGGTCGGTCGTTCTCGACATCGACCGGCGGAGGCGAGGCGACGAGCGGCTCGTCCTCGACATCAGCCTCATTGCTGTTTCCACTCAGCTCGACTGCCGGCTCCTCAACGGAAACTACATCCTCTACCGGAGTCTCCTCGGCGACCGCGGCGGCCTTCTCCACTTTCGGCTTGCGCGTGGTTTTGCGCACGGGCTTTTCCGCTTTCGGGACGGGCAGCTCTACGACAGCTACCGGCATTTCATCTTCGAATTCAGTTTCAGACATGGTCTCAGACCTCGTTGATTGGGATGGCGTTGCTAAAGCCGCGAAGCGATCTCGCGCCGCACTTGCTCGATTCCTGTCTTCGTGATGACCGAACTGGTGATGAGCCGGTCTTCGGTGATCTCGAGCTCTTTCGCGATCGCTGCACGGCTCTTCACGAGTTGGTTGTTCGAAAGCTTGTCGGTTTTGGTCAAGAGGATTCGTTCGTCGATTCCAGAAGCGACCGTCCAGTCGTGCATTTGACGATCCTCGGGGCTGGGAGTCCGCCTCACATCGAGAAGAATGAAAATCAGCTTGAGAGCATCGGCGCTCTCCAGGTATCCACGCACCAACTCGCCCCAGGAGCGGGCGATGTCGCGCGGAACTTTCGCGTATCCGTAACCAGGGAAGTCGACGATGTAAAAGCGTTCATTGATGAGATAGAACTGAATGGCCTGCGTTTTTCCAGGCGTCTGGCTCACGCGGGCGATTCCTTTTCGTTTCAGAACCGCGTTGATGAGACTCGATTTCCCGACGTTCGACCGGCCGACCATCGCGAATTGCGGTCTTCGGTCAGTCGGAAAGTCGTCGGCTTTGTACGCCGCCCGGGAGAACTCGACTGTTCGGATGTCCAAGAGATTGGTTGTTAAGGGAAATGCAAAGCAGAGGTGCTGCGAAGAGGTACTAGCTAGGTTTTGAGTGATTAACGACGGAGATTGTGCAGGTATTCTCGCCTTTCGGTCAAGAGATGGTCACGGAGGAGCTGAGGATGGAAGGTCCGTGCCAGTGGGT
Organism: Thermoanaerobaculia bacterium; assembly: GCA_017883205.1. Lineage (GTDB taxonomy): Bacteria > Acidobacteriota > Thermoanaerobaculia > Gp7-AA8 > Gp7-AA8 > JADGNZ01. The sequence goes on along the minus strand of JADGNZ010000018.1, from coordinate 17,912 downwards.
GGGGTGTGGGGAGTTGGGGGGTGGGGTGTGGGAAACCCGGTGGCCTTTAACGGCGGGCGTGCTTTTCTCGAATGTAATCTGCGATGCCTTCCTTCAATTCTCCGAGCGAGTGAGCCCGCGGGCGCTTCGGAAAGAGAGCGCGACGGATGTCCTCGGATGTGTAGCGAGCTTTGCGGACCACCACAGCGCCTTCCTCGATGTGCCACTCGAGACCCGATCCGGGGCCGATACCGAGCTCGCGCAGGATCTCGGCGGGGACCGTAGTTCGTCCTTGCGCGTTGAGCTTTGATCGAAGCGGCGGCATGAACCGATAGTAAACAAGCGGCTGGACTGGCGGCGAGGCGCCGCCAGTCGAGAAGGGTTCAGTGAATCGGTGGTTCCGATGCGACGGCGTCCGGCAGTTTCTTTACCAGCGGCACGATCGTGCCGTCGAGCGCGTGCAGAACGACCTCGTCCATCGATTCGACGAGGTTGAACTCCATCTTTTCGCGGACATCGGCGGGGATGTCTTCGAGATCACGCTCGTTCTCGGCGGGGAGGATGATGCGCGTAATGCCGGCGCGGGCAGCGGCGAGGATCTTGTCCTTCACACCACCAACCGGAAGCACCTTGCCGCGCAGGGTGATCTCGCCGGTCATGGCGATGTCGCGATGCACGGGGATGCGGGTGACGGCTGACAGAAGCGCAGTCGCCATGGTGATGCCAGCCGAAGGGCCGTCCTTCGGGATCGCACCCTCGGGAACGTGGATGTGAATGTCGAGGCTGGCGTGGAAATCGGCATCGAGGCCGAACAACTCAGCGCGCGAACGAACGTAGGAAAGTGCCGCACGCGCCGATTCCTGCATCACGTCGCCGAGCTTGCCGGTTAGCGTGAGGTTGCCTTTGCCGCGCGAGATGGCCACTTCGGTCGACAGGATCTCGCCGCCGACTTCGGTCCAGGCCAAGCCCGTGGCCAGACCGATCTCGCTCTTGTCGTGGATTGTTTGCGAGCGGAACTTCGGCTTGCCGAGGAGCTCGCGGACCTTGGCGCGGTCCATGATGGTCTTGATCTCGGGACCTTTTTTCACGACCTGACGGGCGATCTTGCGCAAGACCGATCCGATCTCACGTTCAAGGCTGCGAACACCTGCCTCGCGCGTGTACGAGTCGACCAGCTCTTCGATGGCAGTGTCGAGAAAATCGACCTGGCTCTCTTCGATACCCTGCTCCTGGCGCTGCTTCGGAACGAGGAACTGGCGGCCGATGGCGAGCTTCTCGAGATGCGTGTAGCCGGAGAGGGAGATGATCTCCATCCGGTCTTTCAGCGGAGCCGGAATGGTGTGCGTCACGTTCGCGGTGGCGATGAACATCACCTTCGACAGGTCATATTCGACGTCGAGATAGTGATCGGTGAAGGCGTTGTTCTGCTCGGGATCGAGGACTTCGAGAAGGGCGGCCGAGGGATCGCCGCGGAAATCCATCGACATCTTGTCCACTTCGTCGAGGAGGAAGACGGGGTTGATCGTGCCCGCCTTTTTCATCCGCTGGATGATCTGGCCGGGAAACGCGCCGATATAGGTGCGTCGGTGGCCACGAATCTCCGCCTCGTCTCGTACTCCGCCGAGGGAAAGGCGGACGAACTTGCGGCCGGTGGCGCGGGCAATCGACTTCGCCAGCGATGTCTTGCCGACGCCCGGAGGTCCGACGAAGCAGAGAATCGTCCCCTTCGGTCCTTTGATGAGCTGGCGCACGGCCAGGAACTCGAGGATGCGCTCTTTGATCTTGTCGAGGCCGTAGTGATCTTCGTTGAGGATCGACTCGGCGAGATCGATATCCTTGATCTCCTTCGTCGTCTTCTTCCAGGGAACGGAGACGAGCCACTCGATGTAGTTGCGTGAGACGGTCGCTTCCGCGGAGACGCCGGGCATCGCTTCCAGACGCTTGAGCTCCTGCAGAGCCTTTTCCTTCGTCTCTTTCGGCATGCCCGCTTCTTCGATCTTCTGGCGGAGCTCTTCGACCTCATCGGAGCGATCGTCTTTGCGGCCAAGCTCGTGATGAATGGCCTTGATCTTCTCGTTGAGGTAGTACTCCTTCTGCGCGCGCTCCATCTGTTTCTTGACCTTGGAGTTGATGCGCTTGTCGATGTTGATCTTCTCGATCTCGACTTCGAGGAAGTCCTGCAGCTTCTGCAGGCGCTCGTACGGAGAGATCGTTTCGAGGAGCTGCTGCTTCTCGGGCGTAGTGATGAGGATGTGCGAGGCCAGCGTATCGGCGAACTTGTCGGGATCGTCGAGCTTCAGCGTCGACATGACGCCTTCGAACGCCAGGTGGTGCGACATCTTCGCGTACGACTCGAAGATCTCGACCAGCTTCTGCATGTACTGCGCGACCTCGGCAGTGAGCGGCACGGCGCTTTCGATGTCGCGGACGGTGACGGTGACGTAGCCGTCGGCTTCCTGCGTGGAGATGATCTCGGCGCGCGTGAGCCCCTCGACCATCACTTTCACGTTCTGGTTCGGAAGCTTGAGGTTCTGGACAACGGTGGCGACGACGCCGATCGGATAGATCTCGCCGATCGATGGGTCATCGATCTTCGGATCTTTCTGCGTCGCCAGGAAGATCTTCTTTCCGGCGGTGGCAAGCGTCGCTTCGAGCGCGAGAATCGATGCGCGGCGGCCGACGACGAACGGCGCCATCATCGACGGGAAGACGACCATGTCCCGAAGCGGGACGAGTGGGAGAGTCGTGATTTCTGGTTTGTTGGGCATTGGGTTAGTTAGTTTTTTCCTGTTGAGCTTCGGAGTTGCCCTGTTGCCGAGTTACCGCTTCCGGGAACCGGGCAACATGGATCACCCGGCAACCTTGGTACTACCCAGCCTTCCGGTACAACGTGATCGGCTGGCTGCGGTTGATGACCACCTCGCGTGTAATGACGCACTCACTGATCGCGTCTTGCGACGGGATCGTGTACATGATCTCGAGCATCAGCTCTTCGATGATGATCTTGAGGCCGCGTGCGCCGACGTTGCGCTTGAGCGCTTCTTCGGCGATTGCTTCGAGGGCATCGTCGTGGAACTTCAGGATGACGTTCTCGAAGCCCATGATGGTCTGGTACTGACGGACGAGCGAGTTCTTCGGCTCGCGGAGAATCTCGATGAGCGTTCCCTTGTCGAGCTCGTTGAGCGTGGCCACGACCGGCAGTCGCCCGACAAACTCCGGGATCAGACCGAACTTGATCAAATCCTCGGGATGAACCTGCGCCAGCAGCTCGCCGGTGCGCTTCTCTTTCTTTGTGGCGATCTTGGCGCCGAAGCCCATCGACGTCGATGACAACCGGCGCTCGATCACGTTTTCGAGCCCCACGAACGCCCCGCCGCAGATGAAGAGGATGTTCGTCGTATCGATCTGGATGAATTCCTGATGCGGATGCTTCCGTCCACCCTGCGGCGGTACGTTGGCGACAGTTCCTTCGAGGATCTTGAGCAGCGCCTGCTGCACGCCTTCGCCGCTGACGTCGCGGGTGATCGATGGGTTGTCACCCTTGCGGCAGATCTTGTCGACCTCGTCGATGTAGACGATGCCGCGCTGCGTTTTGTCTTTGTCGTTGCCGGCGGCCTGGTAGAGCTTGAGGATGATGTTCTCGACATCCTCGCCAACGTAACCCGCCTCGGTCAGCGTCGTGGCGTCGACGATCGTGAACGGCACGCTGAGCATGCGGGCCAGCGTCTGTGCCAGGAGCGTCTTGCCGGTGCCGGTGGGTCCGATCAGCAGGATGTTCGACTTCTGCAGCTCGACGTCCTGACGGTTGTTGCGCGTGTGGTAGTCGATCCGCTTGTAGTGGTTGTAGACCGCTACGGCGAGCTTCTTCTTGGCCCGTTCCTGGCCGATGACGTAGAGATCGAGGAACTCTTTGATCTCTTTCGGCTTCGGCAACTGGCCGGAGCCTTCCATCGTCCCCGGCTCATCTTTGCGATCCTCAGCAATGATGTCGAGACAGATGTCGACGCACTCGTCGCAGATGTAAACCGTCGGGCCGGCGATCAGTTTCTTGACGTCGCGCTGGCTCTTGTTGCAGAAACTGCAACGGAGGACGTCGCCGCTGTTTCCCTTCTTCGACATTGCTGGCTTGGATCCCTTTTTGAGGTGGTTAGATTCTACGCCGCGCTTTCGTGAACGTGAAGCCTTCGCGAGACCATTCCGTGCACTCCATAACAACACGCTATTTCACGCGATCACTCGCGCTTCGAAATCACCTGGTCGACGAGGCCGTAATCAACTGCTTCCTGCGCCTGGAGGATGTAGTCGCGATCGGTATCGCGATCGACTTTCTCGAACGGCTGCCCGGTGTGGTCGGAGAGGATCTGGCTCATGCGCGCTTTCATGCGCATGATGTCCTTGGCGTGGATGTCGATCTCAGATGCCTGTCCGCCGAGACCGTGCATCAATGGCTGGTGGATGAGGACGCGCGAGTTCGGAAGCGCGAAACGCTTCCCCTTCTTGCCCGCCGCAAGCAGCACCGCCGCCATCGACGCCGCCTGCCCGATGCAGATCGTCTGGATGTCGGGCTTCACGTACTGGATGGTGTCGTAGATCGCCAGGCCGGCCGTGATCGAACCGCCGGGCGAGTTGATGTAGATCGAGATGTCCTTTTCCGGGTTCTCCGCTTCGAGAAACAGGAGCTGGGCGATGATCAGGTTCGAGACCGTGTCGTCGATCTGGGACCCGAGGAAGATGACGTTGTCTTTGAGGAGGCGGGAGTAGATGTCGTAGGCTCGCTCGCCGCGACTCGTCTGCTCGACCACCATGGGGATCAGGACCATTTCGTTGGTGTCTCCTTGGGCGACCCGTTGAATGCAGCGAGTCTAGCGCCGAATTCCGCGGCGTCTCCTGACCGTATGGGTAGTGCTTTTGAGGGCTTTCTGTGGGTGGGGAGCACAGACAGGAGTGTCTGTGCCACACAAGCCGGTTCTATGTGGCACAGACACTCTTGTCTGTGCTTTTCTGAACCTTCATCACGGAGCGACGATGCGAAGCCGCTCTTCCGCAAGCCCGAACCGCACCGGCGTCATCGTGATCCGTTCGCCGTCGGCGTAGACATCCATCGGGCGATCGGAACCGAAGCTGAACTCTGTGCCGCGCCCTGTCTCGACAAACGCACTCTTCACGTGCGCGCCCGAGTAGGCTTTCGGCAGCGTCTTCAGCAGTTGCATGCGCGAGGTGCGATGAACGATACAGAGGTCGAGCTCGCGATCGTCGATCTTCGCGTCGGGCGTGATGCGGATGCCGCCACCGTATTGCCGCGAGTTGCCGACGGTGGCGAACATGATCTCTTCGTTGCGGTGGCCGTCGATGGTCACGCGATGCGGCGTGAATCGAGGCAGAACGCGAAGGATGGCGTAGAGATAGACGAGCGAGCCGCGAAGGAACTTCACGCTCTCGTTCGCGTAGCGGGCCACTTCCGAATCGAAGCCGAGTCCGGCGACGCCGAGGTAGCGGATGCCGTTGGCGACGGCGACGTCGACCTCGCGCGCGCTCCCGCGCATGGCAAGCTCGCACGCGGCGCGCAGATCACGCGGGATGCCGAGGACTTTCGCGAAGTCATCGCCGGAACCGAGCGGGATCAGGGCAAGCGTGCCGTTGACGAGATCGAACTCGCGAACGGAGAGGTGCAGGGTGCCGTCACCACCGCAGACGACTACGCGGTCGAACGTGCCGCGCGAGGCGTCCGCAGCGGCTTGCGTCATGTTCGCCGGGCTCGTGCTGGCGTGGACATCAACCTCAGCCCCAAGCGCCCGCAGATGCCGCTCCGCCTCGGCGTGATGCCGCGAGGCGCGGCCGCGGCCAGCCATGGGGTTGTAGATCAGCTTGATGCGCAAGCGCAGAGTCTAACGTAGCGCCGCGTTGTGTAGTGCAGGCGGCTCCGGCGGGACCGATTCAAACCGCCAGCGGGCCGCTGGCGATACAGCCGCCGAGCCGGCGGCGCTACGTTGGCGGCGCTACATTCCGGGCCAGCCTGGGAATCTCCGGCGGCTCCCGTTCGTATCATCCCCAGCATGAAGCAGCTCCGCCTTATCGTCATCCTCTTTCTCGTCACACTCGCCTGCAAGCCGGCGGCGGAATCGCAGACGGTCGATGCGCGCCAGCCGCGGCAGGATCGGACGCCAATCCCGCCCACCGTCAGCGCGTCGCGGCGCACGCCGATCGTTACCGTCGCGCATGACGTCGGACCAGCCGTCGTCAACATCCAGACGGAGTCGACGATCCGGCAGCGCGCCGTCGATCCGTTCTTCGATCCGTTCGGCGTGTTCGGCGGACAGGACCGCACCTACACGTCGCAGTCGCTCGGCTCGGGCTTCGTCTGGTCGGCGGACGGAATCATCGTTACGAACAATCACGTCGTCGAAGGCGCGTCTCGCATCACGGTCAACTTCAGCGACGGATCGCAGCTCCCGGCAAAGCTGATCGGCGTCGATCCCGACAGCGACGTGGCAGTGTTGCGCGTTGATGCGAAGAACCTGCTCACGGCGCCGATCGGCACCTCGTCCGACTTACTCATCGGCGAGACGGTCATCGCGGTCGGCAATCCGTTCGGACTCAGCGGCACGGTCACGACCGGCGTGGTCTCCGCACTCGGCCGGTCGGTTCCCTCGAAAGAAGCGGGACGCACGTTCACCGATTTCATCCAGACCGATGCCTCGATCAATCCCGGCAACTCCGGCGGACCTCTTCTCAACATCGAAGGTCGTGTAATCGGCATCAACACGATGATCTACGCCAACGCGCAAGGCATCGGCTTCGCGATCCCGGTCGACCGCGCGAAGAAAGTGATTCAGGACATCGTGCGCTTCGGTCAGGTTCACAGCGCCTGGATCGGCGCGGTGACGGCCACGATCACTCCCGAGGAGGCGCGCCGCACGGGCCTCCAGACCTCGCGCGGTGCGCTTGTGGCGCGCGTGATCAGCGGATCGCCGGCGCAGGCAGCGGGGCTTCGCCCGGGCGACATCATCACGGCGGTTGCCGGAAGAGCGGTTGATTCGCGTGAAGCATTCTCCACCCTCACAGCGACTGTGGCCGCCGGCCAGCCGCTACCGCTCACGGTACTGCGCGGCGGGAGCTCGCAGCCCGTCTCCGTTCGTCCGACCGAGGCGCCGGGCGATCTGGGACTGCGCATTCTGTGGGAGATCGCCGGGCTTCGCATAATCGATCAGAACCGCCAGGTCGTGATCGACGAGGTCTCGCGAGGTTCACGCGGCGAGAACATCGGGCTGCAACAGGGAGACGTCATTGTCGGCGTCAACGGCGCCGAGGTGGCGACGGTCAAAGCACTGAATCAGGCTCTGACACAATCGGCGGAACGGTCGTCGGTGGTGCTGCAGGTTGCCCGAGGGCGCTATATCTACTCGCTCACCTTCCCGATGGGGGCGTGATTTGTTGATCCGCAGATGACGCAGATGTTCACAGATAAAAGCTATCGAGAAACGTCATGCTTCGTCGTTCATCAGCGAACATCTGCGTCATCTGCGGATCACTAAAAAAGAACCATTTGGGGCTGAGCCACCACAGGTATCGCCAGATTGCGGTTTCGCTTGGTGCCGAGCAATAGCCAGAGGTGCCGGCGAATCCACTCCTTCGATTCGCGGAAGTAGCGGAACTGGCGCTCCTGCGCGTGAAAGCGTCGGTTGTGGCTCGCACCGAGAACGTGGTGCAGGTACTCGTGATGGATCACCGACTGGATGAAGAACGCCGGGATCTCTGGCGAGTCGAGCAGCGGATGGATGCGGATCTCGGCGGTGGTGTGGTTGTACGACCCGAGACGGATGGATCGGCGCTTCTTGCGCGTGATCTGCTGGCCCCACTTCACACTGAGCGGCGGGTATTTCTGAAAATACGTTCGATGCACCTCGGCGGCGAGCGAGGCCAGATAGTAATGCCGGTGATCAGCGATTCCCAGCGGAAGCGGCCACGTCTCCATTCCTGGTCATTGTGCGGAGAGCACGGCCGCTTCGCAAGAGTTATTCGACGGGATGCGTTGCCGCGTGCATTACGTTCGTAACGTTCTCCATCGCCGCGGCGGTGATCATCGCCGTTCCGGCGGCGATGATTTCGTCACCCTTACGCATACCCAGCCAGACGCCGGCACCCACGCCGAGAATGACCGCGGCGAGCGGAAACGTGCGGATGTGCTCCCGCCACGACTCGGGCAACATGTTCTCCACCGCTTCGAAAAGCGCCGACGGGCCATCCCCGACAAAAGTGCTCCCGAGCTGCGAGGCCTTCTCGCGAATCGGGAAGTCGTAGTCCATGCCCGCGGCGGAGCGTTCGGTATCGTCATCTCGTGTGGTAGGCATCATCACTCCTAGTCCTCATGGTCGTCGCGCCGAAGCAGCAGGCCGACGAGAAATCCAACACCCACTGAGATCAGCAGTGCTTTCCCCGGGTTGGAACGAACGTAGCTGCGAACCTGATCGGTGATGGCGCCGAAGTCTACATCCTCGACCTTCTCGCGGACGCGGTTGTATTGATTCTTCACCGCATCGGAAGCTGCTTCGTACTGGTCATTGACAAATTCTTTGGCCTTGCCGAACCGTGAGTCCGTTCCCGCATCGGCGCCGGTTCCGGCACCGCTTGTCGTTTCTGCCATGGAGTACCTCCTTATTGGGCTGCTCAGCCTATCAGAGGCGGCGGCGCCCTGACAGGAGCTGGATGATCAGAAGGATGATGGCGACGACGAGGATGAGATGCAACAGCCCGCCGAAGGTGTAGCTGGTGACGAAGCCGAGGATCCAGAGGATGAGCAGAATGGCGATGATCGTCCAGAGCGTGGTGTCTCCCCTTTTCGAAACGACGATTTGCAGCGACCGTGCCGCGTACAATCGCTCGCCATGCGCATCCGACTCGAGCACGTTACGCATGCATACGCGGGAAGCGACGAGTCGGCGGCCGTGCAGGTCCTCGGCGATATCTCCCTCGATATTGCCTCGGGCGACTTCGCAGTCCTGATGGGGGCGTCGGGCAGCGGAAAGTCGACGCTGCTCAATCTCATCGGCGCAGTTGACAAGCCGACCGCAGGCAGAATCTTTCTCGATGACAACGAGACATCCGTTCTCGACGACTCGCGTCTGACGATGCTGCGCCGGCGATCGATTGGCTACATCTTCCAGTTCTTCAACCTGATCCCGACGCTCAATGTGTTCGAGAATGTGGCCTTCCCGCTCTCGCTGGCCAACACGCCGCGAAGCGATGTGAAATCGCGCGTGGCCGAGGCACTGGCGAGCGTCGGTCTCGGCAATCGCGCCACGCACTTCCCGAACGAACTTTCCGGCGGCGAGATGCAGCGCGCCGCGATCGCCCGCGCCGTCGTCCACAACCCGCCGCTGATCCTCGCCGACGAACCGACCGGCAATCTCGACTCGAGAAACGGCGAGATGATCCTCGATCTGATTCGCAGCATCCACAAAAGCCGTCGGGCGACGATCGTCATGGCCACGCACTCCGAGCGCGCGGCGGCGTATGGGGATTACGTGATTGGGGTTAGTGACGGGAGGGTGGGGGGGGTGGGGAGTGGGGGGTGGGAGAAGGAACCGGCGCGCGATCACTACTCTGCTCCATCGCCAGAGTCAGTCGCGGAGAACGCCTCTACTCCCACACCCCACCCCCCACTCCCCACCCCCCGCAAACAATGATCCTCCGCGCTCTCGTCCTGCGTCCGATTCTCCGCGAGCCGCTACGGACGACGCTCACGATTCTCGGGATCGCGGTCGGCGTCGCCGTGGTCGTGGCGATCGCGCTTTCGAATCAGAGCGCGCTGCGCGCGTTCAGCGAGTCGGTCGATGCGGTTGCGGGGAGAGCCAACTACCAGATCGTGTCCGACGTCGCCTTCAGCGAAGACGTTCTGCGTGCGCTGCAACCGTTCTGGCCGCGCGGCGTTCGCTTCGCACCGGTGATCGATGCCGAGGGAATCGTTGAGCCTTCGCTGCAACCGATCCGGCTGCTCGGCGTCGATCTCCTCTCTGACCTTCACTTCCGCGACTATCGCTACGCCAGCGTTGTCACGAGTGGGAAGGAGTCGGCAGCGACGTATCTCAGCCTCTTCGGAAACGACTCGGTCGTCGTTCCCGCCACCTTCGCGCACGATCATGGGCTACATCTCGGCTCGCCGCTGATTCTCAACATCCACGGGGTCCGCCGGACGATGATCGTGCGCGGCTTGCTCGAGGCGCGCGGCCCGGCTACCGCATTCAACGGCGCGATCGTCATCGCCGACATCGCAGTCGTCCAGGCCGCGTTCGGCTTGGAAGGCAAGCTGACTCGCATCGATCTGATCGTAAACGACGAGTCGCTGATTCCGTCGATCCAGCGCATCGTCCCGCCGAGCGCGCGTCTGGAGCGGCCGTCGCGGCGCAACGAGCGCGTCGAGAAGATGCTGCGAGCATTTCGCGTCAATCTCTTCGCGCTGGCCGGCGTGGCGCTGCTGGTGGGGATGTTCCTCGTCTACAACACGGTGCTCATCTCGATCCTGCGGCGCGGCAAGGACGTTGGCGTTCTAAAAACCCTCGGCACATCGGCCACGCAGGTGTTCGCCGCCTTCCTGATCGAAGGCCTGGTCTTCGGCGCGGTTGGCTCGGTTGCCGGCATTGCACTGGGCCGAGGGTTGGCGTGGGTGATCTTGCGGCTGATTGGCAGAACGATCAACGCGCTGTACATCAACTCGACGCCGGAAGCGATAGAGCTGACGCCCGGCATCGTCGCCGCCGGCATCGCGGTGGGAACGATCCTCTCGCTTCTCTCGGCGATCCAGCCATCGATCGAGGCCGCCCAACTGCGCCCCAGTCTGTTGCTGTCCGGAACCGTGTGGCGCCGGCAACCGCGGCGACAGGATCAGACGCAAGCGTCGTCGCCTCACCGAACCCAAATCCTCGTCGCAATCGTCTGCTTCGTGATCGCTGTGCTGCTCTCGCGCCTCCCCGCGTGGAACGGCATCGCCGTCGCCGGTTACGTGGCCGTGCTGTTCGTCGTGGCGGGATTCTCGGCGCTCGCGGCGCTCATCGTCACTGGTGCTTCGCGGCTGCTACGCGCGCCGTATCGCGCAGCGTTCGGCATCGTCGGGGAGCTTGCCTCCGCGTCGATCCCGGCGTCGCTGCGGCGCACCTCGATCGCGTCCGCCGCGCTGTCGCTGGCCATCGGCATGATGGTCGCGGTCGCGCTGATGGTGGGGAGCTTTCGCGAGACGGTGCGCGTGTGGGTCGACCAGACCGTCAGCTCCGATCTCTGGCTGCGGCCGGCGAAAGGGCTTTCGAACGCGGATTCAGCACTCTTTCCAAATGCGATCTCAGCCGATCTCGCCCGCATCCCGTTCATCGCCGCCTTCGACCGCGCGCGCGGCCGCGGGGTGCTGTACGACGACGATCGCGTCCTGCTTGCCAGCGGCGATTTCGCCGTCGCCGCGCGGTTCGGCGATCTGCCGATGATCGCGCCGAGCAAGCAATCAGAGGCATTGCTCAATGCGATCGCGCGAAACGGGGTGGTCGTGTCGGAGAGTTTCTCGCTGAAGTACAACAAAGGCGTCGGCGACGACATCGCGCTAACGACCATCCACGGGCGGCGCTCGTTCCCCATCACCGGCGTCTACCGCGACTATTCGAACGACCGCGGCGTGGTGGCGATGGACCGCAGCCTCTTCATCCGCTCCTTCGACGACGACGCCATCAGCACGGTCGTCATCTACCTGAAACCCGGCATCGACCGCGACACCGCGCGGCGCAGCCTCGAAGCAACACTCGGCCCGAAGTACCACGCCTTCGCCGTCACGAACGGCGAGATCCGCGGCGAAGTGATGAAGATTTTCGATCAGACGTTCCTCATCACCTACGCGCTCCTCGCCGTCGCCATCGTCGTCGCCGTCCTCGGCGTGATCAACACCCTGGCCGCCCTCATCCTGGAGCGCAAACGCGAGCTCGCCCTCCTCCGCGTCCTCGGCATGACCGTCGCGCAAGTCCGTCGCATGCTCGTCCTGGAATCCTCCGTCCTCGGACTCACCTCAACCGCCGCCGGCCTGGCCATGGGCTACGTCCTCTCCTGGATTCTTATCTACGTCATCAACAAACAGTCCTTCGGCTGGACGATCGCGTTCCACACACCGGTGAGACTGATCGTGACCTCGCTGGCGGTGACGTTTGTGGCGTCATTGGTCGCCGGTCTCGTGCCATCGCGGCTGGCCAGGCGGATCGACCTAGCGATGGCGATGAAGGCGGAGTAGGCAGAAGGCAGCGAAGGACTGCGTAACGGGAAGAACGCTTGACCGTGCGTATACCGAAGCGATATACATCGCTCGTGGTCAAACTTGACCCTTCCATGTGGGAGGGATGCGACTGGGACGACGGAAACACTGGCAAGAACTGGACGAAGCACCGAGTCACGGATTGGGAAATCGAAGAGGTCTTTCTCAACCGGCCAATCGCGTTTGGCTCTGACGTTGCCCATTCTGAACAGGAACCCAGGTACTACGCTCTTGGCCAGACAAACCGCGGCCGTTGGTTATTCGTCGCGTTTGCGGTACGCAGTCACCTGGTCCGCCCAATAACGGCTCGCGACATGAATGCGCGTGAGCGGAGATCGTATGAAACCTCGAAAGAAGATACCAACGTTCAATGATGAAGACGCCGAACGAGAGTTCTGGGCGAACGCCGACTCGACCGAGTACATCGATTGGTCGAAGGCGCAGAGAATCGTTTTGCCGAACTTCCGGCCCACGCTCAGAACGATCTCTCTTCGCCTTCCCGAGTCGATGATCGCAGAGCTCAAACTTCTCGCCAATCAACGAGATGTGCCGTACCAATCGCTGCTGAAAGTCTTCCTTGCCGAACGGATCAACGAGGAGCGCTCGGGCAAGAACAGCCAAAGAGCTTCGACGTCCCGCAGGCGAGCCGGCTGACCTTGCGGAGAGAGTCAGGGTGCCCTACTACGTGACCCGGCGTACCCATTCCGCTACGTCAAATCCGGCCGGATAGTGTAGTTTGTCGCCCTACGTTTGAGAACAAAAGAGGAAAAGCATGCGCAACACGGGAAAAGTGAAGTGGTTCAACGACAGCAAGGGTTTCGGATTCATCACTCCTGACGACGGTGGCAAAGACTGCTTCGTTCATCACTCGGCGATCCAGGGCTCGGGGTTCAAGAGTCTGGCCGAGGGTGATCATGTGGAGTATGACGTCGAGCAAGGCCAGAAGGGTCCGGCCGCTGCCAACGTGACGAAGATCCCCTGAAGAAGTAACTTACGATTCGACGGCGCGCCAAGCCAGAAACCATGGCTCGCGCCGGCCGAATTTTGTCGCTAGTGCGGTACCGATGCCGAAGACCGAGGCGAAGGCCCAGATGAACGGGCCGGCGATCGGGATCAGACGCAGGGCACCGAGAACGATGACCCCGACGACGACCATGGCCAGATCGCCGCGCAGCCAGCGGCGGCCTGCCAGTTGTTCGCGCGTGCGGCTGCCCGCTACGAGTGTGCCCACGGCATGGAACACGGCGATGGTGCCGTAAATCTTGGTCAGGATGGCGATCACGCCGAGCGCGAAGAGCAGCGGCACGCCGACGTGGTACGGGATCAGGTAGCTGAAGACGATCGCCGTCAGCACGAAGCTCGTCACGGCCACGAGTCCGAGGGCGAAGCAATGCAGCGCGCTTGCTCTCATTTCCAGCGATGAGTAGCGGATCTCGCGTCCGCTCAGCAGCGTCAGCGCCACTGCCGCAAGCATCCAGACCGCCAGAAGCGAGACGATCACCGCGGTGTTCTGCATCAGCGCGGCCGCGCCCTCGAACGTCAGCGGCTCGTGAGCGCCGAAGTTGGGCGGCGCGGCGACCATCGCCGTCACCAGCGTCGCGGCGACCACCGTCAGCGGCAGGAACAGACGCAGCCCTCTACGCATCGATCCCCCTCGGCGCGCGCCGCAGCAGCACGACGAGCAGCGCGTTCACAACGATGAATGCCACACCGAAGGCGACCTGCATTGCCGCCGGCGCCGCACGCAGCCATTCGGTGGCGTTGCGCAGAAGACCGCGCCGCGCTTCCAGCGCCGCCAGCGAGCTCTCCGCCACATGCAGCGGCGAGATCCCGGCAAGATCACAAAGGGCCAAGGCGATGAGGATGACGGCTACAGCGGCGCCGAGAACCAGCGGCCAGGCACGATGCGACGACCCTTCCCACGGCGCCAGCGGCAGCGAGTCGAGGGAGATCGGCGTGGCGTTCACATCCGCTTTGGCCGCGAGCGCAGCGTCCACGGCACGGCACTCCGCACACGTCTCCAGATGCCCGGCATTCGCCTCGGGATCTTCCAGGTATCGCTGACACGCGTCGTCGGTCGTTGCTTCTTTCATAGGGGTTCCACAAATCCTTCGAGCTCGACCTTCAGCAGGTTGCGCGCCCGAAACAGTTTGTTCTTCACAGTGCCGAGGGGAAGCTTCTTCATCGAAGCAATCTCCTCATAGGATAGCTCCGCGAAGTGCCGGAGCTGAATCAGCTCGCGATAATCGGCCGGCAGATTCGTGACAGCCGTGTCGATGGCATCGGCCAGCTGCTTGTTGTTGAGCGCGCGGTACGGCGAGACTCCGGTGTCGGCGAACTCCCGATCCTTCGAGTCTTCGTCGCCGGGCTTGGCCGCGATCGAGACCTCACTGATGGACTTCTTGCGCAGCGCGTCGATGGCGCTGTTCTGCGCGATCCGAAAGAGCCACGTCGAGAACTGGTATTTCGGATCGAAGCGGTCGAGTGCGACGTAGACCTTCACGAAGATTTCCTGAGCCAGATCGTGAGCATCTTCGTAGCGATGCGTGATCCGGTACACATAGTTGATGACGCGCTTTTCATAGCGCTTCACCAGTTCGGTGAACCGGTCTCGGTCGCCCTCGACGACGCGCGCCACAAGGGTACGATCGTCGAGTTGCTCACGTTCAGCCATTCGTGGTTACGGTTCCCGCGGGTGAAAGTTCTTCAAGACGGATGATACCCTGCCGCCCCCGAACCGTCTGATGATCGTCCGATGATCGAGATCCGCAATCTGACGAAGCGCTACGGCGACTTCACCGCGGTCGATGACATTTCGCTCGATGTCGCCCGCGGCGAGATCTTCGGCTTTCTCGGGCCGAACGGCGCCGGAAAGACGACGACGATCCGCATTCTCGCCGGCCTTTCCCTTCCCACTTCCGGCTCGGTTCGCGTCAACGGCCTGGACGTGACGAAGGACGGCGTGCGCGTGAAAGCAACGACCGGCTACATCCCCGACCGGCCGTTTCTCTACGAGAAGCTGACCGGCCGCGAGCTGCTGCAGTTCGTTTCGAATCTCTACGGCCGCGAGTGGCGCGACTGCGAGGCGCGCGGAATGGAGCTGCTGGCGTACTTCGGAATCGCCAACTGGGCGGACGCGCGGATCGAGAACCTCTCGCACGGGATGAAGCAGAAGCTCGTCATCGTATCGGCTCTCGTCCATGACCCGGAGTTGTTGATCATCGACGAGCCGATGGTGGGCCTCGATGCACTGGCGCAGAAGCAGGTGAAGCTGCTGTTCCGCCGTCTGGCCGAGGAGAAGAAGACCGTGTTCCTGACGACGCATACGCTCTCGGTGGCCGACGCGGTGTGCGACCGGATCGCGATCCTCAACCGCGGAAGGATCGTCGCCAGCGGCACGACGAGCGAATTGAAGAGCGATCGAGCGCTGGAGGATGTTTTTCTGGAGTTGACGTACAGCGATGAGGCTTCGATATGAGCCGCGCCAATGACTGAAACGATCGCATCACTTCGGGCGCGCTACCGCGAGCTGGCCGGCACAAAGGCCGTCAGTCCGCGCGACGTCGACGTCCTGCTCGCCGACGTTACCGGGCACACGACCGCCTGGGTCTTCGCGCATGGCGAGGAGGAGATCGATCCGGAGCCGTTCTCTCTCCTCATCGAGCGCCGGCTGCACGGCGAGCCGCTGCAGTACATCCGCGGTAAATCGGAGTTCTACGGACGCGATCTCCGCGTTGACGACCGCGTCCTCATCCCGCGGCCGGACACGGAGATCCTCGTCGAAGCAGCAATTGCGCGCGCACCCGGCGGCGGACGCGTGCTCGATGTCGGTACGGGCAGCGGATGCGTCGCTATATCGCTGGAGCGCGAGCGTCCGGACCTGGAAGTGGTCGCGATCGACATCTCTTTCGCCGCGCTCGTCGTCGCTTCGTCGAACGCACGAACCTACCGCTCGCGCGTCCGCTTTGCCACCTCCGACGCGCTTGATGCCATCCGCGGCGAGTTTGATCTCATCGTCTCGAATCCGCCGTACATTCCGGCAGCCGAGGTCGAACAACTCGACGTCGAAGTCCGCGATCACGAGCCGCGTGTCGCGCTGACTTCGGGGCCGCTGGGAACGGAAGTGATCAAGCGCATTCTCGAGGCGCGCCGCGCGCCGCTGGTGATGTTCGAGATCGGATTCGGACAGCTCGGCGATCTGCGTCACGTCGCGCGCGGCTACGACATCATCGACGTCACGAACGATCTCGCCGGAATCGAGCGGGTGGTCACGCTCCGACGGCGCGCCTGACCTCGCGGCCCAGTGCCCGTTCGGCCGCAGGAATGGCCGACACCGCAGCCCTGCTACTTCTCCTCGAGCGGAGTTTCGAACGTCAGGTCGACGTTGTAGGGATCGTCGAACATCTGATCTCCGTCGGTCTTGATGTGTGCCGCGAGGCGGCCATCGCGCACTTCGAAGGTCACCTTGTGGACCTCGGTAACCACGGCGAAACGTCCAGCCGATGACTTGACGTGACCGAGCTCGGTGACCCACACGTCTCCATTCGATTCGAACATGACGTGAATGAAGTTTCCCTTCTTTGATGGCTCCGCGGTTTTCCAATCCATGATTTCGCCGGTGGGTGGCGCGGCCGAGATCACCACAGCGTAGCCATCCTTCTTTTCGTCGAGCTTGACTCGCTTTGCGCGCACGTATTTGAGCTGCGCATCGGACCCGGCGACCACGAACGTTCCCGAGACTTTGCCTGTCGTTGCGGCAGGGAGCGGAAGAACCATGAAGATTGTGAGAACGCCGAGCAACAAGCGGTGATTCATAGGCTCTCCCTCAGGATCGGAGTATAAGCCGATGGCCGTGCAAGCCTGCCTGCACTGGCGCGACACATCAGCCGAACGTCGTATCATTTCATCCATGCCTGCAAATGACCGCTGCCTCTTTTGCCGCATCGCCAGTGGCGAGATCGCCACGAAAAAGATCTTCGAGGACGATCAGGTAGTCGCGTTCAACGACATCAATCCGCAAGCGCCGACGCACGTGCTGGTCATCCCGCGCAAGCACATCGCGTCGCTCGACGATCTGAACGAGGAAGACGCCGCCATCATCGGCACGACTCTCGTGCGCGTCTCAGAGATCGCGCGCACGCTCAAGCTGAACGGCGAGGGCTATCGCGTGGTAGCCAATCACGGCGAAGACGCAGGCCAGACCGTCTTCCACATCCACTTCCACCTCCTCGGCGGCCGCAATTTCAGTTGGCCGCCGGGGTGAATGCTGCGCGGCCCTGGCGGGCCGCGCGTTGTCGGTTGTCGGTTGATTGCGTCGCTGCGCGACGCGTTATCAGAAGCTGTGTCGTCGGAACCGGCTTAACCCGCATTTCTCACACTTGCACTGGAATTGCCGGCACCGCGCTCCAAATCGAGCGCCTTCTCCCCCACGCTTCTCAGTGGGGGAGAAGGTGGCCGAAGGCCGGATGAGGGGGCGTTTGCCTGTCGCGCCAACGTGCGCAAACACTGGGCAAGGATGGCTTTTCAATCAGGTCACGCTCGCAAAGAACGTGTTTGTCCCATCTTTCGACGCCCCCCTCATCCGGCTTCGCCACCTTCTCCCCCCGCAAAAAGCGCGGGGGGAGAAGGCGCTCGATTGGAAGGAGTCGCAGAAATG
>JADGNZ010000097.1 GCA_017883205.1 Thermoanaerobaculia bacterium | reverse complement strand
GCCGCACCCGTTTCCGCGAAGCCATCCTCTTTCACCTCGGTGGCCTCGATCTGTCTCCCAACCTTCCGTCTTCAATCCACTCGATTGCCTGAAGCGCCACTAATAAAGACCATGTATTCGTGAGCAATACGCCAGCCAACAGTATCTCTTCGCAGATGGTAGAAACTGCCCCAACCGCAGAGGCCACCACAGTTGTAGTCGACGTAGAGTAACGCTTCTGACCTTTGAGCGTTGAACACCGGCCCGCTGATCTCGACGAAGCCTCGAGAATTCGGGTACTCCTGATAGAAACCATTCCAGACCGGTCCATCCCGAAACAGTCGCTTGATAGTGCGTAAGGTAATTGTTGGAAACCGTGGATCACTTACGTGCATTGGCGTCGATGTGTGTTGCGCAACTAATGCTTCGAGGAGCGCCTGGGGAATGCCGCCTTCGGTCGCCCGCCGTACGTCGTCTTCTTCCCATCTGTATGTGACCGTGCGATCCGCGACGAGCATGTAAGTGCCGGCGGGAGCCTCGCTTCGCAGCGCGATGATGTGCTGGCAAACCGTTGTCACTACGTCTCCTGCGTCCGGCGAGATCGGCGCCGTGTTGTGAGCACACGCGATGCCCGAAATGACGAGCAATGAAAGCAAGACGCTTCGCATTTTGAGGGCCGCCGAACGGATCTGCGGTTCACCCGCACGAACCGCGACGCGCTGAAGTATAGCCCCGCGATGCCGCAACGCAGCGGTTCGTGTCGGGTGCAACCGCTTGTTAGGCGCCGTGCTCACCAGCGGCCCGAGCGGTCTCGTTCGCAAGGCGTCGTGAGTAAATGGCGCGCCAGTTGTCATTGGGCGCGAGACCGATGAGCAGGCGCCACAAACGAATGCGGTCTGCTTTGCGCGGGAGTGCGCGGACCGAATTGTCGGCCACATTGACTCCGTACTGATTGACGCGAAGGACGCGCTGAAGATGACTCGTGGCCTCCGCGTCCGACGATGCAGCGGCTGCCTGGCGAACCCAGTAATTTCCACCACCGCCTGCAAAGATGCCGAGGTTGGTGTACCTGCTCCAAGGGACCCATGCGGCCACGAGGACGGCTGCTACCACGAGCGACGCGAAGAGCCATTTTGACGTTCGGGACATGAACCATCAGGCGCCCAACGTTCAAAGCTCACCGGCGCGGACCGGCGACGCGAAGGAGTATAGCCCTCGGAATGCGGCAACGCGCCGGTTCGCGTCCGGTGCAGCTCCCAAGTTGGGCGCTTTGGTGGCTTCCGGTTGGCGAGCAGTTTCAATCCATCTTCCGGAGCTCGAGTGATCCTGCGCCGAGCAACCAGCGAAGACGCTGGACGCAACCAGTTTCATCGATCGAAAAGGTCACTTGAGAACCTGTGTACACGTTGAAAAACAGGTTTCGAGAGAGGGGTCGGATCTCGACCGGCGCCTCATCGTCCTTTCGAGCGATGAGACGACCATCCTGCTCCGTGATTCGAATCGAGACCTCCCCGTTCGTGTAGCGACCGGCGTAAGAGAGCATCTCTCGTGAAGTGATCGGTAATACAGATCGGATCTGAGGGATCCAGACCTCACCCGGATCTGTGCCGGGCCCGTAAGGGATCCGCGTAGCCAGATCGAACCGGTCGCCCGGCCTCAGGAAATAGAAATGGCCGTTCGCCGAGATGATCTCCGGATCGTAGATCGCGACGTACCCCTCCCCGACGACCTCAAAGCTGTCGTTCTTCACGACGATCGCAGTGTTCTCATCAAGTCCGATTCCCAGAAGGTCAGGATGAGCTCGGACGAGGTCGACCATATCGAATTGACGATTCCGGGAAAGGAGGTGCTGATCGATCGCGACTTTTTTCAAGAAGCTGAATCCGAGTTCGTGATCTCCCATCATGACCATTTCGCCACGCGTATCTCCACGAACGAGATATGACCCTTGAATGGTTGCTCCGGCTGACCCTCCGCCGATCACCCCACCGCGGTCGAGGAGGTCGTGCATCGCCCGTTCGGCTTTCGTTCCGAGATAGGTATCGGCGAGACGCCATTGCCGACCACCGGTGAACCAAATTCCGCGGGCCATCGCAATCGCGGCCGCAAACTCGTCGGAATTCGCTTCTGACCGGCTCTTGGCGTGTAAAACGCGGAGCTTGACCGCACCAAGCCCTCGGAGACGCCTCATCACGAGATGGTCAAAGTGCTCGTAGTTGTCCTCGCCGGCCGCCGTCGGAATGATGATGATTGGAGAGTTGGGACCGCCAGCGAGTTTCATGAAGCGTTCGAGGGCCTCTGCAGCTCCGCTTCCGCCGCCCTGTATGACAAGTGCTCCGTTGCGCGGGCCAACGCTCTGCCCCTGCGCGACCACACCGATCGCGGAGCTGCACAACAGGAAGAGGATGAAATGTGAAAAGCGTCGCACCATCCTGGAACTATACACGGCGGGCGTTGGGATTCAAGCGGCGTCTGCCCGCCTGATTCCACCTACCCATGCATCGTCGGGATGCGACGCACGCCCGCCCAACGGACCGTCGCTTCAGCGGCGTGGCCCACGAGGCGCAATCGTAACGCACTCGGACGCTGCAGGCCAGCGGGCCACGTCCGCTGCAAGCGATAGTTAGACGGCGGTGTAATTGCCTTGTGTGGTGAGACGGCCCTTGTTTGACATTCGGGCGTTGTTGCTGCGAGCGCGTGGCTACTCCTTGGGTTCGGCGTTTGCGCGACGTTGGACGATAGAGGCGAGCTTCATCACGACACCCACCAGAACCGCAATTGCCGAGACCACGAAGACGAGCGCAGATCCGATGACCAGAGTTTTGTCTACGTAGGTAACGGATCGGTTCGAGCAACTGCCTATGCCGACTGACAGCAGGTCGCCCACGCCGACCACGCACGCGCCGACGCATACGAGGGACCAGAACTTGAGCGAGAGCGTGGGGCGGTCCATTCAGTCCATTCTACGAGGCCGTGTTTCCGCCGACTAACGGCTTTGCGGTTCAGCGGCTGCGTGCCGCGCGCAAAGCGTGAAGCAAGACTAGCAGATGACGGCACGCAGTCCGCTGAAACCGCTAGTTGGGCGACGGGTCGCGGCCCCCGACCCTACGCATGAAGGCAACGGCTTCCGGACGCCCGCTTTCCAGAGCGAAGCTCATTGCCGTGCGGCCATCGGACGTGGCGCGATTAGGATCTGCGCCAGAGCGAATAAGAAGCTCGGCAAGTTCGAGGTAGCCATGCCCGACGGCGAGCATGAGCGGTGTGAAACCCAGTTGCTTTCTCACCATGCCTTGAGCATTCGAAAGATCGTCGCAATCCTGTCCGTTTGGGTCTGCTCCCTGACGGAGAAGCTGCTGCACCCTGACGATGTCGCCGTTGCCTGCTGCTGCAACCAGTGGTGGCGAGAAGCCCTGCGTAAGAGCTGCAGTTCCCGAGCATGTGTCAGCGCGATGACTCGCGCAGGCCATGGCAGCCGTCACGGCGCACGTCAAGAGGAGGCGTTTCATTCGTCGTCTAACGGATCTGCGGTTCACCCGCACGAACCGCGACGCGATGAAGTATAGCTCTCGCGCCGCGCCAACGACGCGGTTCGTGTCGGGTGCAACCGCTAGTTGGGCGGCACGTTGGATCCATGCTGCTCGCTCAAGCGGCGTGCGGCTCGGACTCCGATGCCAGGTAGGAACAGGAGCGCGAGATACGCTGGAAACCCCGCACGAACGTAACGAAAGGTCTCGACCCGTGGCGAGTCCGGAAAGCAGTAGGTGTGATCGCACGGCCTGTACATGCTGAGGTGAGTACGGAATGACTCAGGTAGTAGCCAGTTCATGCCCGACACGGGCAAATCCAAGGTCGCCGCCGCGTAGTGAGCGATACCAAAATCGTACTCGGAGGGCATGCGAACTGTTCTCAGCCAAAACGCTGCAGCCGGCAACGCCATCGCCATAACGATGCGAATCACCACACTAAACGCTCCAAGTCGCGTCATCTTGTGCCGCCCAACAGATCTGCGCTTCAGCGGCCGCGTGCCTCGCAGAACGTAGGAGCTAGCGTAGCAGATGACGGCACCCGGTCCGCTGGGAGCGCGAGTTGGGCGCCGGCGTGTTTCAGCGGTTGAGCCACACAAGTGCGGCGATGACGCCGACAAGAACGATCCACCCGGCGCCAACAAGCCGGAATGTTCGAGCGTTCTGAGTTCTGCGCGTCGGATCGAAGGTTCGCTGATTCCTCTCCGCGAAGGCATCGGTCGACCGAGCTGCAATGTTCTCGAACAAGCGAACCATTGCAACCGGGTAGAAGAGCATGTACAACCCGAGCAGTATGAATGCGCCGAGACTGATGAGGATCGGGATCGTGTTGGAGTTCACGGTGGCGCCCAACGGACCCGCCGTTCACCCGCGCAGCCCGCGACGCGAAGAAGTATAGCTCCGCGCAGCAGTAACGCCGCGGGCGGAGTCGGGTGCAACCGCTAGTTGGGCGGCGCGACCTCCGCGACAGCACTCACGCAGGAAAGGACATGCGCCTCGTCCGTGCCAGCTATCGTCATTCGGACCTAATGACGTGCTGACTGTCGGGGTCCACGACTACAACAACCACAGTAACCAGATGAGACACGCGCCCGCCGCTGTCAGTGTGACCAAGCACCCACCTATCTTGGTGTGCACGGATGGTGGGGCGTCAGAACACCAGGTAGTGTTATACGACAGGGGCCCACCGCCATACTCCCTCCAATGGCGAAAACCGTCGTTCCAGTCAGGAAAGCCGCTCTCACTGGAAGCATATAGGTCCGGTCTGCAGAAGCCGTGATATCTGAGCAAATTATCTGCCCGTGCTCTCTTTTGAAAGAGCGTCAGTATTGGCAGCCCGCACGTGTTGCATGAATCAAGAAATCCGAGGGGATCGGGGGCTCCGCAACTCGGGCAACTGCTCCAGTCACGGGACCAGGACCAGGGTTTGGGGACATGGGTGGGGGCTGGCCACACCAGTGGACGCTTGCAGTCAGAGCAGCAGAGACTCACTGGTACCAGAAAGCATCTGGCCAAGCACTCCGAATGCAATGGCATCGCTCGCTTGTAGACATCGTCGCTGCGGATCAGGTCATCCGTCTTGATCGGCCTATTACAAATCCGACAGGTCACGTTCGCGGAGCGACAGTTGGAGCACTGCTCGGCCCTCCGGCTGATTCGATGGCCGCAATTAATGCAATTGGTGAGAGCCTCTGACGTCATGATCTGCCACGGTCCCTAGCTCGCGACCGTGGGCGCGCAGGCCGAACAGGATACCATTCGAGATGCGTACGGTGGCTGGCCCGCGCTCGGTCGGGCTGTCTGGTCGCCGACGATAATGTAGCACCAGCCGCCCAACGTCTCCAGCTAAGCCGCTTCGGCCCACCCGAGAGACGTAAAAGTAAGCGTATCAGACGCTGGGCCGAAGTCGGCTTCAGCGTTGAGTTAGGTGCCCGCCCCGACGAGGCGCGATCCGGGAAGACCTACGGACATGAGGTGCTCGCGCAGTTCCATGATTATGTTGTCCACGCGGGAGGCGAACAGGAACCGGGCATGAGAGTCGTAGTACATGGCCGAACAGCCCAAGGCCTTCATCGCTTGAATCTTTCTTTGGACGACAGCGGCAGGCGCCTCTTGACGAGAGAAGGACTGATCGAAGGAGAAGACAAGTTGGTACCTATCTGTCTCGTCCGCGATACGCGCGTACGAGACATGCTGCCGGCTCGATCGTTCGTGAATGCCAGTGTCGGGATCAAGGAACAGCGCGGTCCGGCTTGGCGCTCGGTTGTTCTCGGGCGAAGCATGCACGAGTTTGAAGAACTGAATCCTCTCCTCGTCGCTCCACGATCCGGTGAACATGGGGTCCGCTGCAACTTGATAGCCGAGGTTCCCCAACTCGCGCGCGAAGAACCGCTTAACGAGGTCGTACGAATCGCCGAGATACTTGGTATTCACCCAGGGCACCTAACGGCTTTGCGCTTCAGCGGTTGCGGGCCGCGCGCAAAGCATGAAGGAAGTGTAGCAGGTGACGGCCCGCAGTCCGCTGCAAGCGCCAAGTTAGGTGGCCGATGCCTGAAAGTCGTTGCCCGCAGCAAGCTGATACGCGAGGAGGACTGCAACGACCAGAAGCGGTATCGCCGTGACGACTCCTGGTGTGTAACCGCGCTGCAGCACCGACCACGCCGGATGCCCGATCCCATTGACCAGTTCGATGACCACCCACGGCCAGACAAACATTCGCCACGACGGCCAGCGGCAACGCACGGGCCCGAAATAGAAAGCAAGTCCCAGCAACACAAGGATTGCGTTGATGATCAGGAAACCGCGCGCCCGGTCAGCCGACACCAAACCGCTCACGAAACGTGCCGGAGGGAATACGTCGTAGAGTCGGAAGGCGAACTCTTCGATGGAGTGGCAAGCCTGCAATAGGACCAGCGTCAGGAACAAGTGAGCGGTTCGCATAGCCGGTCCCGGCCACCTAACGTTCCAAGCTCACCGGCTTGGAGCCGCACGGGCAATAGTACCGCACTTGGGAGGCAGCAACGCGCGGCTCCAAGTCCGGTGGAGCGCAGAGTTAGCCGCCGTTCACGTGCGCCGAGTTAGCGGACACCAGACTCGAGAGACAGGCGATTCCGGGACCTTCGTAATTCAATACTCGTGGCGACGTTTGTTGTGCATCATGAATGCTGCAATACCGCCGGCGAGGATGGCCGGGGCAAACAGAAACAGGCAAGGAATGCGGGACACCGGAATCCCTATTACCAGACCGATGATGATTGTGGCTACGAACGTAGGGACACCGGCCATCAGGCCAAACATGATCGCTAACACGATGTCGGCAAGGGTCTTGTCTGCGCGGTAGGAATCCATTGTGGTGCTGGGAGAGTGAACAGGGCCGCAGAATTCATGGTAGTGCCCGTAACTACTTTTTCTCTGGAACGCTAGAATGATTGCCAAACCACATACATCACCAAAGCGGTTCAAGCCACCACATGGACTGTCCATCACACGCAATGGATTGGCGGCGCCGCAATTTGGGCAAGGGGGCGAGATGTATTCAGCAAGGTCGGCGATCCGTTTGCCAAGAGTTGTACCCGACAAAGGAATGTTGCAGTCTGGACAACACACATCGGCGGGCACTTGAAAATATCTCGCGAGACACTCGCGATGAAATGGAGCGTACTTCTTGTAGTTAAACGATTTTTGCACCAGGTGCTCGTTCCTGATGGGGAGTCGGCAAAGTCTGCAGTTCAGGCATTCGAAGTTACAGTGCGGGCAGCTATGAGCGCCTCGGCTGATGCGGTGACTGCAGTTGACGCAGGTGGTAAGTAAGTCATCAGTCATAGAGCCCTCTCACGCGCCGGAGTTGCGGCGGCTAACGGCCTGCGCTTCAGCCGCGCAGTGCCGCACGCGGATTGTAGCGCGCTTGCGCAGCGGCAGATTGCGGCACGGAGTCGGCTGCAAGCGTAAGTTGGGCGGCCCGGCACACCTCAGCCCAGGAGAGCACGGATTACAAACACAGCACCTGCGATCGCGAGAACGATTCCGATGTGCCGAAACATCTCCCTCACGCGCGCGGCGCCTGCACGTTGCCACGGGTTCCACAGTGCGGTGCCGCTCGATTTCACAATCGTGCGACGTGCGAGGTAGCTGGCCGCGAGAAAGTTGTATGCGCCAATTGCAATGAGACAGCCGCCGACCGGTAGCCGTACCTCCGGTGGCAGGATCAGCGAGAACCCGATCATTCCAAGGGCGACAAACACCACACCGATGATTAGGAACACTTCATGTGCTGGCGGAATGGCAGCGCGTTTGGGAGTGGTGATCTTGTCCATGGAGGTTCGTTGAGCCGCCCAACGGCTCTGCGGTTCAGCGGCTTCGTGCCGCGCGCAGACCGTGAAGCCAAGAGTAGCAGAGTACGGCACGAAGTCCGCTGCAACCGCTAGTTGGGCGACCGTGCGCGCACGTTTTAGGTGCGGGAAAGCAGTCCTTCTAGCCACCGTCGGGAACGCGCGACTCGATGGCCACAAGACGGTAGGAAGTAAACCCACCGGCCGCGGTCAGGTTGCTTGACTGGCGCCGTCAGGAGGTCCGCCCCACACGCCTTGCCGCGTTTCTCGCCGTCTAGACAGTGTGAGTTGTGCCATCGCGCCGGCTCCGGTTCAGGATCGCTCCGAAACGCTTTCGCCCAGATGTTCGCGTTCATTTCGACCTCCTGCGATCGTGTGGTCGCCCAACGGACCACGGTTCAGCCGCGTGGACCCGCACGCGAAGAGTATCAGACTCGGGACCCAGCGGGTTGCGGGGCCACGTCGGCTGGAACCGAAAGTTAGACCGCCGTTCGGTGAGGTTTGTACCCACGAATGATTCCAGCAGAAAGAAGGTCACGCAGAAAGGATTCGGGAATTGCCGGGCCGACCGACACACATTCTCGGTGGAAGTTGTCTCCGACCATGAACTGTATTTCCAGGTTCTGAACTATCTGAATAGCCGAGACATCACGAACGACGCGCGGCGCGACCGATCGGGTAATTGCTTGGACCGTAGGCTCGGTCAGTGGCATATCGAGAACGTACGGCGCTTCCGGGGCCTGCCTGGGGACGAGCGGTGCGTGAAGCATTTGACCCAGAGAGTCTGGGAGTTCCGAGGGCGATATTTCCCCTTCGAGCATGATGTGCACGTTATCCCCCACGAGCAGATTCATCACGCGAATGAACAGCGCGGCCTTGTCGCGAGGGTCGAGCCAGAAAGTCTGCTGCATGATGGTGGCTATGGCGGTCTAACGGACTGCGCTTCAGCCGCGCAGTGCCGCACGCGAAGAGTAGCGCACTCGGGAGGCAGCAGCGAGCGGCACGGAGTCGGCTGCAAGCGCGAGTTA
>JADGNZ010000017.1 GCA_017883205.1 Thermoanaerobaculia bacterium | reverse complement strand
GCTCGCGGCTACAGAACCTCCCGCAATCTCATCGCCATGGTCTATCTCATCGCCGGCAAGCTCGAACTCAATGTTACCCACCTGCGATAGCGAGGAGGCAGGTAAACAATGCCGGCTTTGAGCGCGTCGAACGGCGCTACCCCGAGGCTCTCCCTTTCGATCATGAGGTAGAAGAGATTCGGGTTTCGGGTCCTCTCGCGAAAGGCGCAAAGGTCCTTTACCTGCACGTCACGCGCGAGTAACGGGTTAACCGCAAACGATTCATGCTCAACGTGAACACCCGGACCAAGAATCGAGCTGACCTGAGACATGTCCGCGTTCACCGGGAGCCAATCCCATACGATCTGCTTCCAACGCAGCGCCATCAGTCTCTCGGCGCCACCGGTCGGCATACCCCGACTGTTGACGCGAGCCCCAGAACACGGAAGCATGGCGCAAAAGGTATCGACTTGCGACTCGAGTCGCGACGGCGGTTGCTTTTTACACGCAAAGATCATTGGCAAGGCCGGGAATACGGGCGGCAAATCGTATGCAGAACACAAAAGGACCGGACCCGAAAACTCGGCATACTGAAGCCAACGCGCTATGTTCTCTCCAACCTTTACCACGCCAACATAGATGTCCAGGATGGCCCCTGATAGGTCCCCGGGCAATACGTCGACGTCCATCTCGCACGTGCCGGACTTTGTTACAACCTGACATTTAGCACGCAGGATGCACTCGCCGGAACCCGCAAAAGGATGAGGTATTGGCGGCTGCTTGTGCCCTTCAATCCCGCCGAACCATAGGATTTCAATGTCGGGAAGTTTCTTGAGGAGGCGGGTCGTGATGATTTTGGCCCATTCCGCCTCGTCCTCAAAGAGCAGCACTTTCATTTCTCAACCTCAGGGCCAGAGATTGGGACTGCGACATCAACCTTCCAACGGCTGCCGTCGGGGCTAACGTAAAGGGCACGAAATGCTCCTTGCATCGACGCACGGCGCGAAAACAATGCAAGGCCAATTCCCAACCCCTCAGTGCTAGGCACGAACAGGCCGCGACGAATAGCGAAGTAGTCCTCGACTTCCAACGCGCGCCCACGGGACAGTTCAAACGCGATATGGCAGAACTTCTTTGTGACATCTATCTCGACGCCCTGGAGTAGACAATCGTGCACGGCGATGCTCGTGAGAGCTTCCTCGACGAGCTTTTGCGCGAAAACGGCATCCGTGACCCGCACGCCGCGCCAGGCGCAAGCTATAAACTCTGAAACAAAGGCTAACGGGAGCGTTTTGTCGACCGGGTCCGCACCGCGCAGTAGCACAGGTGTCTCATCGGTTACGCCCGTCACTGCGTTCATCGGATTTGCTTTGAGGCTGAGTACCTGCGTCATCCAGTCGGTGAGATCCGCGGACCTCGAAGCGTCTTCTACGAGGTACGGGCCGGTGTTATGCGAGATGTCCTTCCACGCTTCTATTGCGCGTGGTCCCTTGCCCTTCAAGAACTGTTCTATGTGACGTAGATAGATCAGGAGTTGGTACCTAGTGGCGTCGCCCTCTTGTAGCCTCCGCAGTTCACCGCCGGCCCAGCGGTTTACCTGCTCAGATCGTTGGATGCTTGAGGCGACATCGGCAAGGTGAAGAGCGGCGGCGGATGGCTCTTTCCACCAAAGGATGATCACAACCGCCGTACGGGGAAAGTCAGATTCCGAGCTAAATTGCGGCAGCGGGACGAACATCATTCTCTCTTGATGTGCACCGATCGCCTTCGCTTCGGCTTCCGCGACGCTCTTGACGTGCAACGGCGCATCAAGCCCGGGATACAAAGGCTGACCGCTGATATGGACCCACGACAAGTGGCCTTGGACTGGATCGTCGGCGAGTTGCATTGATCGTGAGACGTTCAGAAGCGCCCGCTGGTAACGATCCAAATTGAACCGTTCTGGAGCGATACGAATCGGTCCCTGTGAGGTGTCCTCATGAAGTGGTATAGGGAGATATGGTGTGGCAGCAGTAGGGTCGACACAGAAGGATGCAGAAACGAATAACTGGCCAGTTCTCTCTGCGAGCTTCGACAACGTGGGTACGCTGGCCAGTGCTGCGCGGAGGGCCTCCAGCGCAGCATGATCGTTGTTCATTGAGATCTGAATTGCTCGACGCGCGAACTCAGGTGCTGGACTGGGCATCGCTTCCTCTCCCATCCAATGCGGGACGGCTAAATTTTCTAGGGGCATGTAGGGGCTCGCGCTATTCTGCATGTCGGACCAAGACCACCGCTCGGCCGGCTTTCACAAAGTCAGTGATCATCTTCTCGCATGCTTCCGCGTTCTTGTTGTCTAAGTGATTAAATGGCTCGTCAAGTAAAATTACGAGCGGCGGCGTGGCACGTTCGCGCACACATGCCAGGTTCAACAACTGGCGTTGTCCACCTGAAAGTACGCCAGATGGTATGTCGGTAAATGGAACGTCCTCGTTCTGGTACTTCGGCCGCGCGAACCAGCTTCGTCGGCCTTTGTGCCTGAACATGGCGAGGTGTTCGCTGATTGTGAGGGTGGAAATCGTTGACCGAGCCGCATCCTGATTGACGTAGGCAACAAGCTGGCGTCGGTCAAGTATGCCGTTCGAGTCGCATGGTATTTTGACGCAGCCTGCACCCTCGATCTCGCCCGCGAGAAATCGCAAGAGCGTCGTTTTTCCAGAACCGTTGGGACCTTGCAGCCTGAAGAGCTCACCAGGTCTGACACTGACGGACGCATCCGTGAGAACAACGTTGGGTTCGGGATACCCAGGGTAGGTCACACAAATGCGCTCGCCGACGAAAGGCTCCCCCGGCGGAACGCGAATCGTTTCACCGACTTGGCGTCCCTGGAGCCACCGGCGAACCGCGCTCGCGCGAGTAACGAGCAGAACCAGAATCAGTATCGCGGCGAGGATCAACCGAGGGGCCGATTGCGGAAGGTCGAGAGAGGCCACCGCTTGGATCAATGTGAAGTAGACAAGCACACCCGCCACGGCAGCGCTCGAGGGCCGTAGCTTTTGCAGGTGCGCGAGAGCCTTGAGAATCTTCTGGCGGGGTTTAATACCGATCGGCCGCCTCTCAAAGACAGCCGCGCCAATTAGAAATGCCGCAACTACAGAGATGAGTGCGTCGAATCCGCGCTGCGCGTTTGCCTGTCCCTCCTTGAGGGCGATCATGATGCCGGACGTCATGGCCAGAACACTGGAAGCGATGATTGCGCAAGTTGTGAATGCGGCCGGTGAAAGCCCGAGCGCCGGCAGAACGTTCTCGGCGCTTCTGGAGTCTTCCATGGCGCGAAATGCCAAGCCCATTTCAGAGTCAAGGAACCTGTCAATCAGCCATTTGAGGATGAGAACGATGAACGCGAACGTGGCGATCGACCACGGATGGAGTGGAATACCGTCGGCAGAATGTGGAAAGTCGAGTTCCACGATGGCCGTGAAGGGATTCTGTCTCGGCAGAAGCGAGAGACTTCCGCGCGTGAACAGCAAAGCAAGTGAGTATCCGACGTAACTCGATACAACTCCTGCCAGCAGTGGATCGAGTTTTATGCCGGTCATCAGGAATGATGAAAGACCAGACACGGCAACCGTCAACAACACAGCGGCCAAAAGCGCTGCGAGAGGGCTGTGACCTTCAACTAGGAGACGAGCCATGACGGCAGGGCCGAGTGCAAAACAAGTCGCGGAGGCGAGGTCGATGAACTTAAGGTACCGAAGCGTGAGCACGAGGCCAAGCGCCATCGGCACGAAGGGCATCGCCTCGTAAAGGGCGTAGTCAATCGCTGGGATCATGAGTGGGCCCCGGTGGCAAGCTCACCGACGGAAGAACCAGACAGCTCCTGCGAGAACCACTACTGCAATGAGAACCCAGACCCAGGTGAGGTTCGTGCCCTTGGGCTGCGCTGTGGTCGTCGGAGCGACGGCAGCCTTTTCTGGACACTTGTAATCCTTCTCGATGATCGAAGCGGTAGCGGCGAGCGCAGTCGGGATCTTGAGCCCAGCTTGACACGCCGCGCGCGCATTCACGCTGACGTTGCCTTCAGATAGGACTGCGACCGGAAGTGACCCGGCGGCTTCGCCCTTGAGAACTCTGACCGCGAGTTTTCCGGCTTCGGTTCCGATGTCGGCATATCGGATACTGACTCCAGCCACGGCTCCCTTCTCGACCGAAGCTGAGTCGCAGGCAAAGACGGGTCGCCCTGCGGCGGCAGCTGCACGCGCTACTAGATCGGGGTTCTCCATCAGGAGATTGTCCGATCCGAGCAAGATGGCATCGCTCAGGCTGGCCACTCCACGCACTTCTGTCGATAGTTCATCGCGCGAGGGGATTTGACGGGCGATGATCTCGAAGCCGAACGCGCCGCTCCTCTTCTTGAATTGCTCAAGGCCGAACACCGCGGGCTGATCGTTTGGGTTGTACGGCGCACCCAATTTCTTCGCGTTCGGCATGAACTGTCGCGCGATGCCGAGGAGGACGCCATACGGGCAAACGTCGCTCGATCCCGTAGCCTTACCCGGTCTATCCATCGAGTCCGCGACCCCCGCGCCAACGGGGTCCGTTACAGCCATGAAGACGACCGGGATCTTGCCGCGAGCTTGATCAACGGCAATCTTCGTGAGTGGCGTCGAAATGGGAGCGAGGAGTGCTGGCCTTTCGGCGATGCTCTTGAGAACCGTGCTTCCAAACTCAGCAGGATTCCCGTTCGCATGCTTCTCGATGAAGACTGCGTCAGGAAACGTCTTAGTTACCTCGGCCTTGAATGCGTTCACTACCTCCGCGACGAGCGGATGCGGCGCGCTGTAGGCGATGACGATCTTCGGTTTCTCTTGCGCAGAGCCAATCGAAGCAACGAGAACGAAAACGGCGATGAGCGACAGAAGTCGCGTCTTCATGATGCACCTCCCGAGACAGCCTCGCTCGAAACTAAGTCTGTCTTGGCTATCTCGACATCAGTTCGGAAAAAGTCCGAACACCATGACAGTTCGTCGGGAGAGGTGCGGAGAACGTCGGGAGACGGGAGGAGAACGTCGACCCGAGCTCTGAGGACATCGGATGCCGTTCCGAGAAGATCGAGACTCGACGAGGCGGCCACAAGTTTGTTCTAACGTCTCGCATCGGAGGTTAACGATGAAGACAATGTTGAGTCCCGATGACAGTGACGACGACGCCGACGATTGTGGCGCGGCCAGTTCTCGTCTCACCCACAACCGTACCGGCGATCCTCAGATTCCGCAGGCCCCGAACAACAGCAGCCGCAATTACACAGAATCCCATCCCGCAAACCTTCCCCCCGCCTTCGCCCCTCTCCTGTTGAAGAGCCGCATTCACGCCGGCGGCGTTCCGGTCGTTCACGAACTCGCGCGTGGCGTTCCAGGGTTCTGGGGGCCACCCGCTTCGGTTGTTGGCCATCTCTACGCCGCGCTGGAGGTGCAGTCATGACCGAAATCGCGTTTGGTGGAACACCCATCGCCTACCCTCCTGATCGCGGGTTCCTGTCGCTGCGTGTCGCTATCGCCCAGTACCTATACCGTTACAACGGCTGGCACGTGAATCCGGCGAACGTCATCGTCACGAATGGCGGCACGCAAGCGATTTTTGTGGCGCAGTCCTTCGTGAAACTTCTCGCAGAAAATCGTGGCGGGACACCACGCCTGCACTGCATCACGCCGACGTGGATGAAGCTGCCGGTCAATCAGGCGAAGATCCTCGGTGTCACGTACGACGACGTTCCCCTCAATTTTCACGATGGCGTGTGGACCGTTCCGCTGCTGCCGCAGTTCTTCGGCAGCGCGGCCGACGTTCACATGGTCTTCGCTGTGAATCCGGCCAACCCGATCGGGCAGGTGTTCCGTTCGAGCGAGTTGCGATCCTCGGGGTCGTTCACGATCCTCGATGTCACGTACGAGTCGATGTTGTACGACGGCGATGGCCACCTGAATCTTGCTGACGTGGCCCCGCATGCCGAGTCGACCTTCATCGTCGGCAGTTTGTCGAAGACGTTCGCGGTGCCGGGCCTGCGCATCGGATATCTGGTATGCCCGGAGTCGCTCGCATCGGACGCGACGGACATCGTCACCACGCTCAGTATGGGGGTGTCGGTCTCCACCCAGGAGTTCGCGCTGCGAGTTCTTCGCGACTGGGAACAGACCGGTGGCCGCTGGTTCACACCCGTACGTGATGAACTTCGCACACGCGCTGATGTTGTCTACCGCACGCTGATCGACCTCGGTTTCGAACTGGCGGCGCCGAACGCTGGCTATTACGCATTCGCCGAACTGCCGCCGGAGATCGCAGAGTCGGCGAGCGAATTCGCGAAGCGCCTCCTGCGGCGGGGCGTCCGCATCGTGGAGGGCGACGACTTCGGCGGCCCGCGGTTCGATCGGTTCCTGCGGATTTCGTTCGGGAATGCGAAGTCGCTCGCCGCGCTCAAACAGGCACTCGGGCAGGTTCGCGAGGCGTGCATCGAGTTTCAGAAGGGAAGGTGAACATCATGGACACGCGCGTCACTCGTCTGCTTGAGGAAAACAAAATCCCTTTCAGACTGCTCGTTCACTCGAAATCTGCACTCACCGTAAAGGACGCCGCGGAGGCACGCGGCGTCTCGGCGGCGGCGATGATCAAGTGCCTCGTATTCTTCCCAAGGAAGGGTCCGCGAGTCATCGTAGGCTGCGTCCCCGGCTCCTCGCGACTGTCGATGTCGAAGTTGAAGTTCGCGTCTGGAGTCAAAGAGTTTCGTTCGAGCGCGGCTGAGGCAGTTGCGCAGGCGGTGGGATTTCCGGTGGGCGCAATTCCTCCGATCGCACTCCCCGACGACGTTCTGATCATCGTCCATACAGGAATTCTCCGGAATACCGTCATCAACATCAGCGCGGGTGACCCGGGCGCGGGCCTGGAGTTGCTGCTTCACGACTTGCGAAAGATCCTCCGCTGCAAGTTCGCCGATATCGTCGAGTGAGGAACCTATGATTCTCTCTGAGCTTTCTCGACAGTACGCGAATCTCTTTCAGCCGGTCATGGCTCCATCCCCATTGACTCAACTCTTGGCCGGTTCGCTCGAAGTGTGGGCGGGAAGCGTGGTCGTCGATGTGGGTTGCGGCTCGGGAGTGCTCTCGGTTACTGCCGTCGAGCAGGGCGCCCGAATCGTCTACGCGATCGACACGAATCCTCTCGCTCTGGCTGAAACAGCCGCGCTCGCGAGACTCGCCGGATGCCCTCGGCGCGTGTTGCCGATGCTCGCCGATCTTTCCGATCTCTCCAACATCGTACCGGGTCCGATCGATGCAATCGTCTGCAACCCACCTCAGCTACCATCGAGGTCTTCGACCGCCAATAGATCGGAGCGAATGGCGTATGACGCCGGAACGGACGGACGCAGGTACATTCGGGCGCTCATCCAGGAGGTGAAAGCCATTTCCGTACGCAACGGGGGCACGCCGCTCACGGTGCAACTGGTGACGACGTCGGTCGCGGGTCCGGAGATGACCATCAGCGAGCTCCGCGCGGCCGGATTTAGCGTATCCGTGGTGGCGGAGGCGACGGCCCCCTTCCGACCCGCCTACTATGACGTCGTCGAGTTGCTTCCCGCCGCGTCGTACTTCCGCAAGAACGGCGAACTGCACGAACGGCTTCTCTCGATTCTCGCGATTCCGAGGTGAATGCAGGATGCAGAGACAGGGCTCCGTACTTGGGATCGTGATCTGAGTCTCACCGCTCGAGAACGACGATGATCCATCAGGTTGGTCAACAGGTTGATCGAGATGACGATTGGAAAGACACCATGAACATACGCCTCTTCGTTACAGGGGGGACCTTCGACAAGGACTACGACGAGGCAAGCGCTACGCTTGTCCTCCGCAGCTCGCAGGTTGACGCGATGTTGCGCCGAGGCCGCTGCCGGCTCACCATCGAAACAGAAGTATTGATGATGGTGGATAGCCTCGATATGACGGATACGCAGCGCCAGAACATCGTCGAGGCGTGCCGTACCTGTGCCGAGATGAGCATCGTCATCACGCATGGCACGGACACGATCGTCGAGACAGCGCAGCTGATCGCGCAACGCGTCGGGGGGAAGACGATTATCCTGACAGGCGCCATGGTGCCCGCCGCTTTTGGCGGCCTCGATGGGTTGTTCAACTTAGCAAGCGCGGTTTCGTTTGCGCAGATCCAGCCAGCCGGCGTCTACGTCGCAATGAACGGCCACTGCTTCAATTGGGACAACGTGCGCAAGAATCGAGACGAAGGGATCTTCGAGCCGCTGAGATCGTGACGCGCCGCGGCCAGACGCACGCCTTCTCTATCAGCAATCTTCCGTTCCAGCCCGGCTGTGGAGACCACACATTCGGAATCAGGCAGCGTCTGAGAGCACGCACGTAGCCACCGTGCAGTTGCGGGTCGGCAAATCATCCGAATCGCGAGCCGGTGAGCATCAATCGGCTTCTGCGGAGTTTCTGCGGGTGAGGGCCTTCTGGTCCTGTTTTACGGGGCTGGACGCTGTTAGCGTGAGAGGAGGTCAGAAAACCAAAAACCCTCTGTTTCCAGAGGGTTGAGTTGGATTCGATTGGTTGCGGGGGCGGGATTTGAACCCGCGACCTTTGGGTTATGAGCCCAACGAGCTACCAGACTGCTCCACCCCGCGACACTGGTGAGAAACGCTCGGCGGCCGTTGGGAGGCGGCTGCGGCGAGGGGCGCGATTATCGGCGCGGTGCCCTCATGCGTCAAGGGCCTTCGTAACCGAGGCTTCCTCGGAAGCATTCCATCGGTGTCGGGAGCTTCCGGTCGGCGCTTCGCGCCGCCTGACTTGACCCGTCGAACACGCGCGGGCAGCGTTCCGGGAAGAGGCTGGCACGGATATCGTTTGTCGCCTCAGCGACCGGACGGATTAGCCGCCTGGGTATCGCGAACTGACGAAGCCACCAGAAGATCCTGAGATCTGCCAAAACACCGAGACTCTCCGCGAATGAAACGACTCCTTTTGATTCTGATACTGGCTTCGGCGGCGCGCGCGTCGACGTTGCCGGGGTTTCATGTTCAGGTTTTGCAGGGGGCGCCGGGTTTTCTCACTTCGCTTGCGGTGGACTCGGGGGGGACGATTTACTACTCGATCAAGAGTGGGGATGTTCTGCGGCTCGGGCCTGCGGAGAAGGTGGCGGGGACGCCGGTCGTGGTTGCGCACGTGGCGACCGAGGCGAATGGGAACTGCGGGTTGATCGGGTTGGCGCTGCGGGATGACAACACGGCTATCGTTCACTACACGACGCCGGCGATTACGTACGACATCGTCTCGGCGATCGACCTCACGACCGGGGCGGAGAGCGAGATCCATCGCTTCGTCTGCGACAAGGATGTGGCGGAGCGGGGGGTCTCTTCCGAGCACCATGGGGGCAATCTCACGATCGCGCCGGACGGCTCGATCTTTCTTGCCATCGGCGACTATGGGATGGGCGGTCTCGCACAGGATCCAGCATGGAACGCCGGAAAGCTGTGGCGGATCCTGCCGGATGGCTCGACCGTGCAGTTCGCGAGCGGTTTTCGGAATCCTTTCGACCTGGCGTGGGATGCGGCAACGCAGCGCGTCATCCTTACCGACAATGGCGACGCCGTGGACGACGAGATCGACGTCGTGGCGGAGGGAGATGACTGCGGCTGGCCGTATACGGCAGGAAACCGGCCGCCGGTTGCCGGGATGCGTCCGCCTGTCTACACGTTTCCGGTCGTCGTGGCACCGACTGGAATGGCGCCGCTCAGCGGACGCAATCCCATCCTCCGGCGCGGGTATCTGCTGGGCAGCTATGTGGCCAAGGCTCTCTTCTACGTGCCCGACGTCTACGCCAATCCGGTTCCCGATCCGGTGGCGGTGATTCAGAACGAGAGCGATCCGATCATCGATGTGGCCGAGGGGCCGGATGGGAGCGTCTACTTCGCGAGCGGCTTCGTAATCTACAAGCTGATCGTGCCGGCGTCCGGCGACTGCAACGGCGACGGAGTCGTCGATGCCGCGGACATCTCGGCGCTGAGCAAGGAGTTGTCGGGCGGACCTCACGCCACGACGTCCGCGCACGCGAGCTGGGGATGCGACGTCAACGGCGACGGGATGATCGATGCGCGCGATCTGGCAGCGCTGGCGGGGATGGTGCGAGGGCGGGCGGTGCGGAGGTGATTCGCGGGGGTCGGTTTCCGGGAGTCGGGGGTCGGAGCCGATCGATGCTCGCTCCAGAAAACACTTCCACTTGAGCGTCGACAGCGAAGTCATCACGATGGAGGCACCCGTCACGATTGCGATCGTGCCGCAGTCGCTGTCCGTGAAGGTGCCAGGGTAGCGGCGGCGAGACGCCGCCGAGCCAGCCGGCGAGGACGCCAGCGTTCCATCCGCATGTGGCGCACCTTGTGCTCGCTTCCCACCCACGCTCACATCGCACCCTTGTGCCAGCGGAACGCTGGCGTCCCGCCGGCTGGCCAGGCGGCGTCTCGCCGCCTACGCCGAGGCCGGACTCGAAGCTTGAAGAGACGAAGCAGCCGTTCCCACGAATCACCTATCGCGAAGCTATCGAAGAGCTGAAGCTGATGCTCAACGTCATGCGGCCGAAGTTCTTCATCCCTCGACTCCCCGAACCCACCCCCCACGCCCCACTCCCCACTCCCCGAATTTTCACGGTACGATTTCGCTTTCCAGACACCGGAGGAGAACCAATGTACGACGAACGGATAGCTGGTCCGATGCGCGAGGAGCTGACGCAGCTCGGATTTCAGGAAACACGCACGCCGCAGGAAGTGGATGCGGTGATGCAGGAGAAGAAGGGCACGGTGCTCGTGGTCGTGAACTCGGTCTGCGGATGCGCCGCCGGCGTGGCCCGTCCGGCGATCGCGCTGTCGCTCGAGAACGACGTCAAGCCCGACAAGATGATCACCGTGTTCGCGGGCAATGACCGCGATGCCACGAACCGGGCACGCGATTACTTTGTCGGTTACCGGCCGTCGTCGCCGTCGATCGCGTTGTTCCGCGATGGCGAGCTGGTGAAGATGGTGGAGCGGCATCAGATCGAAGGACGCGCGGCGCACGACATCGCGTCGGAGCTGGCTGCGGCGTTCAATCAGTACTGCGCGAAGGAAGTGGCGGTTCAGTAGTTTTTCGTTTTTTCGATTCTGCTGAAGCACTCGGGCGGGGACGCCCGAGTGCCCGCGGGCGAGACGCCCGCACTCCTTCGGCGGGGGCGTAGAACGAGGCGCCGCGGACGTTTTCGTCGATGGTGAAGCCGTGCTGGATCGGGGGGAAGGCGCGCTGCTCGCAGTCGAGGCGCTCGCAGAGGCGGCAGGTCGTTCCGATCGGGACGGCCGCATCGAGGTTATCGAGATCGTAGCCGTCGGCGTAGACGAGTTTTCGCGCGTCACTCACCGGGCAGCCGATTCCGACCGCCATCAGCGCATCGCCGGTTGCGTAGCCGAAGCTCTTGCGGATGGTGCGGGCGACGCAAAAGTACGCGGTGCCGTCGGGCATCTTCGAAAGCTGCGTCCGAATCCTTCCCGGCGTTAGAAACGCCGCATGCACATCCCATCGCGGGCACGAGCCTGAGAAACGCGCGAAGCGAATGCCGGTGCCGCTGAAGCGCTTGGATATGTTGCCGGCGATGTCGACACGGACGAAGTGGAACGGGACGCCGAGGCGCAGAGGATTACGGAGGGTGGTCAGGCGGTGGCAGACCTGCTCCCAGCTCGCCGTGTAGTGATGTTGCAGCAGCTCGATGTCGTAACGAACCTGTTCGCTGATCGACAGGAACTCGTCGTACGGCATCAGCAGCGCGGCGGCGAAGTAGCTGGCCAGCGCGATGCGGCAGAGCTTCGCCGACTCCGGCGTCGTGAGAAAGTCTCTCGAGCGCTCGACGATGGAATCGAGCAGCGGTGCCGCTTCGATGAGCGCCAGTTGGTGTGCGAGCTGGAACTGCCGGCTCCACGGCGGAAGGACCGCGGAGAGCGAGAGCACGCGCCGCTCCGGATCGTAGCGCCGCGTGGCGGTGCGGTCGCGGCCGACCGGAACGACCTCCACTTCGATGCGATGCTTCTCGCGCAGGTACTGCGTCAGCGAGCGATTGACATCGGAACGATTCGGCAGCGCGCGTCTGCCGAGCTCCTCAGCTGCTGCTTCGAGCTCGGGGAAGTAGTTGAGGTTGTGCTGCAAAACGTCCGACACCTCCTCCGACGGAAGGTGGGCCGGATCGATGCCGTGAAAATCCTGGCCGTCATAGACCTTGCTGGCGAGTGCGCGCGTCGACTCCACCGTCGAGCGATAGGCCTGATACAGCGCCAGGACCGCGCGGGCGGTGGCGGGATGTTCGGCAAGATCGCGCATGTCGACGGTGGTGACGGCGTGCTCTTCGAACATCGGATCGCCGAACGCTTCCTGAAGATCGCCGGCCAGACGGGAGTGATCGTCGTCTGCAAACGAGTTGAGCTCGACCTTCAGCACCTGCGCGACCTTCACCAGCAGATGCGCGGGAAGCGGCCGCTGATTGTGCTCGATGAGGTTGAGATAGCTCGGCGAGATCTCGAGCTTCGCGGCGAGGTCTGCCTGTGTGATCCGTTCGCGGCGGCGGATGGAGCGGACTTTGGTGCCGAGGGTATTCATGGGATCTCCTGAACTGGCACGGTGGTTGGACTGTCATGAGGGCCGCCTGGACGACGGCCGCGTTTCTTTACAATCGTTGACAACTTTACGGCGGCGACTTCACAACTCTTTACTGCGTAACATACAGATGGGTATCAACTTGGCCCATTCCGTGCTCAACTACTTTACACCATGACGACGGCAATGATCGAAGTTGGAGCGGGAATCGATGTTCGCGGCGAGGTGCGCCCCGAATGGTCGGAGATCCTGACGCCGCAAGCGCTCGCGTTCGTAGCCGAACTGCATCGCGAATTCAATCCCCGTCGCGTCGAGCTCCTGGCGCGGCGCGAAGCGCGGAAGCAACGCATCGACGCGGGCGAGCTTCCCGACTTTCTGCCGGAGACGAAAGAGATGCGCGATCGCGAATGGACTGTCGCTCCGATTCCCGCGGACCTCATGGATCGGCGCGTCGAGATCACCGGGCCGGTCGACCGGAAGATGATCATCAACGCCCTCAACTGCGGCGCGAGCGTTTTCATGGCCGACTTCGAAGACGCCAACGCGCCGACGTGGGCGAACAACATCGAAGGTCAGCTCAACCTTCGCGACGCGGTGCGGCGCACGATCTCGTTCACGGCCGGCGCGAAGCAATACGCGCTGCACGAGAAGACGGCCACGCTCCTGGTCCGGCCACGCGGCTGGCACCTTCCGGAGAAGCATCTCCTCGTCGACGGCGAGCCGGTATCGGCCAGCCTCTTCGACTTCGGGCTCTACTTCTTCCACAACGCGAAGGAAGCGATCGCACGCAGCACCGGTCCTTACTTTTATCTGCCGAAGATGGAGTCGCACCTCGAGGCACGGCTCTGGAACGATGTCTTCGTCCGGGCGCAGCAACAGCTCGGCGTTCCGAACGGAACGATCCGAGCTACTGTCTTGATCGAGACGATCCTGGCGGCGTTCGAGATGGACGAGATCCTCTACGAGCTTCGCGAGCATTCTTCCGGCCTCAACTGCGGACGCTGGGACTACATCTTTTCCTTCATTAAGAAGCTCCGCGCGAAGAGCGACTTCGTGTTGCCGGACCGCGGCAGCGTGACGATGGAGAAGCATTTCCTCGCTTCCTATGTGGCGCTGCTGATCAAGACCTGTCACCGGCGCGGCATCCACGCGATGGGCGGTATGGCTGCGCAGATTCCGATCAAGAACGACGACGCTGCCAACGACGCAGCAATGCAGAAGGTCGTCGCCGACAAACTGCGCGAAGTGCGCGCCGGTCACGACGGCACTTGGGTCGCGCATCCCGGTCTGGTGCCGATCGCGAAGCAGATCTTCGACGAAGGAATGCCCGGACCAAACCAGATCGACCGCAAGCGCGACGACGTGCAGGTCACTGCAGCCGATCTGCTTGCGGTGCCCGAAGGAGTCATCACCGAAAAAGGACTCCGGCAGAACGTCAACGTAGGCATCCTCTACCTCGAGGCGTGGCTCGGCGGACTGGGATGCGTCCCGCTCTACAACCTGATGGAAGACGCCGCCACTGCGGAGATCTCGCGCACCCAACTCTGGCAATGGATTCATCACCGCGCTCACCTCGACGACGGACGCGAGGTGACGGAGGAGCTTTACCGCCAGATCCGCGACGAAGAACTGAAAGCAATCGGAACGCGTCCGCATCTCGATGCAGCGGCAGCGATCTTTGACGACCTGATCCTGAACGAAGAACTGGCTGATTTTCTGACGCTCCCGGCGTATGAGGCGTTGCTGAAGAGCGAGAGAGCAGAGAAAAGAGATCAGAGATCAGAGACAAGAGATCAGGGGAAGACTGCCCGGGGAGCACCTGATCTCTGATCTCTGATCTCTAGTTTGAGAGAGCAGAGACAAGAGATCAGAGACCAGGAGTAGACGGCACGGTTAGCCCCTGATCTCTGATCTCTAGTCTCTGATCTCTCACCAAAACCTTGCAAAGGAGAAGACCTGCATGGCCAAGCTCAAAGCGGTACGCGATGCGAAGCAGATCGAGCGCGATTGGGAAAACAATCCCCGCTGGGACGGGATCACGCGCGACTACACGGCGGAAGACG
The DNA here is from genome assembly GCA_017883205.1 of Thermoanaerobaculia bacterium. GTDB lineage: Bacteria > Acidobacteriota > Thermoanaerobaculia > Gp7-AA8 > Gp7-AA8 > JADGNZ01. Next base: position 98,101 of record JADGNZ010000017.1, on the reverse strand, counting down.
TTCTGCGCCTGCGCGGCTCGATCGACATCGAGCAGACGCTCGCGGAGCTCGGCGCCAATCGTCTCTGGGAAATGCTCCAGGACGAGCCGTACGTCAACGCCCTCGGCGCGCTCACCGGCAACCAGGCCATCCAGCAGGTACGCGCCGGACTCAAGGCGATCTACCTCAGCGGCTGGCAGGTTGCTGCTGACGCGAACCTGGCCGGCCAGATGTATCCCGATCAGAGCCTCTATCCATCGAACTCTGTTCCGCAGGTCGTCAAGCGGATCAATCAAGCCCTTCAGCGCGCCGATCAGATCGATCACAGCGAAGGGAAGAGCGACATCCACTGGTTCGCGCCGATCGTGGCCGACGCTGAAGCAGGTTTCGGCGGCTGCCTCAACGCGTTCGAGCTGATGAAACAGATGATCGAGTGCGGCGCCGCAGCCGTCCACTTCGAGGACCAGCTTGCCTCCGAGAAGAAGTGCGGACACCTCGGCGGGAAAGTTCTTCTGCCGACCTCGCAATTCATCCGCACGCTTTCCGCTGCGAGGCTCGCGGCCGACGTCATGGGCGTCCCGACGCTGGTCGTCGCGCGGACGGACGCGGACAGCGCCACGCTCCTGACCAGCGACATCGACGAGCGCGATCATCCGTTCCTCACCGGCGAACGAACCGCAGAAGGCTTCTTCATGATCAGCGGCGGCGTCGACGCCGCGATCGCACGGGCCATTGCCTATGCGCCGTACGCCGACCTGCTGTGGATGGAGACGTCCACGCCCGACATTGGCGAGGCGCGGCGCTTCGCCGATGCGGTCCATGCGAAGTATCCGGGAAAGATGCTCGCCTACAACTGCTCGCCGTCGTTCAACTGGGCTCAGAAACTATCGGCGGACGAGATCGCCAGTTTCCAGCGCGAGCTGGGTGAGCTTGGCTACAAGTTCCAGTTCGTCACGCTGGCCGGCTTTCACGCGCTGAATTTCTCGATGTTCGAGCTGGCCCGCCAGTACCGCGAGGAAGGGATGACCGCTTACTCGCGCATGCAGCAATCCGAGTTTGCCGCGGAAGCGCACGGCTACACGGCGACGAAACATCAGCACGAGGTCGGCACCGGCTATTTCGACGAGGTCATGAACGTGATCTCGAACGGCCAGTCATCGACGACAGCGCTGGCCGGATCCACCGAGACCGCGCAGTTCGGCACGCATTGAGGAGACATCATGGAAGACATCCGCGACTACCGATTCGAAGAAGAGAACGACGTCACTGAAGAAGAACGCGAGTACGACGCCGCGCAGCGTGAAGAAGTGCCGTTTCACATTCCTCGGGATTAGATTCTTGAACCACAGAGACACAGAGGACACAGAGGTTTCTCTGTGATCTCTGTGTCTCTGTGGTTAAGGGTTTTTTCGAACTTCAATACGACATATCGTCATCGCTCAGCCCGAAGTGGTGGCCGATCTCGTGGATGACGGTTTCGCGGATCTGGCGCTTCGCCTCCCGGGCGCCGCGCGTCACGCGCAGGATGGGGCCGCGGAAGATGGCGACCTGCTCCGGCATGTGCATTGCGCTGAAACTACTCCGGCGTGTCAGCGGCGTGCCGCGATAGATGCCGAGGAGCTCGCCGTTGGGATCGTCCATGACATCGAGGTCTGAGGCGTCGGGCTCCTCCTCGACGACGACCACGATGTTTTCGAGCAGGTCCGCGAACCGCTCCGGGAGCGAGTCGAGCGCCTCTTCGACGAGGCGCTCGAACTCGGCGGAATCGATGCTCACCCGCTACCAGCCGGCCACGATGTTGAAACCGGTCACCCAGTTGCGCGTCGGGCGCTGGAACGGTTTGGCGGCGTAGAACTCGAGAGGAATGTACGCGAGCAGGAGGCGCAAACCGGCTCCCACGCTCGTCACCGGAATGTGATCGGTGGCGTTGTTCCTCTCAAAACGAATCTTCAGGGAGTCGTTCTTGCTCCAGGCCGCGCCGGCATCGGCGAACGCGAAGAACTCCGTTGGAACGAAGCCGCTCATCAGGCCGAACTGCTTGTTGCCGACCACGGGCACGCGAACCTCGAAGTTGCCCACAGCGACTCTCGAACCGACCAGGCGGTCAAACACGGGGCACGATGTCGAGCCCGGCGCGCTGACGCACTCGTCGAGGCCGATCGAGTTGATGTCGTAGCCGTGGATCAGCGTGTCTTGACCGATGTACAGGGGCGAGAGAGTTCCGTTCTCGGCGTCGGTGCCATAGCGTCCGTAGTAGATCCCGCGGACCGCGAACGTGACCGGGTTCACGAAGTAGTACTTGCGCCAATCGGCCAGCGCGGTCTGGAACTTCAAGTCGCCCGAGTACGCCGCCGCTTCATAGCGATAGCGCGTTCCGCGCACCGGTGAGAGGAATCCGAACGATGAACTGTCGCCGACGAACGCCAAAGAAGCGTGGGCAAGGCTCAGCGAGAAATTGAACGGCGCCTGGTCCGTCGTATCGGAGACGATCTGGTTGTTGACGATGACGACGGTCTCGGTTTCCTCTTTCAACGCTTGGTGCTCGAAGCCGCCGGTGAATTCGAGACGGCGCGTCTGGCTGAATGGATATTGGACGACGCCCGACACGTCATCGTAGCGTTGAATGTCGCGCGTCTGCTGGATCACGTCGGCGAGGACGGTCTGCCCATTGAGGTTCACCGGCGCCTGTCCGGACGAGGTGAACGCGGTGACATACGGCAAATGCGTCGTATCGATGCCCCAGTTCAAGCGATGGCGCTGGTTGAGGTAGAACACTTCGCCGGCGAGTTGATCGGCGATCGTGCCGACGCCCGAGGTTCCGCCGCCCTGGAAGGTCACGCCGATGTTGTGATAGCCGAGAACGTCGCTGTAGTAGGCGCTGACACTGCCGCCGACTCCGGTACCGAATGAGCTGACGCCGACGCCAACAGTCGGTGGTCCGAGGTACGCGATGTGAAGCGACGGCTTGTACGCTGTCTGCTGGAATACCGTGCTGGCCGGCAACAGACCCTCGGCAGGATTCTGCATGTATGCCGTGATCGTCGACCCGGTGCCGCGCAGCGGCGGAAGCTGGGCCGCCCGCGCGACCGACGCAGGTGTGGCGGCCGTCTCCACGGCGATGGTGGGTGGGTTCGCGCTCAGCCGGTAGATGTTGTAGTTGTCGTTTTCGTAGAGCGAGAAGGCGATGTCGCCCGTGCGCTGGGCGACCGACAGCGCCGGCGACATGTCCGTGATTCCGGAAACGCCGGTCTGCACGCGCGTGACGCGCTTCAGGCTGCCATCGGTCGAGTAGCGGTAGATGTCGGCGATGCCTTCGGGATTGGCGATGAAGTAGATGCTGCCGTCGGGTCCGTACTGCGGGTTGATGTTCTTCGCGTTCGTGAAGAGAGGCAGCGTCTTGATCGTGCCGCTCGAGATCTCGATCGTCGAAATACGCATTCCCTGGAAGTAGAGCTGCTCGAGATTCGCCTCGGGGCCGGCGCCGCGGTCCGAAACGAACGCGATGGTGCGTCCGTCCGGCGAGAAAGCGGGCTGCAGGTCCGCGTACTTGTCGTTCGTCAGGCGACGCACCTCTTTCGACTCGGTATCGAACAGGAAGAGGTCGGAGACTCCCGTGGCCTGCCCTGCGATGACCATCGTATGGCCGTCCGGCGACCAGGCAACGCTGGTGATGGCATCGATGCCGGGCACTTTGAGCGTGTCGACCTTGCCCGACTCGACGTCGACGATGCCGAGGTAGTTGTCGCCGTGCTGGAACGTGATGAAGGCCAGCTTGCGCGAGTCCGCGGACCAACTGCCGGCGGAATCGACGAAGCGCAAAGCCTCGAAGTGGCCGTTCCGGTCGGTCGAGGCCAGACGGCGAAGAACTTTGCCCGTCTGCGCGTCGGCGAGGAACAGATCGATGTCGAAAATCGCTCGCGTGGAGAGGAACGCGAGGTACTTGCCGTCAGGACTGTACGCGGGACCGACGTTGAGATTACCTCGCGATCCCTTCTTGCTGCCGATCAGAGGCGAGCCCGGCTCAGCAGGCCGGTCGGCCACGATCGGAGCGTAGATCTCGTGCGCCGATTCCTGCCAGTCGAGGAAGATCTGCTTGGCCGGCACACCGAGCGCGCGGTCGAACGCCGCCTCGGGATTGACCATACCGGCGGAGAGGAAGTAGCGGACGACGGCATCGTCGCCGAAACGTCCGCCGATGTACGCGAGAAGGGCCTGGCCGTAGCGATAGGGGAAGTAGTAGGGATCTCGCTCGAGCTGACGGAGATTGGGCAACCGGTTGTGCTGCTCGGCGTCGCGAATCCACATCGACGTGAGCGGATCGACGCGGCCTTTCGAGAAGTACTCCGCCATCCCTTCCACGATCCAGAGCGGCATCATCTCCAGGTTGAAACGCCGCCGGCTGTTGCTGATGCTGGCGGCGATATCGAACTGGAAGACGTGAACCAATTCGTGGCCGAGGACGTGATCGTTCTCCGCGTAGTCGCCGGTCAGCGGAAGCACGACGCGGTTCATGAAGGGATCGGTAAATCCGCCCGTCCCCTCCCCGATCAGCTCCGGCGTCGTCGTGGTCTGCTGGAAGTCGGCAGAGTTCGCGTAGAGGACGATCGGTTTGCGGTTGAACGTGTGGTTGAACGTGCGCGAGAGCCGCGTGTACCACCGCTCCGCCTGACGCCCGACATCGTTCACCACGTCCGCTTCCCGGTCGTAGTAATAGATGTCGAAGTGCTCCGTCTTCAGTACTTTGAAGTCGAACTGCTCCCACTGGACCTTGTTGCGGCCGAAGTATTGAGCGTTCAGTGTGGTCGAGACCAACAGGAGAAAGAGGAAGGCGACTGCGAGTTTGCGCATCGAATAGACCTCTCCGTAGAAACGTATGATCCGCTGGGCGCCGGGCTCTGCAAATCCATTGCCCCTTCGCGGCGAAGCAATGCTACTCCTGCACGGGGGGCGAGCTGTTGCAAACATGTGAACGGGCGCGGGTTATGGCCACGTTCGAGGTCACTTGTGTAGCATTTTGAAGGCGTGCGTCCACGATCCCGACCGCACGCCATGAAGAACCCAGACCATGCACATCGGTTCGAGATGCCGTGAGGCCTCGATGCCGCCGAGGTCGATCACGCCCCAGCCGAAGGCCTCGCAAACCTGCGTGACCAGCTTTTTCGCGTCCGCATCGTTGCCGGCGATGAACATGTCGGGAGGGCCCCCCGGCAGATCGGGCTTGAAAAAGAGTCCGTTACCGACGGTGTTGAATGCTTTGACCACACGTGCATCGGGCAGCGCGCGCTGAATCTGCTCGCCGAGCGAATCGGTGTGCCCGACCGATAGCCGCGGAGCGCCGGCGCTGAAATCGAGCGGGTTGGTGGCGTCGATGACGACCTTGTGAGCGAAGTGTCTTTTGCCCGCGAGGTTGATGGCCTCCTGGGTGGCGATGCCGTGAGTGGCCAGGACGATCAGATCGCCAAGGCTGGCCGCCTCTTCGAACGTGCCGCTGGAAACGCGCTCGCCCTCACCGGCGACGAACTCGCGCAGCTTGTCCGGGGAGCGCGATCCAATCTTCACTTCATGCCCGAGCGCACCAAACGCGTGCGCGAACGACTTGCCGACGTCTCCCGACCCGAGGATCCCGACATTCATGTTTTTCATGATGGAAGTTTAGCAATTGAGACAATCAATTGAGAATGGACAATTGACAATTGACAATGAAGCTTGACGATGGGGATGGGACGTTTCGACGTTGTCATCGTCGATGGGAACGCCGCCATTCTTGATGCGAAATCGTCGTCCAAGGATGTCATCGTCGTCATTTTTCATTCGAAATCGGCTTCCCTGGATGTCATCGATGACATTTTTTGTCCGAAATCGTCTTCCCGGAAGACATCGATGACATATTTTTAGTCATCGATGGCTCGTTTTAAGCAAATTTTGCATCTTGGAAGTCATCGATGACATTTCTAAAGCGAAATCGGCATCCTGGATGTCATCGACGACTTGTTTTGAGCGAAATCGGCTTTCTGGAAGTCATCGATGACTTCCCTCAAGCGAAGTCCGCTTCCTGGATTTCAACGTCGTTGTCTTTTATTTGAAATCGTGATCCCGGATGTCGGAATCGTCATGCCTTGATGGCTCGATGTCGACGTCATCGATCTTTCGTTCAAGTTTGGTGGAGTCTGCACGCCAGGCGACTCCCTTGGCTCCTGACTGTTGGGGAGATGCCTCAGGATTGAGCCTTCGGCGATGCACTGCTTTCAACACGCGCTGAATCTCTCGGGGTTGTGGCGAATGTCATCCTCGAAGGGATCCGACCACCGAGGCGGGACGCCTCGATGGCCGCGGGCGAGACGCCCGCACTCCTCAAGCGCGCGCAATCCTAACTACCTCTCCCCCATTCGCACCCGTGGATAGAGCGCGATGAACCCGGCGACGGCGGGGACCCACGCGATGGCGTAGAGGCGCCAGTCGCCGTAAACGAGGGCGATGGCGAGTCCGCAGAGGCACGCTGCTTCGAGCATCGCCCATCGCACGACGAGCAGACGGCGCGCGCGGACAATCATCGCGATGAGGAATGCCACGGCGGCAGCGGCGTAAAGGCCGATCGTCAGCGGCGTGCGCAATTCGTCGGGGAGCGTTTTCGCGGGGACTGCGGCGTTCGTCGACGTCCACGCAATCGCGCCGTAGATGAGCGTGCTCATCAGGATTCCGAAGTAGATGAACTGGAGTCTGCGGTCGTAGCGGTTCATTTCATTCCTCTCCCCTGCCGGGCTCGGAGACGCGACCGGCTCGATCTTCGCACAGCACGGCGCGGGAGGATTTCATGCGAAGAGGAGCTGTCACCTTCATCATCACCTTCATCATCACTTTCATCGCCGCCACAGCCTCGGCTCAGATCGTAGCCACCCGCAGTACGGCGGCCCAGTTTCTCATCCCCGCCGCCGGCGCACTGGATGGCGGCAACGGAACGTTCTTTCGCAGCGACATCACGCTGATCAATTACCGCAGCACCATACAAAATATCCGCCTGCAATGGCTGCCGCAGGCCGTGACGGGCGTCGGTGTGCCGGAGTCCGACATCACGATCAACGCGTTGTCCGGAATCGCCAGCGAAGATTTCGTGACGAACATCATGCACCGTTCAGGCCTGGGCGCGATCCTCGTCACCGGAATCACCCCCGCCGGCGACATCGATCCGGCCGCGCAGCTCGTGGCCACGTCCCGCATCTGGACGTTCCAGCCCGGCAGCAGCGGAACAACCTCACAGTCGTTGCCCGTGGTCTCCACCGCCGACATCAGCAGCACGATCTCAGTCGTTCTTGGCGAGCGCCGCGACTCGCGATTCCGCGTGAATGTCGGAATCGTGAACCTGAGCAACACCCCGCAACGCTTCCAGGTCGTCTCCGCCGGCTCGAATGCGACGGACGTGCAGCAGGTGGACGTGGAAGCGATGTCGATGGTGTTGTTCCGAGTCAACGGCGCTGACAGCGTTATTCCGCTGCAGGTTCAAGTCACCAACATCAGCGCGACCGCGCGATCGACCTCGTGGATCGCCTACGCATCGTCCGTCGACAACATCACCGGCGACGCGTGGACGACGTTGGGCTCGAACGTGCCCCAATGACGTCCGTACGATGAACCACAGAGACACTGAGGACACAGCGGTTTCTCTGTGACCTCTGTGTCTCCGTGGTGAAACGGTTCCCTTGGCCTACTTCCGATAATCGCGTGTTAGGCTCCTGAGCAAATCGATCACTCTGGAGCCCCTATGCACCGCTTGTTGGTGTCACTCGCGCTTTTGCTGCTGGCCACATCCGCGTTTGCTATCGAGCCCCCTCGGGAGAAGGAGCGGTGGACGACGCTGACGATCGACGAGCTGACGATCTATAGCAGCGCGAATGACTCGACCACGCGCAGCGTCGCAACGGGCCTCGTGCGCCTCCGCGACACGCTATCCGTCGTAACGAAGCTCAAAGTGCGATCGCCGCTGCCGACGAGGGTCTACATCTTCGGTGATCAACGCAGTTTCATGCCGTATTGCGAAGCCGCCATCGGTCGACCCGATCGACTCTCCGGCGTCTTTCTCTCGCATCATGATGGCAATCAGATCCTGATCGACGGTAGCGCGCGCAGCGTCGACCGCGTCGTCTACCACGAGCTGACTCACTACTTCCTCCGCAACACAATCCCGGAAGATGTGCCGCTCTGGTTCAACGAAGGGCTGGCCGAGTTCTACTCGACGTTCAAGGAGCATGGTGACTCGATTGATGTCGGTCTGCCGGTCGAGGATCACATCGGCTGGCTGCGGACGCAGCCTTTGATTCCGCTCAAAGATCTCTTCGCGATCAACCGCGATTCGAAGGACTACCACGAGGGCAACCGGCAAGGAGTCTTTTACGCTGAATCATGGGCTCTCGTTCATTACCTGATGATCGGCAGCCCGGAGCGGCGTGAGCAACTGGGTATGTATATCGGTCTCATCGCCAGCGGGCGGACGATCGACGATGCCTTCCGCACCGCGTTCCACGGAACATACGACGACCTCGAGCGCGAGCTGCGCAAGTACGTCCGCGCTTTCTCGATGACCTTTGTCCGCTACAACCTGGCCGACCTGAAGGCCAAGGAGGTGCTGGCGCCGCAACCGCTGGCACGCGACGCGCTGCTGGTGGCCCTGGCCGATCTACTCATGCACACGCACACGCCGCACTTCGGCGAGGCGGAGGCATTCCTGGCCGAGGCGATCAAAGCAAATCCTTCCAGCGCCGACGCATACGCGGAAATGGGCGAGGCAAAATCATGGCAAAGGCAGCACGCCGAGGCGGAGGTGAATTTCGAGAAGGCCGTGCAGCTCGGCAGCCGCGACGCGCTGCCATACGTTCTCTACGGCGACTCGATCCTTCGCCGGCTGGACGCGAGCATTCGCCACAGTGCCGGCGCGCCGCCGGCGGAGATCACGAAGGCCCGCGATCTTTTCCGCAAGGCCACCGAGCTGAATCCGCAGTCCGCGACGGCGTTCTCTGGCCTCGGCGCGACCTACGCGATGACCACCGATGATCCGGCTCCCGGCATTGCTGCTCTGGAACGGAGCCTCACGCTGGCACCCTCCGAGATCGAGACGATCTACAACCTCATCCTGATTGAGGCGCGGGCCGGACACCGCGAAGAGGTGGCGAAGCGGCTCAACGCGCTTGCACGCGTGGCGGATGCCGAGACGGTGCGGCAGGCGCGCGAGAACGTCTACATCGCCGACCTCAATCACGCCAACGAACTGGGCCATGCCGGCAAGCACGCCGAGGCAGCGGAGATCATGAAGAGTGTCGCCGCGCAAACGACCAACGAACAGTTGAAGGCGCAGATCGCGGAACAACTCACATCGCTGGATCACGTCGATGTGGTCAACAGCCAGATCGCTGATTTTCAGCGCGCCGTGGAGACGGCTCGCACTGGCAAGTTCCAGGAGGCGCTGGTAATGATCGACGCGCTTCTGCCGAAGCTCACGGAGCCGGAGATGCTTGCAGCAGCAAAGGATTTTCGCGCGAAAGTGACGGAGTACATCGCCGCGACGACTCCGAAAAAGAAAAAGTAGGCGGACGTGCGAGGGGTCAGGTCTAAAGTCTAAAGTGCCGAAGACGATCGTCGCCTAGGCGATCAGGCCAATCGGCACTTTAGACTTTAGACCTGACCCAAAAAACAGCTAGTCGCTATACCGGAACCTTGCAACCTCGGACTCGAAATCGCGGCCGCTGGTGACGAGGCTCTGCACGGTGGCGTTGAACTCGCGGGCGATGGCGTCGTTGGCCTGGGCGATGTCGAGCATCGTTCTCGACGCGTCGGCGATGCGGTCGGTTTCCTTGAGTTGGCGATCGAGGGAGTCGCGCATCGCCCGCGCATCCTCGGCGATCTTCTCCAACGCGGAGGAGATGCCGCGCCCGGCCTGCGACTGCTCGTCCGTGGCCGTCTTCACCTGTGCGGCGATCTCGCGCACGCGCTCCGCCTCCTGCGCCAGTAGCTGCGTGCCGCGGGCCTGCTCGCGCGAGCCGCGGTTGATCTCGGAGATGTGATCGGACATCCGCGACGTGACCTCGTGCAGATGGCGGCTGGCTTTGGCCTGATCGTCGAGCGCGCGCGAAATCTTCGTGGCCATCTCGTACGATTGCGATGCGCTGCCGACGATCTTGACGAGAGACGCCGAGGCGTCGTCGGCTAGTTGAACGGTGGCTTCGACGCGCTTCACGCCTTCCTTCATCTTCGCCGCGGCCTGCTTCGATCCGCCCTGCACCGCCTTCACGATCGCGCTGATCTCCTTCGTCGATCCGCGGGTGCGCTCGGCGAGCTGGCGGATCTCGTCCGCGACGACGGTGAAGCCCAGCCCGTGCTCGCCCGCCTGCGCGGCGATGATCGCGGCGTTCAAGGCCAGAAGATTCGTCCGGTTGGTGATCTCTTCGATGACGTTGAGGATCTGGCTGATCTGGCCGACGCTGCGTTGCAGTTCATCGAGAGTCTCCGCGGTGCTGTTCGTGACGTCGCGCGAGAGGTTGATTCCTTCGACGGTCTTGCCGACGGCGTCGCCGCCCGCTTCGGCATCCTCGCGCACCTGCCGCGAGATGTCGGCCGTCGATTGCGCGCTGGCCCGCAACTCGACGATGGTCGACTCCATCTCCGAAACGAACGAGAGGGCCTCCTCGCCGATGCCGGCCAGAACGTCGGTGCGCTTCGACATCTCCGTCATCGCCGCATTCATCTGCGTCGTCGACGAAGAGGTCTTCTCCACCGACTGGAAGAGATAGTCCATGCTCCGCGCGACTTCCTCCGACGACGCCCGCAATTCGAGCGCGCGGCTGGAGGCATCCTGAGTGAGGTCGGTGACCGTGTCGGCGGCACTGAGAACGCCGCCGATGCCGCCGCGGACGATCTCGACGGCGTGCGACGAGTTCTCCGTCAGCGCGGCCTGATCGGCGGAGCGAAGCAGGAGTGACTCGGTGCCGCCCGTGATCACGCGAACGCCGGCCGTAATCGTCGAGCCGCTTCCGCCGACGCGGCCAAGCAGCCGCCGGAGGTTCGCGCGCGTCTCGCCGAAGCTGTCGGCGAGCTCGCCGACTTCGTCATCGGAAAAGACGCGCGCCGTGGTGTTGAAGTCGCCCTGCGCCATGTCGGAGGCCAGCCCGCGGATGGCGCGCACGGGTCGCGCCACGTCGCGCGAGAGGAAAAGCGCCGCGGCGATGAACGCCGCCAGCGTGACCAACGCGATCACGACCAGGTAGAAAGTGATCTGCTGCGGGATGTTCTTGTACGGCTCCCACGGCACCGTGAGCACGAGGATCGAGCCGTCTTTCAGCCTGGCGAACCGGCAGACGTGCGGCGAGACGAAGGACGAGCTGTCGCCGTTCCCGATCTGGCGAATGGCCTCGACTTCGGCGGGCGTGAGTGCGTCAGGCAGACTGATCGTCACCTTACCCTGCCGAGGAATGAGCGCGATCGCGTAGTCGGACGGCACGTACAAACGGAGCGTGTCGACGATCGACGGATCGACCTTCGCCGCAAGGTTTGCGCTGTCGTAAACGCGCTGAAAACGATCGGAGGCCGAAGAGATGGCCAGATTCTCGAGCGTCGCCGACACTTTCGAAGAAATCATCGCCACCAGCGCCGCGAAGGAGATCAGGAACGATCCGATGAAGACGATGGCGATCTTGCGCCCGAGGGGAATGCGGCGGCCGGTGTATCGCAGGGCGCCGCCATGCGAGGCATGCTCGGCGATCAGCCGCTTGCCCGCAGCGTACGCCCAGATCGCGGAAGGGAACGCCGCGATGAGCGCCGAGACGAGGAAGTAGCCGAGACCCAGGATCGTCGGCATGACCATCAGCGACGCGAGGATCGCGTAGAAGACGCTGCCCGCTCCCCAGACGACGAGAGTGAGCGTCTCAGTCCGTTCGAGGCAACGCGATGCCGCCTCCGATGCGTCTTTACCACGGCGCACGTCTTCGTCGACGGCGTTGGCCAGCGGCGTCAAACCTCGCACCAGCGTCGCGCTGCCTGCGAGGAAGAAGAGTGCGAACAGGCCGAAGATCGATCCGGACGTCGTCAGCGACATCCGCACGATCTGCGTCAGAAAAAGAAACGACAGCGGCCCCATGACGACCGCCGGCGGCACGAGCAGCCAGGCGACATATTTGTGTGCGAAGGTCACTGGAAACGTGATTATGGCAGAACGAGTGAGGGTGTGATCCGGCTGTCATCCAATGGCCTTAACTTGACCATGAAGTTCGGTGTCATCCTGAGACAGCCGTAGCCGCCATTCGTACTTGTTCCCCTCGCGCTGCGTGGAGTGGCGGCGGAGGACGGCGAAGGATCTCTAATTACGATGCACATGCCACATGCCTCGCATTCGGAGATCCTTCGCCGTCCTCCGCCGCCGCATCACGTTGCGCAAATCGATCGAGCACGGAGGCGGCTCCGGCTGTCTCAGGATGACACCAACTAGGTCGAGGCGATTGGGGACGAAGGCGACGATGACACGCTTGCTGAAAACAGCCCGAACGATTCAGCCGGCATCGTCAGTATGTTTCCGTTCACGCCGACGCCCGTCTCGATCGTCGCCGTCCAGACCGCGTCATCGAAAGGCAACGCGATCACGCGCGGCGCGTCGCTGAAGTTGAAGGCCAGCAGCGTGTTCCGACGCTTGATGAGGAGCGTGCGCTGCCCGTCGTCGGCGTGGGTCTCGACGGCATCGAGATCGAGCTCGCACAGCGCGGGCGTCGATGCGCGAAGACGCAGCAGCTCTTTGTACAACGCGCGAATGTCGTCGAGCGGCTCGCGGCGGAGTTTCGAACGCAGGAACGTGTCGATGTCGTGCGGGTCGGGCGGCTCCTCGCTCCACTGAAAGCGCTCGAGCTCTTTGTGGCGGCCGCGGCGCACGGCTTCGATCAGATCGCGGTCGGCGTGCGAGGTGAAGTACTGAAACGGCGCGGTCTCGCCGTACTCCTCCCCCATGAACAGCATCGGGATGAAGGGCGCGAGGATGACTGCCGCTGCGGCGATGCGCACTTTGCCCAGCGAGGCCGTCGCCGCCAGCCGGTCGCCGGTCATGCGGTTGCCGATCTGATCGTGGTTTTGCGAGAAGACGACGAACTGCCTGCCGTCGCGCGTCTTTGGCGCCAGGCCGTGCTTGCGGCCGCGGTAGACGGAGTGCTGGCCGGTGTAGAGGTAGCCGCTTGTCAGCGTGCGGGCGAGATCGCTCGTTTGTCCGTAGCCGGCGTAGTAACCCGAGGTCTCGCCTGTCAGCAGCGTGCGCAGCGAGTGATGGAAATCGTCGCTCCACTGCGAATCGAATCCAAACCCGAGCTGATCCCTCGGCGTGATGACGCGCGGATCGTTGAGGTTGGATTCCGCGAATGTATAGACGCGCCGGCCGAGCGTGTTTCCCCGTTCGCGCACGGCTGTCGTCAGATCCTGCAGGAATGGTTCGGCTGTCCGATCGACAATCGCATGGACGGCATCGACGCGGAGTCCGTCGATGTGAAACTCATCGACCCATTGCAGCGCGTTGTGGATGAAGAACCAGCGCACGTCATCGCTGTGCGGGCCGTCGAAGTTGAGCGCATCACCCCACGGCGTTTTGTAGCGGTCGGTGAAGTACGGGCCGTACTCGGCGAGATAGTTGCCCTCGGGTCCGAGGTGGTTGTAGACGACGTCGAGGAGGATGGCGAGACCGCGGACGTGACAGGCATCGACCAGCCGTTTCAAGCCGCTCGGCCCACCGTAGGAATTCTGCGCGGCGCCGATATAGACACCGTCGTAGCCCCAGTTGCGCGTGCCGGGAAACTGCCCGACCGGCATCAGCTCCACCGCGGTGACGCCGAGGTCTTTCAGATCGTCGAGATGATCGATGATCGCGTCGAACGTTCCATCGTCAGTGAATGTGCCGACGTGCAACTCGTAGATGACGTAGTCCTCGAGCGTCAGGCCGCGCCACTCCGCGTCATGCCAGTCGAACGCGCTCGCAACGACCTCGGACGCCTCATGCACGCCATCCGGCTGCGACCGCGACGCAGGATCGGGACGCTCACGGCCATTGATGATGAAAAAGTAGCGCGTGCCCGCGCCGGTGTCGACAACAGCCTCGTGATAGCCGCGCATGTTCGTCGTCATCTCGACGCGGCGGTCATCCGGCGCAACGATGTGCAGCTCGACTTTCTCCACCTGAGGCGCCCAGACGCGAAACTCGCAACGGCCGTCGTCGCGCACGATCGCACCGAGCGGCGGCGTGCTCTCCGTCAACGTCGCGGTCTCGTCGAACATCGATCAGAGCCTCAGCCGGCGAAGGCAAGCGCTAATTCGGCCGCCGCTTCTTCGAGATCGCTCTCGCCGTCCGGCATCAGAAACACGGCCCCGAGCGGCGGAAGCGTAAGGCTCACCGACCAGCGGCGGCCATGCAGCGGGATCGGTGCGGCATCAACGCCGCCCATGTTCCCCTGCCCGCTTCCGCCATAAACCTTCGCGTCGCTGTTCAGCACCTCGGACCAATGACCGCCGATCGGAACGCCGATCATGTAGTTGTAGCGGGGCAGCGGCGTGAAGTTGAGCGCGATCACCACCGGCTGTTCCGGTTGCGACGATGCCTTCCGCAACAGGGCGAGGATGCTGTTCTCGGTGTCGCAGCAATCGATCCATTCGAATCCATCCGGCGAAAGATCGAGCTCGTGCATCGCAGGGATGTCGCGATAAACCTTGTTGAGATCTTCGACCCAGCGTTGCAACGTCTCGTTCGGAAGCGATTCGAGCTCGTTCCAGTCGAGAGCCGCATCGTGATTCCACTCGCGAGACTGCCCGAACTCCCCTCCCATAAAGATCAGCTTCTTGGCCGGCTGCGAGTACATGTGCGCGAAGAGCAGCCGCAGGTTGGCGAAGCGGCGCCATTCGTCGCCCGGCATCTTGCGGATCAGCGAGCCCTTGCCGTGTACGACCTCGTCATGCGACAGCGGCAGGAGGAAGTTCTCTGCGAAGGCATACATCATCCGGAAGGTGAGATCGTTGTGATGGAACTTGCGGTGCACGGAGTCGAGCGCGAAGTAGCGCAGCGTGTCGTGCATCCATCCCATGTCCCACTTCATGCCGAATCCGAGTCCGCCGATGTACGTCGGCCGCGACACCATCGGCCACGACGTCGACTCCTCGGCGATCACCTGCACGTCGGGATAGGCCTCGTAGACGTCCTCGTTGAGGCGGCGGAGAAACGCGATCGCCTCGAGGTTCTCGCGTCCGCCGTGCTCGTTCGGGATCCATTCGCCGTGCTTGCGCGAGTAATCGAGATAGAGCATGGAGGCGACGGCGTCGACGCGCAATCCGTCCGCGTGGTAGACGCCGAGCCAGTAGATCGCGCTCGAGAGAAGGAACGATTGCACTTCCCTCCGCCCGAGGTTGAAGACGAGCGAGCCCCAGTCCGGCTGGAACCCTTTGCGCGGATCGGCGTGCTCGTAGAGATGCGTGCCGTCGAAGTACGACAGGCCATGTTCGTCGGTCGGAAAGTGCGATGGCACCCAATCGAGGATGACGCCGATGTCGTGCTGGTGCAGGACGTCGATGAGGTACATCAGATCCTGCGGCGTTCCGTAGCGGCTCGTCGGCGCGAAGTAGCCGGTGCACTGGTAGCCCCAGGAACCGTAGAAAGGATGCTCCATCACCGGCAGCAGCTCGACGTGCGTGAAGTTCATCTTGCGCAGGTAATCGGCGAGCGGGCGGGCCAGCTCGCGATACGTGAGCGGACGTTCGACACCATGCTCGCCCGGCGCGCGCCGCCACGAGCCGATGTGCATTTCGTAAATCGACATCGGCGCGGAGAAGGCGTTGCGTCTCGCGCGCTGCTCCATCCAGGCGCTGTCGTTCCATTCGTAGTCGAGGTCCCAGACGACCGAGGCCGTTCGCGGCGGCGTCTCGTGCATGACGCCAAAGGGATCGGCCTTGTCGACGCGGTAGTTGTTGAACCGCGAGCGGATATGGAACTTATAATGCACACCCTTTCCGACGCCGGGCACGAACCCTTCCCAGATTCCGGAAGGACCGCGGTCTTCCAGCGGATTGGCATCAGGACCCCAGCCGTTCCAATCGCCGATCACGCTGACGGCGACCGCGTTCGGCGCCCAGACGGCGAACATCGTTCCCGGCACGCCGGCGCGCACATGGGGGTGCGCGCCCAGTTTTTCCCACAGCCGCAGATGGCTGCCTTCATTGAAGAGGTGGTAGTCCCAATCGCTGAGGAGGCTGTCGCCGGACTTTGTGCTGTCAGTTACGGTCACTTCAACGTGTTCCTTCCGAGGAGAGTCCGCCTCGATCGTCATGTGCGGCACGACGTCCGCGCCGACCGCCTGCGCGACCTCGGTCACGCGATTGACCTTCGGCGCGCGCTTGCGGGGCGCGGCCTTCGTTTTCTTCGGCACGTCAGCGGTCGGCACCTTGGCCTTTGCGGCTCGCTTGCGAGGCGACGCCTTGATCAGATCAGTTCGCTCGGCAGTGGTCTCTGCCACCGCATCCTTCGATTCATCACTTCTACCTGCCATCAACCATCCTTTGTTTCGATCCGTAGCAAGAATAGGGTCAGGTCTAAAGTCTAAAGTGCCGGATGGGCCTGATCGCCTTAGCGACGATCGTCTTCGGCACTTTAGACTTTAGACCTGACCCCCATTGGCGGACTTTATGCTACGTCCCTCTTCGGACTCGTGCCAATGGCCAACGCGAACGTTCTAGTCGTCGAGGATGACGAAGCCGTTCGACGGCTGCTCGTCGAATATCTGCACCTGAACCACGCCATCGACGTCGACGGCGCGCGCGACGGCATCGAGGCATTGCACTGCATCATCACCAACCGCTACTCGGTGATGATCCTCGACCTGCTGATGCCGAAGATGAGCGGCGTCGATCTGCTCGACTCGCTCGAAGCGCTCGTCTCCGACCCCTCGGTCAAAGCACTCGATCACCTGCCCGCGATTTTCGTCATCACCTCATTCGCCACCGCCGCTCTCCCCGATGACGTCATCCACCAGCGTTGCCCCCACGCCGTCCAGGGCATCTTCCGAAAGCCGCTCGACATCGAGAAGGTGTCTGCGAGCGTCGGGAAATACCTGGACGCGTGAGGAGAGCGGTCGTCTCGACCGCGGGCACTCGGGCGTCCTCGCCCGAGTGCGGTCAGGGCGGCGGTCGAAATTCGCCGACGTCCTCGTTTGCGAGAAATGCGGCCTCCGGAACTTCTGCCGCGCGGCGCATTTCTCGCAAGGGAGAACCTTCAAAGAACTTCGAGCGCCGCCCGAACAGGATCCAACCACCGAGGCGGGACGCCCCGGTGGCCGCGGGCGAGACGCCCGCACTCCTCTGCAGCGATGTCGAGAAGGTGTCTGCGAGCGTCGGGAAGTATCTGGACGCCCAGCGGTCGTCTCGACCGCGGGCACTCGGGCGTCCTCGCCCGAGTGCGGTCAGGGCGGCGGTCGAAATTCGCCGACGTCCTCGTTTGCGTGAAATTCGGCCCCCGGAGCTTCTACCGCGGCGCACTTACGCACGGGAGAACCTTCAAAGAGCTTCGAGCGCCGCCCGGACCGGAGCCAACCACCGAGGCGGGACGCCCCGGTGGCCGCGGGCGAGACGCCGGGCGAGACGCCCGCACTCCTCGTACTCACCACACCTGACACGACTTCTTGTTCACCATCGGCGCATCGGCCGGACAGTTGAACGCTTTCTGGAACTGCGGCAGATCCGACACGATGCCGTTGATCCGGTACTTGCCTGGTGAATGCGGATTCGTGATCGCGTTCGCGCGCAGATTCTCCGGACGCTGGTTCTCGCACGCCCATTGCGCGAAGCCGATGAAGAAGCGCTGATCGGGCGTGAAGCCGTCGGTCGGCTGCGCGTCATTCGGATCGGCCGCCTTCCACGCGATGTACGCCAGCAGCGTTCCGCCGAGGTCGGCAACGTCTTCGCCCGAGGTGAGCTTGGAGTTGATCTTGATGTCGTCGACGATCGTGTAGCCGGCGTACTGGTCGCGAACACAGTTCACGCGGTCTTCGAACTTCTTCGCATCATCGGGCGTCCACCAATCCTTCAGGTTCCCTTTCGCGTCGAACTGGCGGCCTTCGTCGTCGAAGGCGTGCGTCAGCTCGTGGCCGATCGTTGAGCCGGTGTTGCCGTAGTTCGGCGCGTCGTCGAGCTTCGCGTCGTACAGCGGCGGCTGCAGCACGCCGGCCGGGAAGTTGATGTCGTTCATCTGCGGGTTGTAGTAAGCGTTCACGGTTGGCGGCGTCATGCCCCACTCATTGCGATCGACCGGTTTGCCGATCTTGGCCAGATCGCGCTGCGACTCGAACAGCGTCGCCTGCGTCGTGTTGCCGTAGAAATCGCCGCGGACGACCTTCAGCGTGCTGTAGTCGCGCCAGCGATCGGGATAACCGACCTTGTTCGCGACCGCGTGCAACTTCTCCAACGCACGCTCCTTCGTCGCCGGCGTCATCCAGTCGAGGTTCTTGATCTCATCTTCCATCGCCGTCTCGATGCGCTTCGTCATGTCGACGGTCTTGGCCTTCGTCTCCGGCGTGAACGTCCGGGCCACGAACTCCTGGCCGAGCGCTTCGCCGAGGCCGCGGTCGACGAGTTGGACGCACCGCTTCCAGCGCGGCGGCATCGACTTCACGCCGCGAAGCGTCTTGCGGTAGAAGTTGAAATCCTCCTCCAGGAACTTCTTCGAGAGATACGGCGCGCGGGCATGAACGGCGTGCCAGCGCAGATACGCTTTCCAATCGGCCAGCGGAACCGACTTGATCTCTTTCTCGACGGCCGCGAAAAACTTCGGCTCGGTGACGTTCAGCGTCTGCACCATGCCGATCACGCCGCTTTCGACGAGGTAGGGCTTCCATTCAAATGCCGGCGCGATCTTGCTCAACTCCGCCACCGACATCTTGTGCGCCAGGTTGTAGGGATTGCGCTTCTCGACACGTGTCAATGACGCCGTCGCCAACGCCGTCTCCATGCGCATCACCGTCGCCGCGTCCTTCGTCGCCTCGGCTTTTGACTCCCCGATCAGCTCGAGCATCGCAGCGACATGCGCGAGGTACTTCTCGCGGATTTCTTTCGATTTCGCGTCGGTCTTGAGGTAATAGTCGCGATCCGGCAACCCCAGCCCGCCCGCGCTCGCCTCGGCGATCACACTCGACGAATCGCTGTAATCCTGCGTCGATCCGAAGCCGAAGATCCAGCCGTTGCCGTTCGAGCGCAGATGCTGATGCGCGAGAAAGCCTCCCAGCTCGTACTTTGCCTTCAATGCTGCGATCTCGTCGAGCAGCGGCTGCAACGGCTTCGCGCCCAGCTCCTCCACGTGCGCCTCATCCGTGCAGGCATCGAAGAAATCGCCGATCTTCTGCTGCACCACCGTCCGGTCCGCGCGCGGCTTGGCGGCATCGAGCAGGATCCCCCAGAGGTACTCCTCGTTCTCCTCGGTCACCTTGCCGTAGACGCTCCACGACGCCTGATCGCCCGGGATGGGATTGTTCTTCATCCATCCGCCGCACGAGTATTGATAGAAATCGGCGCACGGATTCGCCGTCCGGTCCATCGACGGAATGTCGAGACTCGGCGTGTACGGCAACGCCGAAAGCGGATGCTCCTTCGGCGCCGGCGCAGCAGCCACCGGCGATTCCTTCGGCGTCTCCGCCGGACGCGCGTTCTTCACCGGATCAGGATTCTGCTGCGCGAACAAACTCGTGGCTGCAAGGAGGATGACGGCTGCGGCAATCTTCATGGCGGGGAAGTCTAGCCCGGATGCCGCAGGTTCGGAGAGCGTCTCTTTCGAACCAGCGGTGGTGGGTTTCGCACCCTCGATGGTTCGTTTCCCACCCTCGACGCTGTGTTTTGGACCATCGACGGTACGTTTTGATCCGTCGACGGTTCGTTTTCATCCATCGACGCTACGTTTCGAACCAACAGCGATCATTTATTGATGTGTCATCCTGAGGCAGCCGGAGCCGCCATCCGAACTCGCGCGTTCGCGCAGTAAGACGTGGCGGCGGAGGACGACGAAGGATCTCAAACTACGAAGCACTCGCCACGTGGCACGCATTCGGAGTCCTGCGCCGCCGCGAGTGTTCAGCGCGAGAGCAACAAGCAGCGCCGGCGCCTCCACGAGACCCCATAACCTTGTATACAATCCGCGTTTTCCCAACCAGGAGGACACCCATGGCCGATCTGTCGACGACGTTCACCGGAATCCGATTCGAGAATCCCTTTTTGCTGGCATCCGCGCCACCGACGGAGTCCGACGCGAACATCATCCGTGCCTTCGAGGCCGGCTGGGGCGGCGTCGTCACCAAGACCATCGGCCTGCACCCCGTCGTCAATGTCAAGGGGCCGAAGACGAAGTTCCTCCGTTCCGAGGATCAGGGGAGCCGCATCTCGATGACGAAGCGGCCGGGCACGACTGTGATGGCGTCGTGGAACTGGGAGCTGATCTCCGACAAGCCGCTGGAATGGTGGCTCGGCAAGCTTGCCGCGATCAAGAAGGCCTATCCGAAACACATCATCGTCGGCTCGATCATGGCCGGCTCCGGCAACGACAAAGAGCTGGGCAACTGGCAGACGCTCGCCAAAGCGCTGCAGAACGAAGGCGCCGACGCGCTGGAGCTGAATTTCTCCTGCCCGCACATGGACCGCGTCGACATGGGCTCGAACGTTGGCAAGGACAAGGTTCTCTGCTCGGTCGTCACTCAGGCCGTGAAACAGGTCTCGAAGATCCCCGTGTGGGTGAAGCTGACGCCGGCCACCGCGAACATCATCGAAGAAGCCGAAGCCTGCTTCCGCGGCGGCGCCGACGCGGTCGTGTCATCGAACACGTTCCCATCGCTCCCGGTCATCGACCCCGCCACCCTCGAGTTCGAGATGAACGTTGACGGCTACGTCTCCTCCGGCGGCCTCGGCGGCCCCGCCATCCTCCCGCTGTCCCTCGCCAAGATGTCGCAACTGACGAAAGAGTTCCCCGACAAAGAGTTCTCCGGCGTCGGCGGCATCGCCAACTTCGACCACGCCCTCAACTACTTCTTACTCGGCTGCGGCACCGTCCAGGTCTGTACTGCGGCTATGTTGGACCACGCCATCGGCCCGAACGTGATCAAGACGCTCACCGAAGGCATGGCCGCGTTCATGGACACGCGAGGCTTCAAATCCCTGGAAGACTTCCGCAGCACCCGCCGCGACCGCATCGTCCCCCACAGCCAGATTAAGCGCCCCGACACCCGCGAATATCACGGCGGCTACGAGGACGAGGCGGTCGAGGGATACGCGGCGGCGGAAAGGGTGGGGGTGTAGTCCCGACGATCGGAAAGCTGAACCATAGAGGCGCAGAGGTCGCAGAGCACGCTATTAAGCTCTGTCTCCTCAGTGTCTCTGTGGTTCAAGAATCAGATCCAGGAATGGTGCCGCGGACCGCGGTATTCTGTCCGTCGTTCATGGACCTGAAGCAGACAGTTTCGGACCCGGTCAGCGATACGAGCGCTCGCGCGGCAGCGGTTCAACTGGCTCTGTACCGCGAAGCCGGCCCCTCGGGTCGCGCTAAGGTCGCAGTTGAGCTCAGCGACGCCGTTCGAGAGACAGCCATCGCGGGCATTCGGCGACGCCATCCCGAGTACTCGGAACGCGAGGTGGCGATCTACTTTCTTCGGCTTGTCTACGGCTTGGGTACCTGGCCTTGAGCGTCACGAGCGTCTTCGAGAAACTCCGTGCGGCGCTGGAAGCCGCCGGCATTCAGTATTTTGTAACCGGCTCATTCGCCAGTTCCGCTCACGGCATTCCGCGCTCCACGAACGACATCGACATCGTCATCGCACCGTCGCCGCAGCAGATGGAAAGCCTGTTGAAACAGTTTCCCGAGGCCGATTTCGCAGTAGATCGAGACGACGCGTTCGACGCGTTGAGCCGAAGGTCGCTTTTCAACGTAGTCGAGTACGCGACCATGTGGAAGATCGATTTCATCATCCGCCAGCCAACGCAGTTTGATGCGTCGCGGTTTGCACGCCGGGGAATTGTCGACATCGCCGGCGTCAAGCTCCACACGGCAAGCGCAGAGGACATCCTGATCGCCAAGTTGTGGTGGGCGAAGCTAGGCGAGTCCGAGCTGCAGATAAAGGACGCGGCTGGGATTATTCAGGTTCAGGGCGACAATCTCGATCTCGGATACGTGACGCGATGGGTTGCAACGTTAGAGTTGGACGAGCAGTGGCTGGCGGCGCGCAAGCGCGCAGGCTGAGGACGACACTCCTTCGCAAGACCCTTTGCGCGGCAGAAACTACGAAGCCGTACTACACGCAAGCAAGAAGGTCGACGAATTTCGACGTCCGGCCCGACAGCACTCGGGCGAGGACGCCCGAGTGCCCGCGGTCGAGACGACCGCACTCCTTACGAAGCGCTGAGGAGTGTGGGCGTCTCGCCCGCGGCCATCGGGGCGTCCCGCCTCGGTGGTTGGATCCGGCCCGATAGCTCCAATGGATTGAACCGGGTCCAGATCCCGAAACAAGCCTACCGTTGTAACATTGGCCTTCATGTTTCAAATCGCGGATAGCCGGCGGCGGTTTGTCATGCCCAAAGAGGCGGCAATTGGTCCGAACGAGCCGGCCGATGTGGAAGTGCTGCCGGATGGCCGCGTGATGATTTCTCCCCTACGCGTGATCCGTGTCCACGAGGAATGGGCCGTGACGCCCGAAAGTATCGCGCAGACTGATGCCTCGCTGGCGGACTACAAAGCTGGCCGCGCGATTGGTGTGAAGGCCCTCGATGCCCGGATCGCCGCAAAAGGGCGCAAGAAAAGTCGCAAACCCGTCCTACCGTAGCTTCTTCGCCAGCTCCTCGAACGCCGGGACTGCTCGCATCGAATCCAGCCGTGGATCGATGTTCAGGAAGACCATCCACGCGGAGTGATCTTCGAGCGCTTCGTGCAGGGCGGCGATGGCGCTTTGCGTGTCGCCGAGGGCGGCGTGGATTACTGCTAAGTCGTATGGCGAGATGTAGCGGGATTTCGATTCTGCGACGAGTGCGGCCAAGGCTTCTCCGGCCTCTTTGCGGTGGCCGGCGACGGCGTGGGCGTGGCCTAACATGGCCATCAGGATGGGGACGCGGTCGACGGCGAGGCCGCGCTCGAAGGCCTGGAGCGCTTCCTCGTGGCGGCCTTGCTGGCTGAGGGCCATGCCGCGCCAGCCGTGCGCGGGGACGAAGTGGTCGTCGAGCTGGAGCGCTTTCTCGAATTGCGCGACGGCTTCGTCGTAGCGTCGTGCGAAGTAGTGGGGCCAGCCGGCGTGAACGGTGACGATGAGCGATAGAGGATCGAGGCTGGCCGCTTTCGCGAACTGCTCGCTCGCTGCGTCGTAACGTCCGCGCGCGCAGAGCAGCATGCCGAAGCCGTCGTGCACGGCGGCGTAGTTCGGATTGAGTGCGATGGCGCGGTGATAGTCAGCCTCCGCGCCATCCCAGTCCCAGTCGTACCACCACTTGACCGCGGCCAGCGAAGCCCACGCCTCGGCGAGGGTGGGATCGAGCTCCACGGCGCGCCGGGCCGCGGCCTTCGCGCGCGGCATGGCCTCGCGAGGCGGAAGCGGAATGTTGGTGCCGAGGGTGATGTAGCTGTCGGCCATGCCGGCGTAGGCGCTGGCGAACGACGGATCGGCATCGATGGCCTCGCGGAAGAAAGCGATGCTCTTGTGCAGGCTCTCTTCGTTGCGCTTGTTCCACTGGTGGCGTCCGCGCAGATAAAGCTGATAGGCGGCGGTGTTCTCGGTGCTGCGTTTCCGCAGCCGCTTTTTCTCCGCACCGGTCAGTTTCAGCCTGAGCTTCTCGGCGACCTCGCGCGACATCTCGTCCTGCAGTTGCATCAGATCGGCGAGCTCGCGGTTGTAGCGTTCGCCCCAGAGCTGCGCACCGTCGATGGCGTCGACCAATTCGACATTGATGACCAGCCGCCCGCCGACGTGCTGCAGACGGCCGGTGACCACTGCGCGCACGCGCAGCTCGCGTCCCACAGCCTGCGCATCGCCTTCACGATTCTTGTAGCGGAACACCGTGCTGCGGGCCATGACCTTCAACTTCGGGAGTTGCGAGAGGCGATTGATGATCCCCTCGGTGATTCCCTCGCTCAGGTACTCGGTCTCAGGATCGTTCCCGACGTTCTGAAACGGCAGGACGGCGATGGAGTCGATCGATTTCGATCGCTTGGCTGGCCGCCGCTCCACCTCATTGAGCAACCCACTGATCACCGACGAACTGCTGCCGATCGCGCGCAGAGTCAGCGCGAGATCCCTGGCGGACTGGTAGCGGTCCGCCGGAACTTTTTCGACGCAGCCTTCGATGATCCGCTGGAGCTCGAGCGGAACCACGTCGCTCAACGACTCGCGCGGGATGTCTTCCTTGAGAATGGCGGCGATGGTCGCCGCGCCCGAGGAGCGCAGAAACGGTTTCCGGGCAGTGACGATCTCGAAGAGAAGGCAACCGAGCGAGAAGATGTCGGCGCTCGGCTCCACGGCCTCACCGCGCAATTGTTCCGGAGCCATGTAACCGAGGGTTCCGATCACGGTGCCGGGACCGGTCTTGAATCGCGTGGTCGGCAGATTGGCCTGGTCGCCCGAGACGAGAAAGGGATCGACCTGCGCCAGACCGAAATCGAGGATTTTGACGCGGCCTTCGTGCGTGAGAAAGATGTTCTCCGGTTTGAGATCGCGATGGACCACCGATCGTGAATGCGCCGCCGCCAGTCCCTCGGCGATCTCCGCGCCGATCTCGACCGCCTTCCTCCAGTTCATCGGAGTGTTGTGAATGCGCTCGCGAAGCGTCTCCCCTTCCAGCAACTCGGTAACGACGTAGCGTGTCCCATCGTGCTGGCCAAGGTCGAAGATGGCAAGAATGTTCGGGTGCGAGAGCGAAGCCACGGCTCGCGCTTCGCGCTCAAATCGCGCCATCGCATCGCTGTCGCGCGCGGAGTCCTGAGTGAGAATCTTGATGGCCACATCGCGGCCGAGACGCGGATCACGTCCGCGATAAACCTCCCCCATCCCTCCCTCACCAAGGAGGGAGATGACCTCGTAAGGCCCGATGCGCGTGCCGGGAACAATCACGGGAGAGCGGTCTATATCATTCATGAGCGCCGAACAGGAGCATCGTCGAAGACGTTCGGGTGACGGTGGGGGGGGTGACGGGGTGGGAGGGCAGTGCACCTTCGCGGTTCGAGGTTCTCCCCTTACGTCAGCCGTCCGCGCCAATAGTTCGGCTTCCGGCTCGTGTGTGCGAGAGCGACAACTTCGAGATGGTCGGTGTACTCGCGGTAAACGAGAAAGAAGGGGAAACGGCGAAGTGGAATCCTACGCACTGGTCCTGGATGTCGAACGCCCCGTACGACTTCGCCAATCGATGGGTGTGTAGAGATCAGCGAGATTGCCGCCTGAATCTCGGACCATAGCCGATCGCCCAGTCCCGCGCTCTCCGCTTCGTACCACTGGATGTTCTGTCGAAACTCAGCCTCGGCGTCATAGTTCGGCCGTACCGGTTTCATCAGCGGCCGAAGATGTCTCTTTCGATTCGAGCGCGAACATCCTTCCAATCGGAAGTCGCGAGCGTGCCGGCATCAACCGCCGCACATCGCCGCTCGATCTCAACCGCCCAAGCTTCGTCCACATCACGCTGCACTTCCGGGTCCAGGCTCTCCAGAATCTTGGTAGCCATCTCAGCGCGATCGTTCTCTGGAAGGCTCAATACCTGATCGAGCAGGGCGGCGGTGTCTTTCATTTGAACGGATTTTAGCCGATATCGAAGCTTGGCACGCCTCTACATCTCGCCCCGCAGCCGTCCTTCGACTTCCGAGGCGGCGGCAGTCACGATGAAAAGCTCGACGGCTTCGCGAAGGTTGGCCGAGGCTTCCTCGACGGAATCGCCCTGGCTGGCAACATCGAGCTCGGGGCAGAGAGAGATGTAGCCGTCATTCTCGCGGTAGATCATTGCTGTGAATCGTCGAACGTCGTTCATGGAGTGTCTCCTGCCGGTTAGGCTCTGTTAGGCTGCAACCGCTGGTCGGACTTCCACGTTGGAAGGGTTACACCTTCGATTGTCGATCACCGAAAACCGTCACCCTCGAGCTCCGACAAGGCCTCAGCCACATTGTCGAGGTCCGTCCGACGAGGCTTGCCTTCGACGGGCGTTATTGAATAAGGCATCGTCGTTGTTGCACTCGCGCGCTCCATCGCATCGAGGCCAGCGCGCAGTGCATCGTTCACCAATTGCTTGAACGGTCTGGTCTTCTTAGCCGCTCAATTCGGGAGGCGACGTCCTTCTCCAGCGTGATGGTGGTGCGCAGGTATCAATGCTGGAGCATCACGATGCTTCACGCAAGCGACCCGTGCAGCGTCTCGTGCTGGATCAGGAGGGTCAGGCCTTCGGTTTCGGCCGCGTCAGGTTCAGGCAACCCTCCCCAGCAAGCCCAGCCTTGGTCTCACCCTGCTGCGGGAATGCACGTTTGTTCTCAAGAGCGAATGGCACCCGACCTCGACTTCCTCTCTGCTGACTCTGTCTCTGAGTACGCGGCCCCACCGCAGGCGATTCCGCCCGGCGAGGACGAGCTTCTTGACGCCTACTCCGCGGCGGTGACCTCGGCGGCGGCGCGCATAACGCCATCGGTTGTCAACATCGAGGTCAAGACGCAGGGGCGGCGGGGGGAGGAGCGTGGGGGTGGGTCGGGGTTTCTCTTCACGCCGGACGGGTTCATCCTTACGAACTGCCACGTCGTCGCTGGGGCGGCGTCGATCGACGTGACGCTCATCGATGGGACACGGTGCACGGCCACCGTTGTCGGCAGCGATCCTCACACCGATCTGGCGGTGATTCGGGTCTCCGCGCCGAACCAGATCCCGGCGCGGCTGGGCGACTCGGATTTGATTCGTCCGGGGCAGATCGCCATTGCGGTCGGCAATCCGCTCGGCTTTCAGACCACGGTGACGGCGGGCGTGATCAGCGCGCTTGGACGCACGATGCGCGCGCAGAGCGGACGGTTGATCGACAGCGTCATCCAGACCGATGCTGCGCTCAATCCGGGCAATTCAGGCGGACCGCTCGTCAACTCCCGAGGAGAAGTGATCGGTGTGAATACGGCAGTGATCCGGCCGGCGCAGGGCATCTGCTTCGCCATCGGCGTCAACATGGCGAAGTTCGTTGCCGCCCGGCTGATCCGCGACGGCTACATCACGCGCAGCTACATCGGCGTCGCCGGCCAGGGCGTCTCGATTCATCGCCGCCTCGTCCGCTTCTACAACCTCGGCGTCGAGAGCGGCGTGCTCGTTCACAGCGTGGAGAAGAAGAGTCCCGCGGAACGATCGGGAGTGCGCGAAGGAGACATCATCGTCGCGTATGGCGAGACTCCCGTCTCCTCGGTCGATCACCTTCACCGCATCCTCAGCGAAGAGCAGATCGGGAGGGAGTCGACTCTTACCTTGATTCGATCGACGGAGAAGGTGATCGTCAGTGTTGTGCCGGTGCCAGCAGCGGCGCAGTGAGGCTGAGCGCAGACGTTGGGACGGCCCCCTCATCCGCCTTCGGCACCTTCTCCCCCACTGAAAAGCGTGGGGGAGAAGGACGCTCGATTGAGGAGTTTGTTCATCCCCACAAGATGCGCATGGCGAAGGACGCCGATTGGGAGCGTCGTGCCGGTAGTTTTCACCGGCCAGCGCTTGCACACGCTGCCGTTCTTCAACGTATCGGCGCAGTGGGATTTTGGAACTAGCCGCCGAACCAACCCATCGTAGAATTACCCATCCCAATTCACATTTCGCGGAGGATTCTCATGGAGCTGAAGGACGCTATGGAGCAGACGGAGCACATCAGTCATGCGGCGCATGGGCACGATGAGGGCGGTCATGGCGACCCGAGGTTGGGGACGTATATCGGGATCACGATGGCGGTGCTGGGCGTGCTCCTGGCGTTCTGCGCGGCGAAGGTCGGCGGCGAGCGGACGGAGTTGGTGCAGGCGCTGGTCGAGCAATCGAACGCGCATGCGCAGTATCACGCCCAGGACGTCAAACATCGCGTGGCGGTGATCGGGCTGCAGCAGGTTCATGCGACCGCGTTCGGCTCCGGAGCGGACACGCTCAACAAGACCGACGTTCTGGGGATGGCCGGGACGGTGGAGCGGTATCTGAAGGAGTCCAACCTGGCCAAGAACTGGGCTGCCTCATTCGACCCCGCGGTCCTCGCGCACGTTCACGCGCAGGAGAGCTACGAGAAGGCGCAACTCGGTTCCGAGGTCGGAATCGTTCTGGCCTCGGTCGCGCTCTTGATGCGGCGCAAGGCGCTGTGGATCGTAGCGATCATCCTCGGCGTCGTCAGTATCGGCATCGTCGGAACGACGTACGTTCAAACCGCGTCGGTCGTCAAGGTGGCCGAGGCGAAGATCGAGGAGACGTCGAAAGTGTATGAGGAAGCGCGCACGGCCGACAAAACGACGGACTCGGAGGCGCAACTGCTCTCGAGCATTAAAGCGTGGGCGGGAGTGCCGGCGACGGCGAGCGCGCCGGCCGCGGCGCCGCATGCGGCTGAGCATTGATTCCGGATTACACGCCGATGGAGTTGCCGGATCAGCCAGATTCATCGATCGCAGTCGACACCGACCAGAGCCGTCTCGATCTGAAGACCATCCATGAGTTCCTCACGAATTCTTACTGGGCGCGCGGTATCCCGATCGAGGTCGTCGAGCGCTCGATACGAGGCTCCCTCTGCTTCGGCCTTTACGATGGCGATCAGCAGGTAGGCTTTGCGCGCGTCATCTCCGATTGCGCCACATTTGCCTACCTCGCCGATGTCTTCGTGCTCGAGTCGCATCGCGGCCGCGGGCTCGGAAAGATGCTGATGGCGTCGATCCTGGCCCATCCATCGCTTCAGGGTCTTCGACGATGGCTTCTGGCAACGCGCGATGCTCACGACCTCTATGCGCAGTTCGGTTTTGCCCCGCTGGCCGCTCCCGAGCGTTTCATGGAACGCCACGCGCGGGATGTCTACGCTTCACAGGATTCCGAGGGAGTCGCCGGTCGGGTGTAGGGAGTCGGAGATTCTAGAGCTCCGACCCCCGACACCCGACCACCTACTCCCTCGAACTCTGTGGTGACCGGTTTTTGCCTCCGGTAGCGCTCGGTCGAAACTTGAAAAGCGATTACGCGGAACCGCCGCTCGTTCGTATCACCAGGCAAGGAGAACTACGCATGAATAAGACTCGATGGTCATGCCTGGCAGTGGCAGTCAGCCTGTTGTTCGCGTTTACCGCGATCGCACAGCAGGGCGGCGGCCAGCAGGGCGGAGCCAACCAGACCTTCACGCAGCGCTATGGCCAGCAACTCAACCTGACGGACGATCAAAAGAAGCAGATCGACGAGATGGACGCGAAGTTCCAGAAGAACAACGCCGAGTTCCTGGAGTCATATCAGAAGACGATGGCGGAATTCCGCGAGGCACGTCAGGCAAACGACACCGCCAAGCTCGACGCTCTTCGCCCGAAAGTCGATGCGGCGCGGGCGGAAATGACGAAACTGCGCGGCGCCCACGAAGAGAAGATCGCCGCAACATTCACCGACGACCAGAAAGCGCAGTGGACCAAGATCAAGGAAGAACGCGAGGCTCGCATGAAGGAGCGCGCGCAGCATCAGTAGACCAGCACCGCCTCCACCCAATGCGTGGCCTTCCGGGGCCACGCATCCCCGCCGCAACATTGACGATTTCGAAGACGGCTCGCAAGATGAGTTGGATCGATGTACTGCGTATTCCTCCACGGGCCGGCCGCGGCAGGCAAACTCACGGTGGCGACGGCCTTGAAAGCGCGTTCCGGCCTGCAGGTCTTTCACAATCACCTGGCTGTTGACAGAAATAGGGAGTCGCAACGTCGCCGGCCGCGTGGGCCGGGCCTTCGGTTTCTTCTGCCAGCTACGTGCGAATAACTGAAGAGGCATCGTGACGGTTCCGGTGAGCCCGCGCAAGTAGCCGCTCTTCAATGGCTTGCAGATAGGCAACGAGCGAAGGCGTGACCCTCCTGCCCTCGTGCCCTCGTGCCCTCGCAGAGAAACCGTTCCAAATGTCCATCGATGGCGGCTGGGGTCAGGGTTGTCCTCTCGAAAGATGGTCGCACGGTTTTCGGGAGGGGTTTTGACTCTTGAAATTGGGTTGGGACGAATTTCGGTGTGGTTTCGACTCGTGAAATTGGGTCGAGACCAATTTCAGTAGTCGTTTTGACTCGTGAAATTGGCTCGAGACCAATTTCGGTAGTTGTTTTGACTACTGAAATTAGGCCGGGACCAATTTCGGTGGTCGTTTTGACCACTGAAATTAGGCCGGGACCAATTTCGGTGGTCGTTTTGACTACTGAAATTAGGCCGGGACTAATTTCGGGGGTCGTTTTGACCACTGAAATTAGGTCGAGACTAATTTCGGGGGTCGTTTTGACCACTGAAATTAGGGCGAGACTAATTTCGGTGGTCGTTTTGACTACTGAAATTAGGCCGGGACCAATTTCGGTGGTCGTTTTGACTACTGAAATTGGGTCGAGACTAATTTCGGTGGTCGTTTTGACTACTGAAATTGGGCCGGGACCTTTTCGGTAGTGGTTTCGACTCATGAAATGGGTCGAGACCAATTTCGGCAGAAGTTGGCCTTTTTTGAGGACGGCTGAACACTCGGCCCTGCACTCGGGGGCGGACGCAGAGTCGAACGGCGTACGGCTGCTGCCCGCGAGTTAGGTGGGCTCGCAGCGGCGGGACGCCGCTGGGCCAGCCGCCGGGACGGCGGCGTTCCACTCGTGATGGCCATGAGCGTTGCAACCGGTCGGCCACGTACGGATCGAGTCTCAAAGTCTCACTCCCCGCCTTTCCCCTCGGCTGCTCCCTCAGGCTCGGACCGCAGCGCCGGAGCCGAACGGGGTGATCGATGATCGTTGGCCTCACGCGAAGACGCGAAGACTCGAAGGAACGTCTTGGTCCTCGCTCACTTCCGAGAAGCGAAGGCCTGGCCCCGGCTGGGCTCCCAACAAATGAGGGATGAGACGCGCCTTCCCCTTTTGTTGGTACCCTCACATCGATGGCTAACCGCTCCCGGATCAAAGATTTCCTCTGGCGCCACGCGGCTGGGATCGCCACGATCGTCATGGTCTGTTTCGTGGCGTTCCTGGCCTTCGTCGGATACTCGTACGTCGTCCTGACGAAGAAATTCGATTCCAGCCGGCGATGGGACCTGCCGAGCCGCATCTACTCCGATGCCACGCCGATCGTGCCGGGGATGACCATTCCGCGCTCGCTCCTGGAGCCGAAGCTGAACCATGTCGGCTATCACGAGGCGGCGGCGCGCGTGACGAATCCGGGCGAGTACCGCTACGCAGGAAACACGCTCGAGATCTACCTGCAGAACTTCGAGTATCCCGACATCGAGTTTCGCGCTCTGCCGGTCGTCATCGACATGGACGGAGGCACCGTCCGGGCCATTCACCGCCTCGACGACGGTGTGGCCCTGCGCGGCATCCGCATCGAGCCGGAACTGATCACATCGATCTACAACAATGAGATGGAAGACCGGCTGCCGATTGCGCTGAGCGCGGTGCCGAAGACGGTCTCGAACGCCATCATCGCCGTCGAGGACAAAGGCTTTTACAGCCATAGAGGTCTCTCGATCACGGGCATCCTCGGCGCGCTGCGCACGGACGTCAAGAATCGCAACATCACCCACGGTGGCTCGACGCTCACGCAGCAGTTGATCAAGAACCTCTATCTCAATCCCGAGCGCACCTGGCGCCGCAAGGGGATCGAGGCGCTCTATGCCGTGTTGCTCGAGGCGCGCTACAGCAAGCAGGAGATCCTCGAGGGCTACCTGAACGAGATCTACCTCGGCCAGAACGGAGCGGTCCAGATCGTCGGCGTCGAGCAGGCTTCGCAGGTCTACTTCGGCAAACACGTTACCTATCTCACGCTGCCGGAAGCCGCGACGCTGGCCGGAATGATCCACTCGCCGAACGTCGAGAACCCGCTGAAGTATCCGGAGCGCGCCAAGCCGCGCCGCGATCTGGTCCTGAGCCTGATGCGCGATCAGAAGCTGATCACGCCCGCAGAGTACGACGCAGCCGTGGCGTCGCCGCTGACGACGGCGCGCTTCCCGAAAACCTCGCGCAGCGCGCCCTTCTTCGTCGATCTCGTGCTCAAGCAATTGAAGGAGACACATCCCGAGACGCAGCTCCGCACCGAGGGGCTGCGTGTGTTCACGACGCTCGACACGATCATGCAACGGTCCGCGGAGCAATCGCTCGACGAGGGCATCGCCTCGCTCAACAAACACTATTCGTACCTGCGCAACTCGCCGACGCCGCTCGAAGGAGTCATGCTCACGATCCAGCCGGGAACGGGCTACGTGAAAGCGCTCGTCGGCGGCCGCAACTACTCGAAGACGCAGTTCAATCGCGCAATCCAGGCCCGGCGTCAGCCGGGATCGCTCTTCAAGCCATTCGTATATGCAACGGCGATGGATCCCGCTCGCGGGCAGCAGGCATTCACGGCCGCAACGGTTCTCGACGATTCACCGATCAGCGTCCGTACCGGAAACGCGGTCTGGACGCCGCAGAACTACGACCTCAAGTATCACGGTCACGTGACGGTGCGCGAAGCGCTGGCGCATTCGTACAACATCCCGGCGGTGCGCGCGGCGATGAACGCCGGCGTTCCGAATGTCATCAAGACCGCGGCGACGATCGGCATCGAAAGCCCTCTGGCGCCCTACCCGTCGGTCGCACTCGGTTCGTTCGAAGTGACACCCCTCGAGATCGCCTACGCCTACTCCGCCTTCGCCAACCTCGGCGTGAAAGCCGAGCCGATCTCGATTCTCGCGGTCTCCACGAGCGAAGGCGTCCTGCTCGAGTCGCGCGAAGTGAAGATGAAGCGCGTCGCGGGCTCCGGTGTCTCCTACGTGATGAACCAGATCCTGAAAGACGTGTTCGTCTACGGCACGGGCAGCAAGGCGCGGTTGATGGGTTTTACGCGGCCATTCGCGGGCAAGTCGGGAACGACCAGCAGCTATCGCGATGCCTGGTT
Source organism: Thermoanaerobaculia bacterium (assembly GCA_017883205.1). Lineage (GTDB taxonomy): Bacteria > Acidobacteriota > Thermoanaerobaculia > Gp7-AA8 > Gp7-AA8 > JADGNZ01. The sequence goes on along the minus strand of JADGNZ010000017.1, from coordinate 65,039 downwards.
CATCGGCTACTCGCCGCGCATTCTGTCGCTGGTGTGGCTGGGCTTCGACGATGGCCACAGCGTTCGCCTTGCCGGCGGCGACGCATGCGTTCCGATCTGGACGACGAACATGACCCGCATCGGCGGGCTGATCGCAGACGTCGACTGGAAACGCCCCGACGATGTGGTCGAGCGCCGGATCGATCCGGAGTCGGGGATGCTGGCCACGCCGTATTGCCCGACGACGAAGGATGAGATCTTCGTCGCCGGAACCGAACCGACGTCCGTCTGCCCGATCCACGCCGGCAGCGGCGAGCCAAGCCCGTTCTGGCGCGACAACGCGGAACCACCGCAAGCCGAGGGGCAGTTGCAGAATCCCGCGGCGTATCCCGCTCAGAATCAGGCGCCGCAGCAAAAACCGAAGCCGAAGGAACGCGGCCTCCGGAAACTGCTGCGGGATATTTTCGGCGGGAACTAGTAGCATTCAGTACTTGCCGTGACCTCCATCTTTCAAAGCACAGCCGCCCCCGCCCCTGCCGAACCGGCAGCGGCGCCGCAGGCCAACGGTCTGCTGCACCGCGTCAAGGGTCACATTGGCGATGCGCTGCTTCACCTCGGCGGTATCGCCGACCTGGCGGGCGAGACCATCCAGCAGTTTGTGCGCAAGCCGGTCGACCGCGAGATCGTCATCGCCCAGTTCGACCAGATCGGGGTCCGCTCGATGTCGATCGTGGCCATCACCTCACTCTTCATCGGGATGGTGCTGGCTCTGCAGACCGCGTATTCGCTCGAGGAATTCGGGGGAGCCCTATTCATCGGCAAAGTCGTCTCGCTCTCGCTCGTGCGCGAGCTCGCGCCGGTGCTGATGGCGCTCATGGTCGGCGGCCGCGTCGGCGCCGGCATCGCCGCGGAGCTCGGCACGATGAAAGTGACGGAGCAGATCGACGCGTTGCGCGCGCTGGCCACGAATCCCGTGCGCAAACTGGTCGTTCCGCGCGTCCTGGCGACGACGATCATGATGCCGCTACTGACGACGCTGGCGTGCTTCATCGGCATTATCGGCGGTCTCATCATCGCGGTGGGCAGCCTTCATCTCAGCTCGAACTTCTACATTCGCAGCGTCATCGAGACGGTGAAGTACAACGACCTGACGTCGGGCATCGGCAAGACCTTCTTCTTCGGATTCGCGATCGGGCTGATCGCCTGCTACAACGGGCTGAGCACCACGGGCGGCGCCGACGGCGTGGGCCGTTCCACGACGGCCACGGTCGTCACCGCCTCGATCACCGTTCTGATCATGGACTTTTTTCTCACGAAGCTTTTCCTGTTCATCTTCTGATGACCGAAACATCGATGATTCCCGACCGTCGCGCCGAGGCGCGGGCCATGCCGGAACGGCGAAGCCATCCGCGCGACCTCTTCGTCGAGTTCAAGAACGTCAAGAAGGCCTACGGCTCGAAGCAGGTTCTGCGCGGCGTCGACCTCAAGGTTTATCGCGGCGAAGTCCTCGTCATCCTCGGCGGATCAGGGAGCGGCAAGTCCGTCACCTTGCGGCACATGCTCGGACTCGAAGCGCCCGACTCCGGCCGCGTCTTCGTCGAAGAGGAAGACATCACCGATCATCCCGAAGAAGAGCTCTACCGCGTGCGCAAGAAGTTCGGGATGCTGTTTCAGAGCGGCGCGCTCTTCGACTCGATGACCGTCTTCGAGAACGTGGCCTTTCCTCTGCGCGAGCATTCCGATATGTCCGAAGATGAGATCGCCCGGGCGGTGAAGGAAAAGCTCGAACTGGTCAGCCTCCCGAACGCCGAACAGTTGATGCCGGTCGATCTGTCGGGTGGCATGCGCAAGCGTGTCGGGCTGGCGCGCTCGATCGTCCTCGATCCGAAGATGATTCTCTACGATGAGCCGACCACCGGGCTCGATCCCATCACCGCACAGAAAATCAACGAGCTGATCATCGATCTGCAGTCCAAGCTGAACGTCACCTCGGTCGTCGTGACGCACGACATTCAATCCGCCTTCTCCGTCGGCGACCGCATCGCCTTTCTCAACAAAGGCATCTTCGAATGGGCCGGCACCATGGAAGAGGCACGTGATTCCGATCATCCCGTCCTGCGCGAATTCCTGAAAGCATCAGCGGTCACGGCCGCGCAGCCAACTCACTGAAATCTCACAACGAAGGAAAACCGTTCGGTACGAAACGATGGCAACCAAACCGAAAGAAAAAACGATCCGAGTGGGGCTTCTGGTCGCAGTCACGCTGGTCGTGCTGATGATCTTCATCTTTCTGATCGGCTCGGAACAGAAGATCTTCTCGCGCAAGAACGAGTACAAAGTCCGCCTCGACAACGTGACTGGTCTGGCCGAGGGAAACCCAGTCAAGATCTCGGGCGTGACGGTCGGCGTCATCAAAGACATCACCCTTCCGTATGACCCGAAGATGCACGACGTCGACATCGAGTTGATGGTCGACAAGAAGTACGCCGAGCGTATCCGCACCGACTCCCGCGCCCGTCTGAAGAAGCTCGGCCTGCTCGGCGGCGACAGCTACATCGATATTTCCGCGGGCAGCCCCAAGTTCGACGCCGTTGAACCAGGCTCCCTCATTCCGGCAGCGCGGCAGACGAACGTCGATCAGCTCATCTCATCGGGCGAGGATCTCGTCGACAACTTCGTCCAGATCTCCTACTCGCTGAAAAACGTCCTCGGCCGCGTCGACCGCGGAGAAGGACTGATCGGCGAGCTGACTTCGACGCCGGAGACGAAGCAGCGCCTCACCGACACATTCCTGACCACGTTGAACAAGACCAACGCCATCCTCGCGCATGTCGAGAGCGGCAAGGGATTGGTCGGCAAGCTCGTGTATGACGACGCCTACGCCGCGCAGCTCACCGGCTCGCTCCAGGAAACCGCGCGCTCGCTGCAGGGTCTCGTCGCCAGCGTGGAAGGAAGCCTGAAGACGGGACAGGGAACCATTCCTGCTCTTCTCAACGACCCCGAGGGGAAAAAGAAAGTCTTCGATCTCGTCGACAATCTTCGCGTCACCTCCGCGAATCTCGCCGCGCTCACCTCCTCCTACCAGAACGGTCAGGGACTCGTGCCGCGGCTGATGAACGACAAAGCGTATGGCGATCAGGCACTCACGGAATTCACCGGCCTGCTGAAACAGCTCAACGACACGGTAGCGAAAGTGAATCGCGGCGAAGGGACCGCCGGCAAGTTGATCAGCGACCCGTCCGTCTACGAGTCGGTGAACGACATTCTCATCGGCATCAACGAATCGAAACTCCTTCGCTGGCTGATCCGCAACCGGCAACAGAGCGGGATCCAGAAGCGCTACAACACGGAGTCGAAGTCTCCCGGCGCCGCGCCGCCGCCGGATGTCAAACCGGTTCCTGCACCGAAGAGTGAAACGCCTGTGCCGGACGTTCCTCCCGTCACAGGCACGGCGCCGGCGACGACAACGAGCCCAACCACAACGTTGACGACGTCAACCGCGCCGCCTTACTAACCGAGCACAGAGCCGCCCGCAGCGGCTCTGCGCAAACCTGCGTGATACGATCGCGCGCCGCGCATTCGCGCACTATTTTCCGGAGGACTCCCACTTGGAAATTGCAGTCATCGGAACGGGCTACGTCGGGCTCGTAACCGGAGCCGGTCTGGCCGACTTTGGCAACGACGTCATCTGCTGCGACATCGACCCGGCGAAAATCGACGCCCTCAACAATGGCCTGATTCCGATCTACGAGCCGGGTCTGGACAAGATCGTTGAGCGTAACGTTCATGAGAAGCGCCTTCGCTTCTCCATCGATCTGGCGGAGGCCATCCGGCACTGTCGTGCCATCTTCATCGCGGTTGGCACACCGCCGAAGGCAAATGGCGCGGCCGATCTTCGCTACGTCGAGGATGTTGCCCGCACGATCGCGCAGCACATGAACGGGCCGAAGCTCGTCATCACGAAATCGACGGTTCCCATCGGCACGGGCCGCCTGATCGAGCGCATCCTCGATGAATCCGGCAACGGCCACAAAGGCTCCGTCGTTTCGAATCCCGAGTTCCTGCGCGAGGGATCGGCCATCGAAGACTTCCTCAAGCCCGACCGCGTCGTCATCGGAGCGTCCGACAAAGAGTCGATCGCACTGATGAAAGAGATCTACGCACCGCTGCACTCGCTCGAGATTCCGTTCGTCGTGACGAATGTCGAATCGTCGGAGCTGATCAAGTACGCCGCGAACGGATTCCTGGCCACGAAGATCTCGTTCATCAATGAGGTCGCCGTGATGTGCGAGCTCCTCGGTGCCAACGTACAGGATGTCGCGCGCGGTATGGGCCTCGACTCGCGCATCGGTCCGAAGTTCCTGCAGGCCGGCCCCGGCTTCGGCGGCTCCTGTTTTCCGAAGGACACGTCAGCTGTCGCCGACATCGCACGGCAATACGGCTACGAGTTCGAGATCATCGAAGCGGTACTTCGCGTCAACAAGAACATCAAGCAGCGCATGGTCGGCAAAGTCGTCGATGCAATCGGCGATGTTCGTGGCAAGACGGTCGCCATCCTCGGCCTTGCGTTCAAGCCCGAGACCGACGACATGCGCGACTCGCCGACGATCCCGCTCATCAAAGGCCTCCAGGAGAAGGGCGCGGTGATCCGTGCGTACGACCCGGGCGCGATCGAGAACTCGAAGAAGATCTTCGAGAATGTCATCTACTGCGGCGATGCCTACGAGACCGCTGATGGCGCCGACGCGCTCGTGATCGCGACGGAGTGGAACGAGTTTCGCGCACTCAAGCTGGAGCGAATCAAGAAGCTGCTCAAGCAGCCGTTGATCATCGATCTGCGCAATGTCTACGATCCGCAGCGGATGAAAGCGGAGGGCTTCACGTACATCTCGGTCGGCCGCAGCGAAGACATCCGCGTCCGGGAGCGCGTTTGATGGGTCGTGCGCTCATCACCGGCGGCGCCGGTTTCCTGGGGTCACACCTTTGCGAGCTCTTTCTCGAGCGCGGTCATGAAGTGATCTGCATCGACAACTTCATCACCGGCAATCCCGCCAACATCCAACACCTCATCGGCCGCGAGGGATTCTCCTTCGTGAAGTACGACGTCACGAACTACATTCACATCGACGGTCCGCTCGACTACGTGCTGCACTTCGCCTCCCCCGCCAGTCCGATCGACTACCTCGAGAAGCCGATCCAGACGCTGAAAGTCGGCTCGCTGGGCACACACAAAACGCTCGGCGTGGCCAAGGACAAAGGGGCGCGCTACCTCATCGCGTCGACGTCCGAGGTGTATGGCGACCCGCTCGTGCATCCGCAGAGAGAGGATTACTGGGGCAACGTGAATCCGGTCGGGCCGCGCGGTGTATACGACGAAGCGAAACGGTTCGCCGAGGCGATGACGATGGCGTATCACCGCTTCCATGGCGTGCAGACACGCATCGTGCGGATCTTCAACACGTACGGTCCACGGATGCGCATCAAAGACGGACGCGTCGTGCCGGCGTTCATCTCGCAGGCACTGCGTAACGAGCCGTTGACCGTCTTCGGCGACGGCTCGCAGACGCGGTCGTTCTGCTTCGTCACCGATCTCATCGAAGGCATCTACCGGCTGCTGATGTCGGATGAAATCAACCCGACGAACATCGGCAATCCGAACGAGATGACCGTGCTGCAGTTCGCCGAGGAGATCAAGCGGCTGACGGGGAGCAACGCACCGATCGAGTTCAAGCCTCTCCCGGAGGATGATCCGAAAATTCGACGGCCTGACATCACGAAAGCTCGTACACTTCTCGGCTGGGAGCCGCGCGTGCCTCTCGATGAGGGGCTCACGAAGACAATCGATTACTTTCGAAGGGTCCTGTAGATCATGGCCAAACGGCTGATCATCGCGTTCGCCGCCGGCTTCGTCGCCACGCTCGTCTTTCACCAGTCGGTCGTGGCGCTCCTCCACAATTTCGGCTACGTGCCTCGCGGGGCGTGGGCGATGTAGCCGGTCCCGCCGTTCGGCATCCCCGCGGTCATCTCCCTCTCATTCTGGGGCGGCGTGTGGGGAATGATCATGATGCCGTTGATCGACCGCCGCCGCGGCTCCGCGTTCTGGCTCGCCGCGATTCTCTTCGGCGCCATCTTCCCGACGCTGGTCGCCTGGCTGGTCGTCGCCCCACTCAAGCACATGCCGATCGCCGGTGGTTGGAACCCGAAAACGATGGCGATCGGCCCGATCGTGAACGGCGTCTGGGGAGTGGGCACCGCGCTGATCTATCGCGTGTTCGTTCCGCGGTAAGCCTCACTTGAACACGAGATGCGCAATCGCAGTCTCGAGATCGTAGTAAATGATCGCCAGCGCCGTCAGATCGAAGGCGGCATGCGCCACCATCAGCATCCAGATCCGACCCGTGATGGCGAAGATCGTTCCGTACACGAGTCCGACGATCGCCGCCTGCTCCGCTCCCGCAAGCCCCTGCACGGCGTAGTGGCCCGCTCCAAACCATAGGGCCGTGATCAGCACGGTGATCGTCTTTGCCCAAACGCTCGATCCAAACAACTTGCCGAAGCGCTCGAAGAGATAGCCTCGAAACACCGTCTCTTCGCCGAAGCCCGCGACAACGATCATCGCGAAAATCATCCCCGGCAACGCGGCCCGATTGCCGGCAAGGTAGTGGTACGCGTGGTTGACGGGATCGGCGCCGAGGAGAGGCATCACGATCATCTTCAGGAGCAGCTTGAACGCGCTGCCGAACACGACGCCGACCGCGACAGTCCTCACCCAGCTCGCAGGCCGTACGAATCCGATCTCGCGCCATGGCGTCCGCGACCAGGCAATCCAGACCAGCACGAGAATGGCGCTGAGAGGAGGCACCAGAGAGTTGCCAAAGAGGATGACGAGGATCGCGACGATGCCAAGAGGACCGAATCCGCGCAGGGCTGCGGGGATGCGATCGTCGGACTCGGGAACCTGCTCCGACGGTGTCGATGCGTCGATCGTCATAATGATACCGATCGGAGATACGGACGGTTGCGGAAGTAGTTTTGGGAGTCGAGATCTGGAGCGCAGCGGTCGTGCTTAGCCTTCACATCTCGTCCGGATCGAGAATTTCCGTCAAGCCCAACTCATCCTCGCGAATCGCTTCGGCGGCCATCTCCGCAAGAATCTCGTGCGACCTCGCAAACAGGTCGTCCCAACGCCGTTCCGATTCGAGCTCGGCGAGAAGCCACGCTCCAGCCGCTTCCTGCTCTGCTTCCGGCAGCTTCGACGCTTCTTCAAATGCCTTCTCTAGCAACCTGCCCATAATGATGAATTCTATGAGGTGATGACAACACTCGAAGCTTACATGTCATCGCTTATGGTGATCTCGTCGACGATTTCACATCCGCGGATCAGCGCGTAGCCCTCGCGATACCACTGGCAGTGGTCACACTTCTCTTCACGGAAGTGCCACAGTTCATCGCCGGACTGGCGCTTGCCGGAGACTCTGGCAATCTCATCGTCAATCCACTTCATAGCGCCGGCGCGTGCCGCTTCGGGAAGCGTCGGCATTCCATCAAGAGCAATCAGCTTGAGGTATCGAGGCTTGATGTCTGACAACTGAGCGTGACCGGATTCCGGGGTAGCGGCCAGCCACTCCCTTGAGGCGCACCCGAAGTTGTCTGCGCTCGAAGCACAAGCCGCAAGAACGAGAAAGCAAGTAGAGGCCGAAACGAATACGAAGAGTTCCTTCATCGAGGCCGACCTTCCCTACGCCGACGTCCCCCCGTCCACGCACAACACCTGCCCCGTGATCGCGCTCGCCTCGTCGCTCAGCATGAACGCGATCGCTGCTGCCACTTCCGAAGGTTTCACCGCCCGACGCATCGGGATTGCGCGGATCATCTCCTTCTTCACCTCGGCATCGAGCGTTGCGATCATGTCGGTGTCGACGAGGCCGGGGGCGATGCAGTTCACGCGGATGTTGCTACGGGCAACCTCGCGCGCGAGCGAGCGGGTGAGGGCGATGAGCGCGCCTTTTGCGGCGGCGTAGTTCGTCTGGCCGGCGACGCCGTGTAATCCGCTGAGCGAGGCGACGTTCACGATGGCGCCTCTGCGCTGCTTCATCATCGACGGCAGCACAGCCTTGGTCATCGACATCGCGCCGTCAAGGTTCGTCTGCAGCACTTCGCGCCACTCGTTGTCGGTCATGTTGTAGAGAAGCGCATCGCGGCGAACACCGGCATTGTTGACGAGCGCGTCGATCGATCCGAACTTCGCGATGACCTCGGCCACGATCGCTTCGTTGCGCGCGGAATCGCGCACATCGCCCTGCATCGCGAATCCCTCCGGGAGCTCCGTCGAGCTGACGTAGGTGAAGGCGACGTTCCAGCCGTCGCGCATGAGACGCTCGACGAGCGCACGGCCGATGCCGCGGGCGCCGCCGGTGATGAGCGCTGTCTTGCAGTCTGCCGGTTGCGCGGTCTCGCGGGCGGCGAGCTCAGACACCCCGCAACCCCGTAACCACTAGACCGCGAGAGCGATGTTCCTGGAGCAGCGCGTCAATCTCGTTGGCCATGGTGGGCGGATTCTAGCCCGCATTTCTCACGCTCATAAGATTGAGCCCTTTCACTCCAAAGAAGGAAGAGGTGGAGCAAGGAAGCGCACCAAGCGTGTGCGGTGAAGAGTGCTGTCGTCGTGAGCCGCTGGAGCCGCGCTTCGACCCGCGGTAGGCGGCGAGACGCCGCCTGGCCAGCCGGCGGGACGCCAGCGTTCCGCCGGCTCAAGGCGCGCCACAGGCGGATGGAACGCTGGCGTCCTCGCCGGCTGGCTTGGCGGCGTCTCGCCGCCGTCACCGCGCATTCGAAAATCGAGTTTGACAAGGAGGGCGTCGGTGCCCGTGCTCGAAGAAGAATAGTCAATCTCAGGAAATCACGCTCAGAACCGCATCTCCATCTGTCCGAAAAACTCCCGCCCAGCCAACCGGTTCACGACGCCGACCATGGTCTCCTCCGGCCGCTTGTTCAGCAGGTTGTTGCCGAAGATCGTGGCGCGAAGGCGCGTGTTCGGGATGTCGTAGCTGACACGGGCGTTGACGAGCGCGTAGGACGGCAGCGGCTTCGTAGCGAAGCTCGTGAAGCCGGATCGGATGAAGAACCAGTCGCGAGGCGCGGTGTAGCTGCCACGCCAGGCGATTTCGAGTGCTCCCCGTACTCCATTGACCGGCCCTCCGTACGCGCCGAGGTTGACCTTGTCTTTCGGCGAGTAGACGAACTCGAAGGGGTTGCCGCTCGAATCGACACCAGTTCCCATCTGGGATTCGGACTGATGCGACCAGTTCACGAAACCGGTCACGCGTTGCGCAAAATTCGACCGCAACTCGAGCTCGCCGCCGGTAATGCGCGCGTCGGCCGGCTGGTTCTCCCAACCGAGAGTCGGCGTCGCTGGTGGCGGGTTGAACCGCTGCACGACGACGATGAAATTGTGAAGGCGTGAGCGATAGAGGTCAGCTTTCATCGATACGGTCGGTGAAATCTGGTACTCGCCTCCCAGCTCGAAGGTGCTGATTTCCTCCGGGTTGAGGTTCGGATTCGGTTTGAACATGGAGAGCGGGAACGCCGGGATCCCGATCTGCGTAGTGACGGTGAAGAAATTGCTGTCCTGGTAAAGCTCGCTGAACGTCGGAAAACGAAACGCCGTGGAGTAGCCGCCGCGGACGACCAGTCGATCGTTCGGGGTGTAGACGAGCGAAAGACGAGGAGAGGTCTTGGAGGCGAACAGTTTCGTCTTGTCGTCGTAGCGCACGCCGGCGACGACGCGCAGCAGGTTCTTGACGGCATCGAACTGATCCTGCGCGTAGATGGCGACCTTGTTGTATCCGGTCACGACGCTGGCGTCGGGGGCAAGCTCGGCCTTGTGATCGGCGCGGTCGAGACGACGTGCTTCCGTGCCCACCAGGATGTCGTGGCCTGGGATCATGTGCAATCCCACGCGGAAATCGCCGATGGCCTGGTATCCATGATCGGCAGGTTTGGCGAACGCAGGCTCCTGGGCCGCGGCATGGCAACCAGCGCAGTGCATGCCAAAGCGGTGCGCCCAGGAGAAGTCGGCCGAATACGTGACCGGCGCATTGGCGGGCGCGTGCTTGTACTTGATATTCGCGGTATCCAGGTTCTGCTTCAACGCATGAGCAGAGCGGAAGCCTGCTGTCGGCGGCAATCCGGCCTCGGAAGGAAATAGCTCCTGGAAACCCTCGAGATGATCATCGTGACGGTATCCGGAGAACTGCCAGTCGCCAAGGGAAGCCTTAAGGAAAACGTCCGACGCGCGGAACTTCGAGCGGTCGTCCATCCAGAACTGCTCGGGGAACATCGTCTGCAGGAAGCGCACAGCACCGAGGATCGAGCCGCGGCTGAATCGTTGCCCAAACTGCGCGCTCACTTCCCCCGTCGTCCGGCTCCCGCCGTAAAGCTGCACGTCGCCGCCGGCGAGATCGTCGCCGGAAAGCGTCACGATGTTGATCACGCCCCAGAACGCGTTCTCGCCGTACAGCGACGATCCCGGTCCGCGCACAACCTCCACCCGCTTGATGTTCTGGACGGGAAAGAAATCGAAGGCCGGGCTGAGCGGCAGCCCGCCGGTGTCGCCGGAGTTGTAGGGCGAGCCGTCGATGAGCAGCAGGATGCGATTGGAAAAAGGGTTCTCGCCGAAGCCGCGGATGTCGATCGTCTGCACCATCGGATTCCAGCGGACGTTGACGCCGGCCACGAGGCGCAGCAGATCGGGGACGGTGCGCGCGCCGGATTCCTGAATCTGTTTCGCGGTCACGACCGTGACGGCGCTCGGCGCTTTCGAGATAGGGATCTCGGTCTTGGTGGAGGCTTCGACCTTGATCTGCTCCTCGCCGAAGAGCGTTACCTCACCGATCGACTTCGGCTGCTGGATCGTGGGCGTCGCCGATTGCGCTGCCAGCGCGAGAGGAATCCCAAGGGCGAGGACCGTGGCAATGACAACGCGTGAGCCCATGACGTCCACCTCGAAAAGCTAAATTGGTCCGAACGCGCGGGAGTTTAGCCGATGAGGAGTGTGGGCGTCTCGCCCGCGGGCAGTCGGGCGTCCTCACCCGAGTGCTTGTTGCGCTGTGGCTGTCAGAGAGTCTCTTCGCAAGAAAACATCCGGGGCGAGGACGCCCCGGATGCCGCGAGCGAGACGCTCGCACTCCTCCCACACCCGCACGCGCGCTGCTACCATGCGCTCACCCCATGCTGCAGCCTGACGCGATGCTCGGTCCCTATCGGATCGTCAGCCTTCTCGGCGAAGGAGGAATGGGCGCTGTCTACCGCGCCAGAGACACCCGCCTCGGGCGCGACGTCGCGGTCAAGATCCTCACCGCTCTTACGCTCAGCGACCAGGAGCGCGTGCAGCGCTTCGAGCAGGAAGCGCGAGCCACCGGGATGCTCAACCATCCCAACCTGTTGACGATCTACGACGTCGGCAACGAGAACGGCACGGCCTACATCGTCAGCGAGCTGCTCGAAGGAGAGACCCTTCGAGAGCGATTGGAGCGCGGGCCGTTGGCGACACGGCGCGCGATCGATGCCGCGCTGCAGGTCGCGAACGGCCTCGCCGCGGCGCACGAGAAAGGCATCATTCATCGCGACCTGAAGCCCGACAACATCTTCCTCACGCGCGACGGCCGGGCCAAGATCCTCGACTTCGGCATCGCCAAACTGAGCGCCACCTCCGACGATGGCGGCCTCTTTCCCCAGGCGGCCACCGAGCCCGGCATGGTCCTGGGCACGGTCGGCTACATGTCGCCGGAGCAGGTTCGCGGCGAGAAGGTCGACACGCGATCCGACATCTTCGCGTTCGGCGCAATCCTGTACGAGATGCTGACCGGCGTGCGCGCGTTCAAGCGCGACTCATCGATCGAAACGCTCAGCGCAATCCTGAAAGAGGATCCGCCCGACCTCTCCGAGTCACTGCCGAACGTTTCTCCGGCACTCGACCGCCTTTCGCGCCGCTGCCTCGAAAAGGACCGCGACCTTCGATTCCAGTCTGCCCGCGATCTCGCTTTCAACCTCGAGACGATGGCAGCGGCTTCGGCTCCCGGAACGTATTCGAGCGTCTCCAATCCTGCGATGGCGCCGCTGTCGGGAGCGTCCACCGCGCAGACACCGACGATGCGCATCGCCGACTCCGCGGAGCCACGCCGCACATCCGCAAGCGCAATCCGTCCTGCGACCGCGGCGATGCCCGCAACGACGCGCGTGCCTGTGCGCCATGCGACCGTGGCGCAACCGTTGCCCCGGCGCGTGTCACCAATTCTTCTGACGCTTCTCTTTCTCGCTGCGATCGGCGGCGCCGCGTTCGCGGGCTGGTACTTCGCGACAAACAAGATGAAGGAAGAAGCACCTCCCGAGGTCATCTTTCACCGGATGACGTTCCGCCGCGGGGAAGTGCGTGCGGCGCGTTTCGGCCCGGATGGCGACTCGATCGTCTACAGCGCAGCGTGGGACGGCAACCCATCCGAAGTCTTCGTCGCCAACCGGCAGAGCCCGGAGCCGCGACCGCTCGGCGTGAAAGACGCCGACGTACTGGCGGTCTCGAAGTCGACGGAGCTGGCCGTCCTCCTCCGCCGCGACCGCCTCACCGGTCTCGGCACGCTGGCGCGCGTTCCGGTCGCGGGGGGAACACCGCGCGAGATCGCCGAACAGGTTCTGCAAGCCGATTGGTCGTCCGACGGCACGAACCTCATCGCCATACGCGGCGGCAACGGCACCTTTCGGATCGAGTCGCCGATCGGCAAAGTCCTCTACGAAACCCCACACGCGCTACGAGACATCCGCGTCGCATCCGATGGGCGTATCGCCTTCGTGGAGTCGTACTCGGGGAAGAACGACGTCTCGATCCTCGACGCAAAATCAGGCAAGCCGGTTTCGATCGCGCGCGGCTGGAGTCACGGAGTCACCGGTCTGGCCTGGGCCCCAGGCAACAAGGAAATCTGGATCACCGCAACGGACACCGGCGCGCCGCCGGCGCTTTACGCTGTAAACACCGAGACCGGCGAGTCGCGGCTCGTCAACCGGCTGACCGGATCGATGCGGCTGTACGACATCGCGCCTGCCGGGCACGTGCTGCTGTCGAACGGCATGTGGCGTGCGGCGCTGGAAGTGCAGGCGCCGGGCGAATCGGCGGAGCGCGACTTGTCGTGGCTGGACTGGTCGATGCTGGCCGATCTTTCGCGCGACGGAAAAACAGTCCTCTTCAACGAACCGCGCGAAGGCGGCGGCGCGGCCAGCTCGATGTACCTTCGCCGTCTCGGCGAGCCGACGCCGGTCCGGATCGCCGACGGATACGGCGACGCCATCTCCCCCGATGGCAAGTACGTTCTCGGCCACAACGGGCCGAAGCTCGTCGTCGTCCCGACCGGAAGCGGCGAGTCGCGCGAGCTCAAGATCGAAGGCGCATTCGACTTCGGCGCGGTCTGGCTCCCCGACGGGCGCCGCATCGTCATCGCCGGAGCGTTGCCGAAGAAGGGCTATCAGCTCCACGTCATCGACACGCTCGACGAGACGGAGAAGGCGATCTCGCCGGAGAACATCTGGGGCGATGCCTACCGTCCGTTTGCCGTATCGCCGGACGGCCGCTACGTCGCCGGAATGACGCAGCAGCAGACGATCGCGCTCTATCCCGTCGACGCCAGCGCCGAGCCGTCGATCGTCCCCGCGATCCAGCCGGGCGAGGTGCCGATCGTGTGGTCGGCCGACGGCGCATCTCTTTTCGTTTACCACCCCAGCGCCCTCCCCGCCCAGGTGACGCGCGTGACGCTGGCCACCGGCGCGCGGGAAGCCTGGAAGCAGTTCTCCCCCACCGAGCCGGCCGGCGTCTACAGAATCGCGCCGATCTGCATCACACCCGATGCCACCGCCTACGCCTACGATGCCCTGCGAATGCTCGGCGATCTGTACGTCGCAGACGGACTGCGATAACCGCGCGGCGTGAGGCAGCCAATACGCCGGTTTTCGAGGCCGCAGCATGGCCCGGAGAGAGAGTTTGCTCTCACCTATGCAAACCGAGGGACCGCCGCTATACTGCGCCATCCATTTTTCAGGGGATGCGGGAGAGCAGGCTCGAATGGCGAAGGTGCAGGGGAAAACAGCGTCTACAACTCCGAAAAAAGGTACGGGCAAGAAACCCGTGATGCGAGCAAAAACCGCGAAACCGGCATCGAAGAAACCGGCCGCGCGCCTCGTCGCGAAAGCGAAGCCGGCAGCGAAGAAGCCCAAAGCAGCCGCTGCGAAGAAAGCAGCCGCGAAGAAGCCAGCTCTGAAGAAGGCCGCGGCGAAGAAAGCTGTGGCCAAGAAAGCCGTAGTAAAGAAACCGGCGCCCGCGAAGGCCGCGAAAAAAGCCGCTGCGAAACCGGCTTCCGGAAAAGCAGCGAAGGCTACCCCAAAGAAGGTCGCGAAGGCGGCCGTGAAGGCTTCCGCGAAGCCGGCCGCCAAGCCATCCGCAAAAGCGGCGCAGAAACCCTCACCCGCCAAAACCGCGAAAGCGGAGAAAGGCGCTGACACCAAACAGAAACCCGGTGCCAAAGGTGCTGTCAAAGCCGCCGCCGCCCCCGCTGTCGCTCGTGCCGCCGCCCCAGCAACGGACGACAAGAAACGCCGCCGCTCGCGCACGCGCGTAACCTCGAATGGTCCGGCAACCGCCGCCTGGTTTTCGCAGGGCGACCGCCCGCGCTCGTCATCGTTCATTCCTGCTCCGCCGCGCGCCGAGGCACCTTCGCTCGTCGCGGCGCCGCCAGCGTCATCGGATCGTCTTGTTGGCGCTCACGAGTTGACCGAATTCGCGGTTCGCACCACGCCGGTGCGCATCGACATCGAATCGAGCGGCGGCCGTATCTATCTTTCGATCAATCCGAACGAAACGAATCTCCGCGCCGGCGAAGGCATCGAGTGGGATTTCCGCTACCTCGGCGGTGCCGACGTCGTCATCGAGGAGCTGGTCATCGAGTTCGCCAAGCCCTCGCCGTTCAACACCACCGTCTTCCGCTCACGCCGTCCCGGCGCTGCCCGCCCGCACCGCCAACTCTCCGGCCCCGCGCAAGCCTCGGCAGCAGGAAAGCACCTGCAGTACACCGTGCGCGCGTTCAATGCTTTCAAGACGGAGATGGCAGTGGCGCAGCCGGCGATTGTCGTAGCTTAGCCTTCGGCGTTGTCGGTTGTCGGTTGGGTGCGCTGCGCGCGTTCGCAGTTGAATGCGTTTCGCTGGGCCGGCCGCCCGTGCGCACCGGCTAGCTGATCGTGCACACCGGCTTACTGATCGTGCGGAGCCGGGGCGCTGCAGTGGGACCCGGAGTTTTACCGTGCAGACCTGAGGGTTTTCCATGCGAACCCTTGCGTTTACCGTGCGGACCCGAGGGTTTTCCACGCGGGCCCTTGGTTTTGCCGTGCGGATCCGAGGGTTTTCCATGCGGGCCCTTGGTTTTACCGTGCGGACCCGAGGGTTTTCCATGCGGGCCCTTGGTTTTACCGTGCGGACCCGAGGGTTTCACCGTGCGGACCCGAGGTTTTACCGCGCGGACCGGAGGGTTTACCGTGCGGACTGGAGGTTTCACCGCGCGGACCGGAGGGTTTACCGCGCGGACCGGAGGTTTCACCGTGCGGACCCGAGGTTTTACCGCGCGGACCGGAGGTTTTACCGTGCGGACCGGAGGTTTCACCGTGCGGACCGGAGGTTTTACCGTGCGGACCGGAGGTTTTACCGCGCGGACCGGAGGTTTTACCGCGCGGACCGGAGGTTTTACCGCGCGGACCGGAGGGTTTACCGTGCGGACCGGAGGTTTCACCGCGCGGACCGGAGGTTTTACCGCGCGGACCGGAGGTTTCACCGTGCGGACCGGAGGTTTTACCGCGCGGACTCGAAGTTTCACCGCGCGAACTGCTAGCCGGTGCGCACGATCAGCTCGTTTGGGTTGCGTCCGCGTCAACCCGACTCGCCAAACATTCCGCTGACAACGCGCGAAGCGCATCCAACCGACAACCGACAACGCGCGGCCGCCAGGCCGCGCAACTATCGGGCGTGTTGCTCCTGCAGCGTCGTAATCGTCTTCATCCCCAACCGTAACGAGCGGATGCCGTGGACGGCGGCGGTGGCGGCGGTCAGCGTCGTCAGGCAACTGATGCCGTACTGCAGCGCCGCGCGGCGGATGTACGTGTCGTCGTAGAACGACTTCTTCCCGAGCGGTGTATTGATGATGAGCGTCACCTCACCGTTGATCATCCGATCGACGATGTTCGGACGCTCCGACTCGTGCACCTTGAAGGCCAGCCCGGCATCGACTCCGTTGTGCTGGAGAAAATCGCGTGTGCCCGAGGTGGCCAGGACGCGGAATCCGATGTCGGCCAGATCCTTTGCCAATTGCACGACCACCGGACGTTTGTCGTTGTCGTTGACGGAGATGAACGCGGTGCCGCCGAGCGGAAGATCGATCCCCGCCGCGAGCAGCGCCTTCGCGTAAGCCTCGCCGAACGTCGGAGCGGAGCCCATCACTTCGCCGGTCGACTTCATCTCCGGCCCGAGCACCGTGTCCTCGGCCGGGAAACGTCCGAACGGAAACACAGGCGCTTTCACGAAGTAGTCTTTGACCTTTGGCTCCGCAGTGAGGCCCAGTTCGCGAAGCGACATCCCGGCCATCACCTTCGCCGCGATCTTCGCGAACGGCACGCCGGTCGCCTTCGACACGTACGGAACCGTTCGCGAGGCGCGCGGATTGACCTCGAGCACGTAAAGGTCGCCGTGGTAGATCGCGTACTGCACGTTCATGAGGCCGATCACGTTCAGCGCTTTCGCCAACTGCACCGTGAGGCGGCGCACGCGATCCTGCTCACGCAGCCCGATGATGTAGGGCGGGATCACTGTCGTTGAGTCGCCGGAGTGAATCCCCGCCTCTTCGATGTGCTCCATCACGCCGGCGATGACGACGTCCGTACCGTCGGCGACGGCGTCGACATCGAGCTCGATGGCATCTTCCAGAAAACGGTCGATGAGAATCGGGTGTCCCGGCGCCGCTTCCATCGCATAGCCGATGTATTCGCGCAGATTCGACTCGTCGTAAACGATGGCCATCGCGCGCCCGCCGAGGACGTACGAAGGGCGGACGACGACGGGAAACCCGATGCGGCGTGCGACCTCGATCGCCTCCGCCTCGGTCATCCCGGTTCCGTGTTCGGGCACAAGAATGTCGTGCTGCTCCGCCAGCGCTCCGAAGCGCTCGCGGTCTTCGGCGATGTCGATCGACTCGACAGACGTTCCCCACATCGGCACGCCTGCATCGGCCAGCGACTTGGCCAGCTTCAGCGGTGTCTGTCCGCCGAACTGCACGATCACGCCTTCCGGCTTTTCCAGATCGACGATCTCGAGCACGTCCTCGAGCGTGAGCGGCTCGAAGTAGAGACGGTCGGAGGTGTCGTAGTCCGTCGATACCGTCTCCGGATTGCAGTTGACCATGATGGTCTCGAAGCCGATCTCCCGCAGTGCGAACGACGCGTGTACGCAGCAGGTGTCGAACTCGATGCCCTGTCCGATGCGGTTCGGACCGGAGCCGAGAATCATCACCTTGCGGCGCGAAGTCGGATTGGCTTCGTTCTCCTGCTCGTACGTCGAGTAGAGATATGGCGTCGACGCTTCGAACTCGGCGGCGCAGGTATCGACGCGCTTGTAAACCGGCCGGACGCCGAGCGCGTAACGTTCCCCGCGCACTTCGCCCTCGCTCAAATTCGTCAGCGACGCGATCTGCTTGTCCGAGAAGCCTTCGCGCTTCCAGGCAAGCAGCGATTTCGCCGTGGGGTTCCCTGTGATCGTGCGCTCCGTCTCCACAATCTTGTAGATCTCGCGCAGAAACCAGCAATCGATCGACGAGATGGCGTTCACCTCGTCGACCGTCATCCCGGCGCGGAACGCATCGCCGATCGCGAAGATCCGCTCCGGCTGCGGCGTGCGCAGCAGCGATGCTGCTTTGTCGCGGTCGTAACCGCGCGACTCCAGCCCTGACACGCCGATCTCCAGCGAGCGAAGGCCCTTCTGCAGCGCCTCGTTGAACGTGCGGCCGATGGCCATCGACTCGCCGACTGACTGCATCGAAAGGCCGAGCGTCGGTTTGGTATTGCGGAACTTCTCGAAAGCGAAGCGTGGAATCTTCACCACCACGTAGTCGATGGCCGGCTCGAACGACGCCGGCGTCTTCTTCGTGATGTCGTTCGGGATCTCGTCGAGCGTGTAGCCCGCTGCCAGCTTCGCGGCAAACTTCGCGATCGGAAAGCCGGTCGCTTTTGATGCCAGGGCCGAGGAGCGTGACACGCGCGGATTGATCTCGATGGCCAGGCGGCGTCCCGTCGTCGGGTGCACCGCAAACTGGATGTTCGATCCGCCCGTCTCCACGCCAATCGCGCGAATGATCCGCTTGGCTTCATCGCGCATGGCCTGGTACTCGGTGTTGGTCAGCGTCTGCTGCGGCGCGACCGTGATCGAGTCACCCGTATGAACGCCCATCGGATCGAGGTTCTCGATGCTGCAGACGATGATGACGTTGTCGGCCTTGTCGCGCATCACCTCGAGCTCGAACTCCTTCCAGCCGGTCACCGACTCCTCGACGAGGACGCGATGGATCGGCGAGAGGTCCAGCCCGTGGCTGACGACGGCGCGCAATTCCTCGACGTTGTAGGCGATGCCGCCGCCGGATCCGCCGAGGGTGAAGGAGGGGCGGATGACCAGCGGATAGCCGATCGTTGCCGCAAACTCCTCAGCATCCGCTTCCGTCGCCGCGTGCGTCGAGCGTGGCACTTCCACGCCGATCTCGACCATCTTGTCTTTGAAGAGCTGCCTGTCTTCTGCGGTCCTGATGGCCAGGCTGTTGGCGCCGATCAGCTCGACGCCGTGGCGCTCCAGCGCGCCGTTCTCGTGCAGGGCCATGGCCAGGTTGATGCCGGTCTGGCCACCCACCGTCGGCAGAATCGCATCTGGTTTTTCGCGCTCGATGATGCGCTCCAGCGTCTCCGGCGTGAGCGGCTCGATGTACGTTCGGTCGGCAAACTCCGGGTCCGTCATGATCGTGGCCGGATTCGAGTTCACGAGGATGATGCGGTAGCCCTCGTCCTTCAGCGCTTTGCAGGCTTGCGTTCCGGAGTAGTCGAATTCGCAGGCCTGTCCGATGACGATCGGGCCCGATCCGATGATGAGAATGGAGTGAATGTCAGTGCGTTTCGGCATGAGGCGCGCGCATGATACAAGCAGTGGCAACCGCGCACCGCACATGCAACGCTTCATCACCTGGGACCAACTCGAAGTTCGCGTCGATGGCGAAAAAATCAACGCCATGGCGGCCAGCTTTCGCGTCGATCCCATCGAGCGGATGGAACTGCAATTCTTCAACGGTCTGCTTCGCGTCTCCGGCACGATCCGCAAGTTCATCAGCGTGCCGTTCACCGTCGACATTCGCGAGATCAGGGCCAGCGGCCGAACCGTGCGCGTCCCCATCGCCTCGGCCTCTGCATTCGGCGCGCTGCCGATCCCTCAGTTTCTCTTCGGGCTCGCAAGAAACAAGCTGCCGGCCGATCTCGTTCACTACGAGGAGCCGGCCACGTTCGTCGTTTCCCTGGACCGGTTTTTGCCATCGTTCGTCGATGCGGACATAGAGAACATCTGGATCATCGACGGCGGTCTGGCGGTCACCCTCGGGCGAGGGGGAGCCGACCTTCCGCCATCTTCGGAGAAATCAAATGGATGAAACACCCTTCAGGGGCGCGGCAGAAGACGAGGATCTGGCTCGGGAAATCGCCGACAACGCGGAGGCCGATGCCTTGCCGCGCGACCGAGCGTCGCGTTTCTACGACCGCATCCGCAACACCACGCGCAGGTACCTCGATCGAAAAAGTCCCGTGGCTGGCAAAGCGGGAGAGTTCCTCCTGCTCGTTCCCGACGTGTTCATCCTGCTGTGGCGTCTCACGACCGACGCGCGCGTCAACAGCAAGGACAAAGTCCTGCTCGGCAGCGCCGTCGCGTACTACATCATGCCCTTCGACCTGATCCCCGAGGCGATCGTGGGACCGATCGGATATCTCGATGACCTCGTCTTCGGTGTCCTGGTCCTGAGCAAAGTCCTCGGCAGCGTCGACGCCGCCGTCGTTCAGGAACATTGGAGCGGCAGCGAAGACATCCTCGTCGCAATCAAGCGCGTCCTGAACGCCGCGGAGGGCCTCATCGGAACGGATCTCGTAAGCAAGATCAAGAAGATGATCATGAAGTGAGAGGGGCGTGCGTCAAAAGCGTTTCACGCGGAGCCGCGGAGATGCGGAGGAGGTTCTCTCCGCGTTCTCCGCGTCTCCGCGTGAAACGGTTTTCCTCGCCCACTCCCCGAACCCTATATCCCCTGAATATGAATCGACCCATTCGTCGTGCGCAGCCGAAGATCCGGCCCGCCGCCGTTGATCGTGCCGCGCAGCGAGTGCTTGTCCAGTTTGCCGCGCGCGGCTACGGGCAGATCGGATTCGATGCCGCCGTTCGTCGTTGACGCGTCCAAGCTCGCGGCCAGCTTCCGCGGCAGGCGTGCGCTGATCGGACCATTCGTCGTCTCCAGGCGAACGACGTGTCCGGCTGTGACTGAGGTCAGCTCCGCTTCGATCCCGCCGTTCGTCGTCTCCGCATCGAGATCGCCGGCGCAGCGCGCCAGTCTGATGTGACCGTTCGTCGTCTCCACTCGATGCGAACCGGTGACGTCGCTCGCTTCGACTGCTCCATTCGTATTCTCGATCTGCAGATTCATCGAGCGCGGCACCATCACCTCATAGGTCACCGAGAGGTTGACGCTCGTGCCGGCGATCCATTCGAGAATGCCGTCGCTCGACTTCGGATACTTCGTGTCGATGCGCAAGCCGCCGTTCGGCTGCGACACCGCCAGAGTCAGTGCCTTCATCGCACTGCGCGCGGCATCGGCGTCGCGGCTTTCGACGTGCTTCACGGCGTGAATGTGAATCTTTGGCTGATCCCAGGCGCGAATGTTGATGTGCCCATTCGTATTCGTCAGCGCGAAGACCGCGCCCGGCCGGACATCGAACGTACGGTCGAACGGCTCGTCCAGCGTCGATGCACTCGCAGCCGCGGCAGCGATCGTGAGGATGGCAGTGAGCAGGAGTCGCTTGAGCATGTCTTTTGTGTCCTTTTGTCGCTGGTCAGTGGATTAGAGATCGGAGATCAGACGATCGCCAGTCTCTGATCTCCTGTGTCGCTTGTCTCTGATCTCTGGTCGCTTGTCTCTGATCTCTGCTCCCTCATTACGTCCCCCGCCGCCGCAGGTTGCAGCTACAATCCCCGATCGTGAAACGTGGCGTCGCGGCAGGACTCCTTTTCGTGATGCTCGCGGCCATCCTTGGCGTGCTGCTCCTGCGGATGCGCGGTCCTTCGCCGCTGCCCGAAACGGCGCCAGCATCCTCGTTCTCGGCTGCACGTGCCATGGCCTTCGAGCGCGAGATCATCGGCACCGCATCGCACCCGGTTGGATCTGCTGCCCACGATGCAGTCCGCGAACGACTGGCTTCCCGCTTTCGCACCCTAGGCTACGACGTCGCCATCCAGCGTACGTTCGCATGCAGCCCGTACGTCACCTGTGCGCCGGTCGCGAACGTCATCGCCCGCACCCCCGGCGACGCGCGCCCCGACGCGCTCATCCTGGCCGCGCACTACGACTCCGTGCCGGCCGGGCCCGGTGCGTCCGACGATGGACAGGGCGTGGCGGCGCTCGTCGAGATCGCCCGCGCGCTACGCAACGAGCGCTTCCGCAATCCGATTGTCTACCTCATCACCGACGCCGAAGAGGTGGCGCTGCTGGGAGCAGAGGGCTTCGTCGCCGATCCGAACCTGCTGCGCAACGCCGCGGGAGTCATCAACATCGAAGCGCGCGGAACGGACGGACCGAGTTTCCTCTTCGAGACCAGCCGGCAGAACGAATGGATCGCGCGCACGATCGCAAGCGCGCTGCCGCGGCCGGCCACGAGCTCGCTTTACTACGACATCTACGAGCTACTGCCGAACGACACTGACCTCACCGTCTTCAAACGCGTTGGTCTGGCGGGAATCGGATTCGCCAACATCGGTCAGCCTGTCCACTACCACTCCCCGCTCGACAATCTCGACAACGTCACGCTGTCGACGTTGCAGCATCACGGCGATCACATCCTGGCGATGGCACGCGCGTTCGCCGCCGCCGATCTCCGCCAAACAAGCCGCGGCAACGCTGTCTGGTTTGACGTGCTCTCCTTCTTCGTCGTCTGGTGGCCGCAGCGTTACTCCCTCGGCATCGCCATCCTCTCGCTCGTCGTTCTGCTGGCCGCATCGTTCCTGATGACTCGCGACGGCAGAACGAGATCGCGCGCGATCACCCTCGGCGTCCTGTCGTTCTTCCTGACGATCATCGTGTCGCTGGTGGTGGGCTTCGCCGGCAATTGGCTGGCCGGCCTGCGCGCTGGCGGCGCGGTGTGGGTCGCGTATCCGGGAGCGTCGATCGCCACGGCGTGGCTGATCGGAATCGGCGCCGCCATCGTCATTGCGCAACGATTCATCAAGTACGCCGGCGTCGACGGTCTCTTCCTCGGTCATGCGATTTGCTGGTCAGCAATCGCCATCGCGCTCGCCATCTTCCTACCCGGGGGCAGCTACCTCACGATCGTGCCCGCGTTGGCCTTCGCGATTTGCGCGCTGCTTCGCGCAACCGTGAAGTTGAGCGAGGGAGCGTCGGCGATTCTTTGCGCGGCCGTAGCAGCCATCCTGATCTTCCCGCTCGGCCTCGCGTTGTACGTGGCCCTCGGGAAACCGATTCTGCCATTCATCGCGTTGCTGATCGCGCTCGTCGCCACGGCCTTCACGCCACTCATTGCCAGCATGCCGTCCCTGAAGCGCCCGATCCTCACGGCGCTCGCCATCGCGTTGGTCGCATGCATCGTCATCGCGAACATCGTCCCGGCCTATACGGCCGACTCTCCGCGTCACCTCAACATCGAATACGTCGACGACGGTGCTGCGCCACGCTGGCAGGCGGACGAGATGCTCCCGGCGATCGCGCAAGCCGCCCATTTCGATGCAGCGCCAAAACAGATCGCCGACTGGACAGCGCCGCCGGCAAACGCAATCGTCGCCACCGCACCCAACCTCGGTCTCGCGCCCGCCGAGTTGCAGGTCATCGGCGACGAACATCAGAACGGCCGGCACCTGACGTTGCACCTTCACTCCGCTCGCAACGCCCCACGCATTGCACTCATCTTCCGCGCCCCGTCGTTCGCGTCGATGCGCGTCAACGGAATCGTCCCTCCGCCGGTCACACGCCGCCGCGGCGGACTCGCGGAGGGATGGCATCGCGTCAGCGTCCGCGCCACCGAAGCGACGATCGATCTCTACCTGACTCGGAACGAGCCGATCGACGCAGTCGTCATCGACGGCTCCTACGGCCTCCCGCCCGAGGGCGCCGCGCTCGCCCACGCGCGCGACACCTCCCTAGCCATTCCAGTGCAGGAAGGCGACCTCACGACCACGCTCCGGCGCATGAAGTTGTAAGACTCCCTTCGCGTCGTCGCGTCTTCGCGTGAACCGGCCCATCACGCGAAGGCGCGAAGTCGCGAAGAGCCTAGAACTCGATCTGCGCGCCAAGCTCCACCACCCGGTTTGGCGGCAGGCGGAAGAAGCGGGCGGCGCTTTCGGCGTTACGCATCATCGAGGCGAAGAGCTTCTCGCGCCACATGGCCATGCCGCTTGGGCGGGCCGTCACGATCAGCGTTTCACGGCCGAGGAAGTAGGTGGTGTCCATCGGCGGGATGTCCATGCCGCGCTCCTTGCTGACGCGCTCGAGCAGGGCCGGGATGTCCGCCTCTTCCATGTATCCGTAGCGGCAGGTGATGCGAAAAATGCCTTCGCCCAACTCTTCGAAATGCAGGCGCTCGTCCTCGCGAAGGTGCGAGACCTCCTCCGTGATTACAGTGAGGAGGATGACCTGTTTGTGGAGTGCTTTGTAGTGCTTGAGGCTGTGCAGCAACGCCGACGGAATCACTTCGCGCGTGCGGTGCATGAAGACCGCCGTGCCGGGCACACGCACTGGCGAGTGGCCGCGCAGCGACGTCACGAACATCTCAGGCGAGAGCGAACCCTCCTGAAGACGCACGTTGAGAATCTGGCGGCCCTTCCGCCACGTCGTCATGACCGTGAAGACGACCGCGGCGATGAGAAGCGGGAACCAGCCGCCGTCGGCGATCTTGAAGAGATTCGCGCCGAGAAATGCCAGATCGCCGAACAGGAATCCCGCCGTGATCGCGCCCGCCAGCGCGACGCTCCAGTGCAGCTTGTCGCGCGCCACGACGTAGGCCAGGATCGTCGTGATGATCATCGTCGTGCTGACCGCGACGCCGTACGCGCCTGCCAGGTTCGTGGAGCTGCGGAAGCCGATGACCAGCGTGATCGTCGCCAGCATCAGCGTCCAGTTCACGTTCGGCATGTAGACCTGGCCGATCTCGGCCTGCGACGTGTGGACGATCTGCATTCGCGGCAGATAGCCGAGCTGAATGGCCTGCCGTGTCAGCGAGAAAACGCCAGAGATGATGGCCTGCGAGGCGATGACCGTGGCTACCGTCGCCAGACCGACCAGCGGATAGAGCGCCCACTTCGGCGCAAGCAGGTAGAACGGATTGTGCGCCGCCGACGGCTGCCGGATCAGCAGCGCTCCCTGGCCAAAGTAATGGAGGACGAGTGAGGGTCCGACGATGTTGAACCAATCGATCTGGATCGGCTTCTCGCCGAAGTGCCCGAGGTCGGCGTAGAGCGCCTCGCCGCCAGTGGTCACGAGAAAGACGGCGCCGAGAACGAGAAACCCGTGCGGTCCGTTCGCGATGAAGAAACGAATCGCGTGCATGGGATTGACCGCCAGGAGCACTGACGGCTGCCAGAGAATGCCCCGAATGCCCATGAGTGCCAGCGTCGAGAACCACACCAGCATGATCGGCCCGAAGACCGCGCCGACGCCGGCCGTTCCGCGGCGCTGGAAGAAGAAAAGAACGATCAGCACGAGGATCGTCAGCGGGATCACGTACGGCTTGAAGAACGGTGTAGCGATCTCCAGCCCTTCCACCGCACTGAGCACCGAGATCGCCGGCGTGATCATGCCGTCGCCATAGAGTAGCGCCGCGCCAAAGACGCCGAGGACGATCAACACCCTGCGCACCGCGGCACTCCGGCTCTTGTCCAGCCCGACGAGTCCCATCAGCGCGAGGATTCCACCCTCTCCTCGGTTGTCGAACCGCAGTACGTAGACGTGGTACTTGAGCATCACCACGAGGACGAGCGACCAGAAGATGAGGGAGAGGATGCCGAGGACGTTCGCGGGGTTGAGCGCCACCGGATGCGATCCGTAGAAGCACTCCCGCATCGCGTAAAGGGGACTGGTGCCGATGTCGCCGTAGACGATGCCGAGTGCCAGCAGCGACAGCGAAACCAGGCGGCGCCCTGACGGCTCTTCGCGTTCGTGGTGTGCGGGCGCTGGAACCTCAGTCAACCGTGATCTCCCCTGTGCGCCTTTCGGCGCGAGCGGCGGAGTGTACAACACCTAAAAAGA
Organism: Thermoanaerobaculia bacterium; assembly: GCA_017883205.1. Classification (GTDB taxonomy): domain Bacteria; phylum Acidobacteriota; class Thermoanaerobaculia; order Gp7-AA8; family Gp7-AA8; genus JADGNZ01. Next base: position 39,447 of record JADGNZ010000017.1, on the reverse strand, counting down.
TCTCACGCGCGACACGGAGGAGCGGCGAGCCACGTCGTCTGATCGAAGGATGACGAGCCAACCGTGCCGCTCCATCGCCACGTCTTGCCGTCCGAGGTCTCCACCGTCAGGTCGATCGGCGTGTGCGCATCGATCGATTGCGGCTGTTCGAGCGGCAGGAACGCGTGACTCCAACTCGTGATTGGCGCTTCATTCGAAAGCACGACATCCTCGGACAGCGTGGCTCGGAACCACCCACCGAAGCCGTGCAACACTCCCGATCGCGTCGCCTCGAACCGCGCCTGACCGGAAATATCGACGCTTTGCACGGTTGCCATCTCACAGGAAATGATGCGGGCGGGCGACGCCAGGAAAGCACTGCTCTCGATGTTCGTAACGTAGATCACGTTCGAAGCGAACGTCGCCAGCGGCGAGAAATCGAATCCGTAAGGACTCCGCTGCCAGCAGGCGATGTGGCGTTCGAAAATCACCGGCAACTCCACCGGCACGACGAAGAGGTCGACTCGCTGCGGAATGATCGTCGCGCCCGGCTGCAGCAGCCGCTTGTGGGCATCGATGACGCTGCTGAGGATGCGCTCCTCGAATCCGAACGCGCCGAGCGTTTCGGTCACGAGCACGTCCGCAGGTTCCGGAAGCTCGATATTCGTGGAACGGTCGTGAATGACCGTCATGCGATCGGTAAGACCGAGGTGCTTCGTCAGGAACATGGCCAGATCGGCGCTGTGCTGATCTTCGATCGCGAACACGCGCCGCGCGCCCGCCTCGCATGCGAAGAACCCGAGAATGCCCGAGCCGGTACCGATGTCGAGAACGACGCTGTCGGCGGTGACAACCCTGCGGATCGCGTCGCGATAGGCGTTCGTGCGGACTTCGTCGAGGAGAAGCTCTCGATGAACCTCGAGCATCAGTTCGCCTGTTCGGAGCTGTGGCGAAGCAGGAGGAACAGCGGCAAGGCCAGCGAGACGCCAACCGCCAGATTGGCGACGATGCACAACCACCAGAGCCGCACCGGCCGCTTGCGCCGTTCGTACGCGATGAATGCCCAAAGCGCTACGGATGAAACGACGACGTCCGCGCCGAAAAAGGACGACACGGGCGTGGCCATGAGCTGGCGCATAAACAGAGACAGGTTCAGCCCGTGTTCGAGGACGAATGGCACGAAGAAATAGTACGGAGCGGCAACTCCAGCGACGCAGAGAGCGATGTAGACGTACCTCATGACGTCATGGTAGCGCCGAGCCCGTGCGAAGCGGCAGGTACAATCCTCCCGGATGACTCTCCTCCTCGCCTTCTACGCCTTCGCCATCGGTGCGATCGTCGGCAGCTTTCTCAACGTCGTCATCCACCGCTACCCGCGCGAGGAGTCGATCGTCTTTCCGGGAAGTCACTGTCCCCACTGCAACGCGGCCATCCGCTGGTTCGACAATATCCCCATCATCAGTTTTCTCGTCCTTCTCGGACGCTGCCGCGCCTGCGGCGCCGGCATTGCCTGGCGCTATCCGCTCGTGGAGCTCGCCAACGCCCTTTTCTATCTCGCGGTCTTTCTTCGCACCGGCCCCACGGTCGCTTTCGTCATCGTGGCCGCGATCATCTCGACAACGATCACTCTCATCTACATCGACGCCGATATCCAGATGCTCCCCGACGTCATCGACTTCCCCGGGATCGCTCTCGGCGTTGGTGCAGGCGCGCTCGGACTCGGCATTCTCCATCCCCGGCTAATGCTCGCCGATTCGCTGTTCGACTCCCTATTTGGCGCGCTCCTCGGGGCCGCCATTCCGCTCGTCATCATCGGCATCTATTGGTTGGTGCGTCACGCCGAAGGCATGGGGCTGGGTGATGTAAAGATGCTGGCTATGATCGGCGCGGTCACGGGATGGCGCAGCGTGCCGGGAGTGCTGATGCTCGCTAGCGTCACGGGTGCGGTCATCGTTCTGCCGGCCGCCATCCGCAGCAGACAGGGCATGCGGCTGGCCCTTCCGTTTGGTGTTTTCCTCGGAATCGCGTTCCTGGGTGTGCTTTTCTTCGGCCCCGCACTCGGCGGCTACTACGCCCGGCTCTTTCTGCCCTAGGCCGGCGCTAATCGCCGTTGTTTACCCAAGCCCGCGCGCGACTCTTTTTGCCCGTGCGCAGCCTGTCGAAACGGACGCGCACCGCTCCCGTCCAGCGCCATGATCGCAGCGGATCGCGAGACGTAAGGATGCTGGCCGTAGGGCTTATTATCCTGTTGCCGATGCAAGTCCAACCCGCACCGCCTCGGGGAAGAAGCCCGTTGCTCGGCGTCTCCTCGATCCTGCTGGCACTTTTCGCCACGGGTGTGGTCGTTCTTTCCAGCACCGTGCCGGCGCTTTGGGTCGTGTCCCAGCACGCGGAGCGCGAGCGTGAAGCGGCTGTCAGCGATGCTTGCGCGACCACAATCGCGGCATCAACCGCAGGGCCGGGCGCCGTGATCAGCACCCTCGACGCATTGCGGCGAAAGTACCGGCTCGAGGCAATTGAGGTGCGCACAGGAGGCGTCACCCTACGATCGGGTAGCTCCGAAACACCCGGGACGCCGCTGCATACCGAAGTCCGCAAAATCAGCACAGGGGTGGTTCAAATACGGTTCGGCGAGAGAGCACTGCAGCACATCTCGCAAACCGTGAGGCTTGCGATGACGGCTGGCATCGTGGCCGGAATCGCTGCTGTTCTTCTCTTGCCGATCTACGTCAACGATGCCATCCGCGGCCGTGAGCCCGCGGAGATGGGCGGCGCACGCGAAAGCGAGGGCAGAACCTCGTATCTGCTCCGCGCCTTCGGAAGCTCACTGGAAACGTTGAAGCAGCGCGAAACCGAGCTGAAACGGCTGCACCTTCAGGAAAAAGCTCGCGCTGACGAATTGGCGCGGCTGACCGGCACGCTCGTGAGGAGCCTCACCTCCGGCTTCATCGCTCTCGATGAGACGGGCCGCATCGTCGATCTGAATCAGGTTGCCTGCGAGCTGTTGCACCTGCCCGTTGGCGCCGTCTTGACGGGACGCTCGGTTACCGAGGCACTTGGGACGTCATCGTTCGCGCGGACCCTGGCCTTTGCGCACGAGCACCGGATCGCGATGCAGCGCCGGGAGGTGACTAGCGGCGGCGTCGAGCCGACTCACATCGGCGTGTCGACGGTGCCCCTCCTCGACCAACAAGGGCGTTACCTTGGAATGCTCGCGCTCTTCGCGGATCTCACGGACGTCCACAAGCTCGAGCAGCGCGTTCGCGACATGCAAGCGCTGGCGGACCTCGGCGCGATGTCGGGAGGCATCGCCCACGAGTTCAGGAACTCGCTCGCAGTGATCCTCGGCTATTTGCGGCTGGCCCGCCGTGGCTCTTCGGACGATCCGGCTAGTGAGAGACTGCGGAAAGCGGAGCAGGAAGCGCTGGCTCTCTCCGACGCCGTAGAGCGGCTCCTGGCGCTCGGCCGGCCACTCACGGCCCGGTACGAGCCGGTCGAGCTCTCAGCGCTCGCGCACTACGTCGTCGATCGCGTTGCGCAGCTTGCGCCCACGATCTCGTTCAATTTCATCGGTGAACCGGTGTCGATCCGCGGAGACACCTCGCTTCTGTCGCGCGCACTCGACAACATCGTGCGCAATGCTGTCGAGTCGATCCAGGCACGCGGCGGAGAAGGCCGGATCACGATCACGACAACCGCTCATCCACGGAGCCGGATCACCATTGAAGACGACGGCGCAGGCATCGACCCCTCGGTCCGTCTTTTCGTTCCCTTCCAGTCCGGGAAACCCGCCGGCTTCGGCCTCGGGCTGACCCTGACGAAAAGAATCATCCTGATGCATCACGGCACGATCCAGCTCGTTCCCTCTGTTGGCGGAGGAGCCGTAGCCGAGATCGAGTTCTACGAGAAACCACTCGACCTCGTCCCTGACGACCTGGTGACGGAGCAGTTGCCTGGTTCTCTGTAACCCGACCCAGCAGGTTGGGGTCAGCCCTCAGTGAGGCTATTGGGGAGGCCGGGCTGGAGGCTGGGGCTGGGGTTGCTGGAGCTGCTTGTTGAGTGAGTCGATCTCGCCGGGGAGCTGGCCCAGCCGCTGGGCAACCTTATCTTCGTCGACGTCGCCTCCGTACAGCTCATCAGACTCGGCGGCCATCCGCGCCAACTCCTGCTTTGCATCCTGCAGCTTCTTCTCGACGGCCGGGCGATCGACTGCAGGAGTTGAAGCGGCAGAGGTGCTGGCCGGGACTTCGCCAGCCGCCTGTTGCGGCGCGCGCGGAGTGCCGGTTACCACGACGTGTCGAACCATGGCGTCGGTGAGCACCCAGCCACTGCTCCGTATACCTCCCGTCCGCCGCAAAGCCAGCGCCCGCTTGGCCGCGCGAACGAGCTCTGAGTCGTCGGAACGCTCAGAAAAATCGTGAATCAACGCTGGAGTCGCGTCCGCCGCACGGCTCTGTTGGGCAGCGCCAGGGAGAGCCAAGGCGAGAGCAAGCACAGCCATCGTCATTGTTCGCATCGTTTGCCTCGCTAGCGAAGATTCAGAGCGCTTCCAGTTTTCCAACCGGCCTGCGGCGCCCGTTCATTCCACGTTGGATGGTTCGCAATGCTCACCGCTCACACGGACACGGAGTCGGACCGTCGACCGAGAGACTGCCGCCTCAAGTCCTGGCAAACAGCAACGTGCTCCATCGGCGACAGTAGATTCATCGCCAAGCTGACGCGAGCTCATCGAAAGATCGCGGCGCTACTCCTCCCACTGGCGCCGCAGCGAGTTATACGTCATGACGCGGATGTGGCCGCTGTCGCCTGAGGATCTGATCATCATGGCGTCGGAGCCATTCGTCAGGTAAATCGAACCGGGCGTCCCTGATCCGACTGCCGAGAACGAGCAGAGCGTCGACCGGTTGAAGTTGACTGCCAGGGCGCCAGGATCGATCTGGACGCCCGTGTCGGGATCGGCCACGCCTTGGGCCGGGAACCCAACCTGACCGATCGAACCAGCATTGAACAGAGCATATGGCCCTTCGACAATCGGATCGACGCCGCTGTTGATCTCCGCGTTCAAAACGCCATTGCCGTTGCCGTCGCTATAGATCGCGTAGTACCAGACTCCATCGCGCTGCGTGAACTTCACTGCCTGGTTTGACTCTAGCGCAATGGCGTCGGCCCGGGTCATGACCAGAATGTTGCGCACGCGGCCGGCCGCGCTCTTCAGGCCTGTTCGCATCAGCCCGTTCATCAGGACTGCTGTGCTGATTGCCGCCATGATGCCGATGATGGCTACGACGGTGAGAAGCTCCGGGCACGTAAAGCCTCGCTGGTTCCGATGGTTCATCGTTTCCTCCCTGGTCCCGCGTCATTGCGGTCGCCCGGGAAGATTCCAACCCCTTACCAATGAGGCTGAACGGCTCAAGTGCTTATCAGGCAATGAGTTGCCTCTAGCCATCGAGTCCAGAAGATGTCAAAAAAACTTGCGACGGCCCATTATTAGGGCAGGGCGAGGGCGATCACGCTACGCAGGGAGTTTGAGCCGCCGAATGGCCGGAAAACGGATGTGCTGCTTTGGCCTCGGGCAACACCCGACGGTCAACCGTCCTAACCGCCGCCGGACGTGATGATGAACCCTTCCTCGGAGTCCATCTTCGTGGGGCCATAGCTTGACAGAACGACGAGACGAATGATGCCCTTCTGCGTCGAGCCCCCGCCTACGAACTTCACCTCCAGCCCGGTGGTGTAGTTCGGGTGGCCGCTGAGCGCGAACCCGAACTTCGGAATCGGATCGCGAACAGGAAAGGTCGTCGTGGCCGTTGGGCGGAAACCGACACTGTAGACCGTCTTCCCGGAGATGGAACCGGTGGAGAACTCGGGAAGTAGAGAAGTGAGCGATGCCGCCGCCGGAAGGGTATAGCTTGAGAGCGCGGCGCTCAACGTGCCGTCCGCGTTGATCGTGTGAAAGGAGTTATTGGCGGCGGTTCCGGCGAGGTCGATCGCGGTCGTAATGGGGGGGGTATAGTCACTAAAACCGTTCGGATACGCAGTGCCGTTTGTACCACTGTAGAGCAAGGTCCTTGTGGCTTGGGGCAGGTTATTGAGCTGCTGGAAATCCGCAAAAACGACGCTCTTAAACTCCATCAGGTCGAGAAAGTAGTTGGCTGTGGAGAATTTGCCCCTCGTATTCTGAGTGAGGTAGAAGAAGTCGAGGCGGTAGATATCGGCCGGAAAGTTCACGTTTGAAGTGCCGTTGTTGTACGTGATCAGCAGGGGCGGCAATTGTCGAAGGACCAACAGGCAGTTGCCAACGTAGTGCGACGACCCGGAACTATCGTCAGGCGCGAGAAGTGTCGTTGAGCCGTCGATTTGCGGAAGCTGATAGTCCGCGGCGATCGAGCTCGGACCCGTTGTCCCAGTCTGCGCCGTCACCAGGCCCAGGAAACTCGGTCCCGGTGTCGTGGAGTCGTTTTCATAAATCACCCTGGCCTGGTAGACCTCCGTCAGCATGACATTGACTGCCCGTTGCGAGAGGGCGGCCAGTTGATTGCGGCTCTCGACCTGCAGGCTCGCCTGCATGGCTTGCTCTACCAGAGTGTAGGCGATGATCAGCACAAACCCCGATATGGCGACCACCACCATGATCTCCGCCAATGAATAGCCCCGCTCCCTCGCGCGCGTCTGTCTTAGCCGCATCATTTACCTCGAAATATACGCTCGGTACTGGTGATAGGAGTAGTGCAATTTCAAATTCGACGCCGATCTGTATGCCTCAATACGCAGCAGGTAATTACCGGCTGGAAATGTCGCGGCAGGAGTATTCAGTGTGATCGTGCGGGGGAACGTGCCGGTCGGCATGCATGTCAGGTGTGCGTCGCCCGCCGCGAGGCGGACTCCCGTTTTGGCCGTACCGGCACCGCCGCATCCGTAGTTCCAGGTCACGCCGTTATCAACGCTGTAGAGGAACTGGTACTGCACTGCGGCCGTCTCTCCTGTCCAGCTATTGTCATACTCCGGAGTGTATTCGTTCTCGTCCCAACGCTTCCATTCGGACGTGAAGACGACGTTCACCTGACTTGGATTTGTGAGAGGTGTGTCGGATGGAGCTGGGTGAACGATCGACACTCGCGGGAGCTGCGTCACGCGCTGTGCTACATCGTCCGCGGTGCAGGGGATGCTGTTCGCCGTAACGGAGGTAGACGTGCACACCCCTCCGTAAAGAAAGCTGTGGATCAGCGAGAGGACAGCCCAGCGAGCCATGAAGTTCGTGCCCGAGTCGCCCGAAGGTGCGAGGCCGTTGACGACGATCCAGGCCTTCCGCTTGGTCAGCGGGTCACCTAACGAAACCAGGCCGCTTGCGTTGCTGGTATCGCCGCTATAGTACAGTGCGTCCGGGCTCCCTTTTACCGTGAACGTCGTTCCCGCGGCTTTCCATTGATTGGCGGTTGCCCCAGCCGTGTCCAGATAGATCGATCCATAGGGCGGGACCCATATGGCGTCGGATTCCGGGTTATCGCCCAAAGACAGGATGTTTGTACCGAACTGTCGGGTTGCAGGAACCGGCGTCAGCATAGGCGTGTTGTATCCGATCGGCGAGGACTGCGGCCCCCCCGTCGTCGTGCTGGCGATGTTGGTGCCCTGTCCGCCAAGAGTTCCGGTGCTCCCACCGTTGTGGTGGTACGTCGAATTCGCGTTTCCGACGTCGAAGAACGTCGTGCTGCCTTGACCCATGAGACGGTGCACTGCGTTCGTGCCTCCGGCCACGCCTTCCCCCCCGGGAAAGTCGGTGCCAGCGGGAAGACTCCACACTGGAGCTGTGCCTGTCGGGCCGATCTGCGCGCGGATGACTCGGGCAAAGTGATTGGCACCCGTCCCCGTCGGAAGGTTGCCTGTGACATGCCATCCTGCTGATCCAAGATAGGAAGAGTCTGGGTACAGCTCGCCAAGCCACGAAATGGACCACCAGTAGTTCGTGGTCGAACTGGTGAAGGTCCCATCCGGGCTGGCACCTCGGATGTACTTCACCCCGCAGGGCAGTCGTACCGTCCCTCCGCCGCAATTCTCGGGATGACCCCAACCTCCAGTCCCAACGTTGTTTGAATTGTCGTTCGTGATCGTCTGTTCGAATACCGAACCACTTGCACCGCTGTAGGGCTTCTGCGACACCGGAATGCTCTCGCCAAAGCCTGCTCCATCGAAGTCATACCCGATCTCGTTTCCGATTCCGATGTAATAGTACGAGTATCCGGTCATCGTGGTGTAGACGGCACTCGACGAGGTCAACGCCGTTCGCATCATCTGGAATGCGTGGGGGACGTCCAACTCGACCTGCCCCCAGGTAGCGGCAGCGCTCCCGGCCGGCTTCCATCCATCGTTGTCGACCGTTCCGTCGTTCTTGATACCGTAATTCACTAAGCCGGACGGGTACTTCCATCCGGGCCACGACCCGCTCTGATCACCAGAGGCGGTCGATTCAAAGTCGTCGAAGAAACGGTTGTACCCCATCCCCAGACGGCTCTCGTTGGACACGCCTGTGGACGTAAAGACCGCGGGGTTCGCGGCATGCGGGCGCTTGAGATCTGCGTATGGACAATGGCGCGGATCGCCCTGGAATTGAAAACGCTCGCTCATCGGTATGTGCGGCGGGTTCGTGTTGGTGCCGTCGCCGTACAGCCAGAGATCGGTGCCTCGCCACAAATAGGTGCGCGAGAGATCGGGAGGATGATTTGGAGTTGGATAAAGCGTACCGGTGGACAAGTTGCCTGAAACGGCCGGGTCGCCGATGCGCGTCTCAATGGTGAGGTGATTGTTGTCAAGGAGCGCCGCCGTCAACAGGGCCGCCGTCGCCGCATCGGAGGCGGGGATCTTGATGACCCAGCGGGCAGTGTTCTTAGGCCGAGAATTCGGGTCCGTGAGATCTTGCGCGAAGGCAATGGGGGCCGTGACCGCATTCGTGGCAAAGTTCTCGAGAGGCGACGGGATGTACTGCATTCCGTAAAGATTGTAAGCCGTGTTCAGGCCGGCGTTGGGGGTGGGGGGGTTGACGTTGTCGGTGCAGACGCGGCCGGAGGACGGGCAGAAGGGCGTCCGATAGGGAGTGTTCTTGAATGTGATCAGCGTGTCCGATCCGCTGGCGGTGACGGTAGCGGACATCCTGTTGCCTGACGCCGCAAATCCTCCCACTGTGAAGGGAGAACTAAAATAGGGATCTGCCTGCCCGGCAAGGGAGCCAGTTCCAGTCTGCCTGGTACCTCCCTCGATTCGCCGGATCGCAACTTTCGCGCTGAGATTCACGCCCTTGATGAGCACGCTGATCGGCGTGGTCATGTATGCGTTGTCGTCAGTTGCTGCTAACGCCTTGTAAGGAGCTTCCCATGCATATACGCGCAAGTAAATATCGCCGTTATTCGGGTACTCGAGATTCTCAGGATGGGTGACCACGCGGAGATTCTGCAGCGCGGCGGTCTCGGGATCCTTTGCCGGATCGGAGTAGTTTCTGACCGGCGGGAAAGGAAACATCTCGCCATGAAGGTTGATGAGAATCGCGTTCGTGTAGTTATCAGGATGCAAAATCATGTCGTCGAGGAGTACGCGGTACGTCGGCTCGGTGGACGTGCCCGCGGCGATTCTCGAGTCATTCAGCGCTTTCTCGTCGTAATAGCGCATCGAATGATTATATTGATCTGCAATCGCGTAGGGGTAGGGGTTCGTGGTCGCGTCATACGCGTTGGTATCATCGGTATCCACGGTTACGTGCCCTTTGAACAAGCTCGAAGAGTAGTAATCGGTTAGAAGGGGTGGGTTTTTCGTGGCGTCCTGAGGCAGGGCGCCGGGATAGTAGTAGACGGAGTTGATGTCGGAGTCAGAGGGGTTGTCTTGGTTGATAAAGGGCCGGTATTCCTGATCCCGCCCATAGGAAAGCGAGGTAATGTAGTGGACTCGAAACTCGAGTCCAGGATTGCGCGACTGTAGATCGGCGAGCGCGTTCTGTACGACCGGAAAAAGATTCGCGGTCGATACCCACCATCCCGGAACGTTTTCCATGATGAGCGCGTATACGTCGTATACCTGAGTGGGCGGCATGGTCGTGGAGAGCGTTCGAATGACGCCCGAGACCTCGGCCAGGAGGCGCTGGCCTCCATTCTCGTTCTTGTAGACGGCCACGCGTACCAGACGGCAGCTTCCGGAGCCCAGACTGATCGGACTCACGGTAACGTGCCGCGCATACATCCACCCTGTGCCAATGGCGATGTTGCCGCTGACGGGATCGCCCGGCAGAGCGCCCGCTTGAGTCGTCAGGACCGACTTCATCACCGCGGCGTCACCGTCGTCATACTGATCGAGAATGACCACCGTTTGGCCCTGAGCTCCCTGGGCCACAGATTTCAGCTCCTCCAGCATGGAAAGCGCTTTCTGCGTGGCGAACTGCTTGTCAATGTTGTTTTTGGTCGACCACATCGCGCTCGACGTCAGGGACATGCTGGCGAAGATCAAGACCGAGAGAATGGCCAGGGCCATTACGACCTCGACCAGTGACATTCCGCGCTGGGTGTGCCTTTTCATTGGGGTCTCCTAGTAGCCAATTTCGCGGTTCCCGGAGAGCCGCTTCTGGCAAAGCGGATCTGTGGCTGGGCAGGGAACATAGCCGGACCGGCTGAAGCGATACTGCCCCATCTGTTTCCGTACCTGGCTGATCATGGTTGGGTCGTAGTAAAGGTCGGCGAAATCGGCCGTGCCGGAACCGACCGTCGCCCAGGCAGTGCTCACCGGCGGGTTTGCCCCGGCAACGACAACGGCACCACTCACAATGGAAGGGCTGTTCTGCGTATAGTTACCCATCACGTAGATGATGCCGTTCCAACTGGAATCGGCCGGGAGGGTCAGACTTCCATTAACAACCAGGACGCCGCTCCCTCTGAGCGGTGTCGTGAATACGGCCGGGTTCTTATTGAGGTATATGAGCTGCATCTGAACGGGATCGGGAACTCCTGCCTCGCTCGTCGTCACGACATCAGCGATCGCAATGACGTCGGAGAGCTTGGTGACCGTACCGCCAAAGACGCTGCTGAGGCTGAGATTCGACAATACGAGCCCCGTTTGCAAGCCGGGGGTGCCGCTGATAACGCCGGAGTTGGAGACGGTGCCGCTGGTATTATTCACTCCGTAAGATGTCCCGCCGATCACGCGGCCTTTCGAGTTGATCGTTACACCGACGCCGGAAGCGCCATTCGAGGTGCTGCCAATCGAGAGCGCGGCCGACGGCGGCGTAAATTGCAGCCGTGAGATCTCGCTCCGAACTGTCCTCTTCGACAAGACCTGATTCGGCGAGACGTTGTAAGCGCTTCCCCCGTTGTTCACGTAGACGACCCCGGTCGACTCCAACTGCCAGATTCCCCCCGCCGCCGCCGCGGAACCGAGGCGGTTTTTGGAGAGATCGATGACACCGCTGCCCGTGGTCGCCAACCCTGTCGTTCCAGAGACCAGTTCATAGTGCCCCCAGATCCTTCCGGGAGTACTGATCAGAAAATCGCGGCTGATCGACGGAGGGTTGGTCACAACGGCGGTGTCGTCGATCGCTGGACTCGGCAGGGGAATCGTGTCGACATTGCGTTGCGGATTGAACGAGGCCACTGGCTGGGTAGCCTGCCGGCGGAAGTAATCGAGCCCTTCGATCAGGCCCGAGTTCGCCGTGTTCAACGCCTGTCCCTGATAGTTGAGCTGGAGAGTAATCAGCCGCGATCCCAACTGCGCGACCGTCGAGGCCACCAGCAAGATCAACAGCACGAGCGAAACGCCCATGATCACACTGATGAGCGCGTAGCCGCGCTGGCTTTGTCGTTTTCTCATGCTGCCCCCGGCTGTATTGACGGCTTCACGTCTGTGCAGCCGAGATGCCATCAAACGGAAAAAGCCTAAGTTATAGACGAGCAATGATTTACTGCCTCGGCGCCGCGGTGCCCATCGACGACATAGACGAAGAATGACACAAAAAGTATCAGTCAATGTCTTCGGGACGACCGCCTGCCTTCCTGCCTGTTATGACCCTGCCGTTTCGAAGGCGCTGCGCTCAGCGACGCCGGTCGTCAGGTACTGCCCAGCCCTCGTCGGGAGAGAACACCACTGGCGGGCTGGGAACCACCCATGGGGTCACGTGATCACGATTCCCACTTTCGCGCCTTCGCAAGACGAGGTCAGCGGGGCGGTCGCGGCGGGCTCGGCGAGCATCGTGATTCGTGCTTCTCCAGGAATGGCGACTTCTGGCTGGCCGGCTCGGAAACTTGAATGACTTCCGTCGCGTTCTCCGGGTACAGATAAGCCTCGCGAGGCGTCGTGGAAGGATGCTTTTTCAGCCACTTCCTCGCGTACAACTCATGGTCGGCGACGTCGAGGAGACGCTCCACCGTGGGCTCATCGATGAGCGCGGAACAGCCGATCCCCATCGTCACGCTGATGCGCAGCGTCGTCTCGCCGGCGTCCCACTGGAGCTCCGACAGCTCCGCGACCAGGCGCTCGGCAACGCGGCGGATTTCGTCGACGCCGAGGTTCAGCACGAGCAGCACGAACTCATCGCCGCCGAAGCGGGCGATCACGTCCTCGGTTCGCGTCCTGCGGAGAAACAACGCACCGATATCCTTCAACACACGGTCGCCCATGAGATGGCCGTAGGTGTCATTGATCGATTTGAATTCATCCACGTCAAAGAGGACGATACCGACGCTGTTCGTGCCGGCTATCTGACGCTCTGCCTGTTCGAAAAAGAAGCGGCGCGTAGCAACTTTGGTCAGCTCATCCTGGTTGGCGATGTCGCGCCACTCGCGGGCATCGGCATCATGCGCGCGCTGCCGCGCCAGCAGCCGGCGCGCTGCGGCTACCTTGGCAACGACTTCGACCTCTGTGCATCCTTTAGCCAGGAAGTCGTCGTACCCGAGGGTCAGCGCGTTGATCTTCACGGCCGGCCGGTCGTGGGCTGTCAGCATCACGGCGTACAAACCGCTGGTCGAAGGCTCGGCGCGAACCGCTGCAATCAACTCCAACCCGTCCTTCTTCGGCATCTCGAAGTCGGAGATGAGCATGTCGAAGTCGCCGCCCTGAAGCAGTTCGAAAGCCTCGGCGCCGTCGACAGCGGTGGCAACGTCGAGCCCGAGGCGCCGGGCCACCGCGGAAAGCCAGGTACCGAAGTTCTCATCGTCTTCGGCGATGAGCACACGAATCGGTTCCGACGACGATTCCGGGGGAAGGTCACTACGGCGGCGAAGGGCGGCGCTCAAGTGGAAACGAAGTATTCAATATCGCGGCCACCTGAACGGTCGAGCGTGATGGAGGTCACAGGGGGGTGTGGGGGGTAGGGATTGGGGGTGGGGGGTGGGGAGTGGGAGTTACGGGAGTCGCTAATCGGAAGTCGGGTGTCGGAGTCTGTCCGGGATCGCTGGTCGGGTATCGGGTGTGGGAGCCAGTTGATCAATCGAACGCTCCGACCCCCGACCCCCGACCCCCGACGAACGACGACCTTCGTTCTGCCACCCCCCACTCCCCACACCCCACCCCCCAAAGCCGCCGCCCCTCCTCTGCACCAGCGAGGGGCGGCGTGAAACGACAAACGAGCAAACTACTCTTTCACCGCCTTGTCCAACGCCTCGTTGAAGTAATCGTCATACTCATCCTCACCTGCCGGCTCGGACTCAACTACCGGCTCAGAACGAACCATGTTCGAAGCGAGCAAGCCCCTGGCTCCGGGCGGTAGTTCTGACGATCCGGTGGCAGGCGCCGGCGCCGGCCCGGGTTGAGCCGGCGTCGATGGCTTGCGATGGTTGAGAACCTTCTTCACCACGCGCGCAATCGTCGCGACATACGGATGCAGTGGGGCGGCATCGGGACGCTTGGCGTACGACTTGCCCCATGCAAAGAGGGTGAGAGCCTGCGACGCCACATCGGCCTGCTCACGGTCGACGGTGAACTGCACCCCGTCGGTCAGCGCGGCAAGGCGCTGGATCACCGGTGCAAAGGCCTCGCTCCGGCGCATGGACAGTTGGGCTGCCGCGACGTCGAAGATGTTGCGCTCTGCTGCCGGTCCAAAGGACCTGACCGCGGCGATGGTCGGCACTACCAGCTCGCGAGCGAAGCGCGCCATTCCGGCCACGCGCCGGATGTCGTTCTTGTCGTGATGCTGGAAGTTGGGGATCATGGCCTCGATCTCGTCGATCTTGGCGAGGAGTACTGCCGCAAGCTCCTCGGGGGTGAGGGTTTCAGGCGGTGCCGGATCGCCGGCAGCCTGGACGGGTTGTGGGGTTGACGGGTTGACGGGTTGCGGTTGACTGCTGCTTTGACTGCGATTGTCGTCGTCCATCATCGAATCCTCATAAAACCACGCGGTCTGGACTCCCACGTGGGTTGGTTAACATCTTTCCGTGGCCGCCGGCCACGCGCCGCCGGTCCGGGACCTTTGAGTACTCGATATCTGTGACGCACGAGCCCGCCAAAGGTTACGGGAGGGAGAAGAACGGCGGAGAGGAAATGGCGCTAACTGCAGTGGCACCAATAGGTTACTTGAGCTCAAAAAAAATTTGCGCCAGTCAAACTTTTGATGACTGGATCAAATGCTTTGATGGCCGAGTCAAATCCTCTGATGGCGGCATCAAGTGTTTTGATGACCGAGTCAAATCTTTTGATGGCGGCATCAAATGTCTTGATGGCCGAGTCAAATCTCTTGATGACGGCATCAAATGTTTTGATGACCGAGTCAAATCTTTTGATGGCGGCATCAAATGTTTTGATGACCGAGTCAAATCTTTTGGTGGCGGCATCAAATGTTTTGATGGCCGAATCAAAACTTTTGATGACCGAGTCAAATCTTTTGAGTCCCGACTCAAGTCTTTTGAGTCCGGAATCAAATCTTTTGTGTCCCGACTCAAAATCTGCGAGTCGGAAGCGACGATTTTGGAACAGATCGAGGTAAAATTTGCCGAATACTCGATCTGCTGCATCTGCGTCATCTGCGGATCAATCGGGGTAGGACCGATCCGCAGATGGCGCAGATAAAGGCTTTCAAACCCGCAACATCCGCCGCATCCGACACTCCCGGAATCGGACCCTTGCCTCCCCCGTTGTAAGCACACCCTGACGCTTGCGTAACCTTTCATCGCGTGGACCGTCGAAGAAGCAGGAAGTAACCTTTCATCGCGTGGTTCGTCGAAAGAGTCAGGAATCGAACAAATGCCCGAGTTCATCGTCAGAGTCGGAACACCCGACGGAGTCATCACCGAGCGCCACGTTCAGGCCATGAGCATCCGCGCGGCCGAAGAAGAGCTGCGCCAGCAGGGAATGCACGTCTTCGATGCCCGGCGCGGCCGCATGTCGCTGCGCGATCTGCTCCCCCGCGGCGGAAAGATCATTTCCACCGAACGATTCCTTCTCTTCAACCAGGAGCTTCTGGCGCTGGTCAAGGCCGGACTGCCGATCCTGCAGTCGTTCGACATCATGCTGGAGCGGCAGAAGAACCTCCGCTTCAAGGAAGTGCTCATCGACGTCCGCGATAAGCTGAAGTCGGGAATCGCCCTCTCCGATGCGTTCGCCACCTACGGCGACGCCTTCCCGCCCATCTACTCGACCTCACTGCGCGCGGGCGAGCGTTCGGGCGATCTCGAAGGTGTGCTCCGGCGTTTTCTTCGCTATCAGAAGATCATCGTCAACCTGCGAAAGCGGGTCGTCGGCGCCCTGATCTATCCCTCGGTGCTCGTGGCCCTCTCGATTGCCATGGTGCTGGTCATGATGATGAAAGTCATCCCCAAGTTCGCCGAGTTCTACTCCGGCTTCGGGGCGGACCTGCCCTGGTTCACGCAGTTCATGATCAACGTCGCAAACGGGTTGAACACCAACCTGCCCATCTTCCTCGTCCTCTGCGCCGGAGGATTCTTTTTCACCCGGCGATGGATCCGAGGAAGCGGGCGGGTGACGTGGGACAGGCTGAAGTTGAAGATCCCGCTGGCTGGCGGAATCCTGCACAGGTTCGCCATCATGCAGTTCACGCAGTCGCTGGGCACTCTTCTGGCCGGCGGAACGCCGATGGTGCCTGCCATCGAGATCGCCTCGCAGTCGGTGACCAACCAGCTCATGGCCTCGAAGATCTTCGGGATGGTCCAGAACGTGCGAGAGGGCGAGCCGCTGTGGCGCTCGCTTGAAAACACCAAGGCCATGAGCGATCTGGCCATCGAAATGATCAAGGTGGGCGAGTCGACCGGCGCCCTCACGGAAATGCTCGGAAATGTCAGCGAGTTCTACGACGAGGAAATCGAATCCCATCTGACGCGAATCGTTGCGGCGATCGAGCCGCTCATCCTCGTTTTCATGGGCGGCGTCGTCGCCATTCTGCTATACGCCTTCTATCTCCCGCTGTTCCAGCTCAGCAATGTAGCCCAATAAACGTAGCCCAATAAAAGACCATTCATGGCCACAGACCCTCGCACGCTGCTCTACAAGACTCCCGATCCGGCCGGCGAGACCGCGCGCGCCCAGCGCCTGGCCGGCCAGTACGGCTTCGACTTCGTGAACCTCGAGCACTTCGTGGTCGACCACGAGCTCTTCCGCAACATCCCGCTCGAGCTGATGATCCGCTACCAGTTCCTGCCGGAGAAACGCGAGAACGGCCACATCGCCGTCGTCGTCGGCGATCCGACCGACGTCCTCAAACTGGACGAGCTCGAGCTGCTCCTGGGCGCACCGCTCAAAGTCCGCGTGGCCTCACCGGCGGCCATCCGCGACAAGCTGCAGAAATCCGAATCGACGCAACGTGTCCTCGACGAAGCCACGGAAGGCTTCCGCATGACGCTGGTCGGCGAAGATGAAGAAGGCGAAGAGACGCTGACGATCGACTCGATCACGGCGCACGAATCGTCGCCGATCATCAAGCTGGTCGATTCCATCGTCTTCAACGCCATCCAGCGCCGGGCCTCGGACATTCACATCGAGACCCGTGACAACGAAGTCGTCGTCAAGTACCGCATCGACGGCGTCCTCTACGAAGCGCTCGAGCCGATCGACAAGCGTCACCACACCACCATCATCTCGCGCATCAAAGTCATGTCCGAGCTCGACATCGCCGAGAAGCGCGTCCCGCAGGACGGACGTTTCAAGCTCCGCATCACCGGCCGCACCATCGACTTCCGCGTCTCCATCGTCCCCACCACGCACGGCGAAGACTCGGTCATCCGTATCCTCGACAAAGAGTCGATGAACTCCGACTTCAAGAGCCTTCGTCTCGACGTTCTCGGGTTCGATGACGAGATGCTGCTCAAGTTCCGCAAGTTCATCAAAGAGCCGTACGGCATGGTGCTCGTCACCGGCCCGACCGGCTCGGGCAAGACGACCACGCTCTACGCCGCTCTCTCCGAGATTCAGACCTCGGAAGACAAGATCATCACCATCGAGGATCCGGTCGAGTATCAGCTTCGCGGCATCACGCAGATCCCGGTCAACGAGAAAAAAGGACTGACGTTCGCGCGCGGTCTCCGGGCCATCCTCCGTCACGACCCCGACAAGGTCATGGTCGGCGAGATCCGTGACGAAGAGACGGCCGCCATCGCCGTTCAGTCCGCACTCACCGGCCACCTCGTCTTCACCACCGTTCACGCGAACAACGTCGTCGACGTTCTGGGCCGTTTCCTCAACATGAAGGTCGACCTGTACAACTTCGTATCGGCGCTCAACTGCGTTCTCGCACAGCGGCTCGTACGCAAGATCTGCGACTCCTGCCGGCACGAGGTGGCCTATCCCGACTCGTTCATCGTCGAGTCGGGTCTCGACGCTAAGGCGTACAGGGGAAAAATGTTCCAGGAAGGCACCGGCTGCATCGACTGCAACGGCACCGGATTCCACGGACGGGCCGCGATCTCGGAACTTCTCGACCTCTCCGATCGTATTAGAACCATGATTCTCGACCGCCGTCCCGCTTCGGAGATCAAAAAAGCGGCCAAAGAAGAGGGAATGATGTTCCTTCGCGAATCGGCTCTCAAAAAAGTGATGTCAGGACAGACCACGTTGCGCGAGATCAACAAGGTCACCTTCGTGGAGTGATATGGCGCGCTCCTTCCCACCAGACGTCGTCGTTCTCGACAGGGATTCCCTCATCCACGTCCGCGTAGGACGCGGCCGGAAAGAGGCGAAGATCGTTCAGGCGAAGAGCTATGCGCTTCGCGATGACATCTTCGCGCCCGGCGTCGTCACGCCCAGTCTGCAGAACGAAGCCGCGTTCGCCGACGTACTGCGCCGGCTCAAGCTGGAAACGGGACGGTGGGACAAAGTCTCCATCCTCGTCCCCGACTCCTGGATTCGGATGAACATCATCGAGCTTCAGTCCGTGCCGGAGCGTGACAGTGAGACCGAAGAGGTCATTCGCTGGAGCCTGCGCCGGACCATGCCGATCGATCCGTCGCTGCTGCGCTTGTCGTACGAGGTGTTGACGCGCACGCCTCCGCGCGTCCTGGCCTTCAGCGCGGTGGAAGCAACGCTGGCCGCGATCGAGCGCCTGTTCTCGGCTGCCGGCGTCGAGGTCATCCTTCTCGAGCCCTGCGGCCTGAACATCTGGAACGCCATCACCAGCCGTGAAGCAATGACGACGCGCGACCGGATCTTCTTCTACATCCGGGAGAACGACTTCACCACCGCCGTTTTCCGCGGCCCGCAACCGCTATTCATCCGCTCGCGCAACCTGGACGGGGAGCGCTCGCTCGAGCAGGAGATCAAACTCTCCGCGACGTATCTTCGGGATTCTTTGCAGACGAGCTCAATCGAGAACTGTTACGTCGCCGGCAATGACGTGAGCGGAAGCGTCGTGGATGCCATCGGGGTCGAGTTCTCCGCGCCCGTCAAGAGGATTACGCTGCGCGACGTGGCGGAACAGGTGCCCGGGGACAGCAGCCAGTACGAAGCCGAGCTGACCGCGGCCACAGGAGTATTCACCGGGTGAAACCGATCCATCTCAATCTCGCCTCGCGGCCGTTCCGCGACTACCGGCCCGTCTATGCCGCGGTGGTGGTCATGGCACTGCTGACTGCGTTTCTCGCTCTCAACAACGTCGATACACTGCTTCGTTATCGGACGGAGACGAAGACGACACGCGCCGACATCAGCCAGCTCGAACAACAGACTGCCGACGAGCGGCACAAGGCGGACATCCTCACGCAGCGGCTTCGCGGCATTGATCTCAAGCTTCTGTCGACGCAGACGGAGTTTGCCAACGCGCAGCTCGCCGAGCGCGCGTTCTCGTGGAGCGAGCTGCTCGACCGCCTCGAGCGCGTCCTCCCGGACGACGTTCGCCTTCAGTCGGTATCCCCTACCTTCGATAAGGACGGGCTCGTCCACCTTGCCATGATGTGCGTTGCCAAATCCGGCACCGGCCTCTCCGCAACGATCAACCACTTCAACGGCGACGCACACTTCGCCAACGCGTTTCCTTCGAGCGAGGCAGTGGAGCCGACCGGTGAGCACCGCATCACGCTCAGCGTCGATTACCACCCCACGATCACCAGGAGCATCGAATGATCTGGCGTGAAAAGCGGATTCTCCTGATCGTTCTCGGCGTGCTTCTTCTCGCGAACACCCTCTTTTTCTTCACGTACCGCGTGCAGTACGTGAGCCGCCTCCAGGACCTCGACGCGACAAAAGAGCAGGCTCAGGCCCGTTTGCAGCAGGCGCGTGGCGCACGCATCACCGCCGAGCAGCAGCTCGCCGCGTACAAGAAAGTGCAGAACGATCTGCAGGTTCTCTACAACGAGCGGTGGGCCACACCCATGCAGCGGTTGACGACGCTGATCGACGAGGTCAAGAAACTCTCCGCGGCCAGCCACCTCGAACCGCCCAGCTACACTTTCTCGACCTCGGAAACGAAAACGGCCAGCGTCAAGGGATCGGTCGGGACGACTGCGGTCGGCATCACCTACACGGTTCAGGGAACGTACGAGCAGATACGGCGCCTGATCAACCTGCTGGAGCTTTCCGATCAGTTCGTGATCATCGATGGGATCAACCTGGTCAGCAGCGGCGTAGCAGCAGATAAGACTCTGACCCTCAACATTCGACTCAAGACCCTGTTCCGCGATACGCGCGGCGTCGCGCCAACCGCGAACAAGCAGATGTGATGGACTGGATGAACTGGAAAACCTGGGCAGCGATCGGTGCCATTCTCATCGCGATCTTCGCGATCTATGGCTACGCCTCGAATTCGGGCGGCGGCAACACCGCTCCGCCAATCTCCGGCGTGACCCAACCCAGGACGCCGGCGTCTGCAACTGCAGCTCGCACGTCCACCGCCGCGAGCACACCCGGAGTTCCGACCCTGCACATCGAACTGCTCGATCCACAGAGCGGCAGCTACAAGAGCATACGCAACCTCTTCGCGTTCAAAGAACCGCCACCTCCGCCGCCTCCGCCCCCGGTGAAGGTTCCTCCGCCGCCGCCTGATCAGGATCACGACGGCATCCCTGACTTCCGCGACAACTGTCCGGCGGTCTACAACCCCGACCAGAAGGACAGCGATGGCAATGGCATCGGTGACGCCTGCGACCCCGGGTATCAGGCATGGCTCAAAGTCCAGCCGCCGCCGAAGCCGGTTCCGCCCCCATTCACACTGAAGTACATCGGCACGTTCGGCCCCGCTACCAATCCGATCGCGACGTTCAATGGCAACGGCCAGATCGTCAACGTTCGCGTCGGCGAAACATTCGACGGGAAGTTCATCCTGCTCAGCATCGGAATCGAATCCGTCGAGATCGGCTACGTCGGGTTCCCGGCAGACGTCAAGACACGCGTACCACTCGGTCAGTAACCTTTTGAATAGCGCTACGTCAGAACAGATAAGGAGGGAGTCGGGAGTCGGGGGTCGGGGGTCGGAGAAACATTGAACTACGGTCTCTCCGACCCCCGACCCCCGACCCCCGACCCCCGCAAAAAACATGAACCAGACCAGACTCGGAATCACCGCACTGACGTTATCGCTCACGATGCTTTCCTGCACGAGTTACAACGCGTTCCAGAAGGCGAAGCACGCCGAGACGTCGAAGGATTGGGACGCGGCCGTCACCGAATACCAGAAGGCGCTCGACGTCGATCCCTCGAATGCCCTCTACCGGATCAATCTGTCGCGCGCCAAGCTCGAAGCGTCGCGCGTGCATTTCGAAAAGGGAAAAGGCCTGCGCACCGCCGCCGTGAATGCGCACGGAGCGGATCTCACGCGCCTCCTGCAGCTCGCCTCTACGGAACTGGAGATCGTCATCCGGCTCGACCCCACCAATCAGTTTGCCGCCAGCGAATACAGCAAGACTGTCGCGACTCTTCAGGACATTGCGAACGCCGGCCGACCCCCTTCGATCGACGACCTCAAGCGCCGTGCGAAGGCCAACATCACGAAGTCGGCGCCGCCACAGCTCAACCCCACGTCCGATCAGCCGATCTCCCTCTCATTTCCTCAGGAGCGCCCGATCAAAGAGATCTACCGGGCACTCGGAAACGCCTTCGGAATCAACATCCTCTTCGATCAGGCAGTGAAGGATGACCGCATCGCCATCGAGCTGAAAGATGTCACCGCACAGCAGGCGCTCGAGCGCGTCATGCAGGCCGCCAACCATTTCTACAAAGCGCTCGATGAGCACACGATCATCGTCGTTCCCGACAATCCTCAGGCCCGCCGCGACTACGAGGATCTCGTCATCCGCACGTTCTATCTTTCCAACGGCGACGCCGAGCAGGTCACCAACGTCGTCCGGACGATGATCGAAGCGCGCAACGTGTTTCCGCTCAAGGCGCTCAACGCCATCACCATCCGCGATACCGCCGACAAGGTGCGCATCGCCGAGAAGATCATCGAGGCCAACGACAAAGCGAAGGCCGAAGTCGTGGTGGATGTCGAGCTTCTGCAGATCGATCTGGACAAGCAGCGGGACATCGGCGCAGTCGTCAACAGTCTTGGCGGCACGGTTCAGGCGACGCCGGCGACAGACGGGAAGGGAAATGCCCTTCCGCTGAATCTCGACGCGCTCCGCGCCATCCGAAGCAAAGACATCACGTTCACGATTCCAACGATTGCCTACAGCCTCGTGAAGAGCATCGGCAATACCGAGACGCTCGCCAATCCCGAGCTCCGCATCTCCGAGGGAGAGAAGGCCACGCTGCACATCGGCCAGCGTGTTCCGGTTCCGGTCACGACGTTTCCGACTCTCAATACTGGCACCACCGGAGGAGCGCTCGCCGGGCAGGCCACTTCGTTTCAGTATCAGGACATCGGCATCAAAGTGTCGATCGAGCCTCGGGTACACCACAACAACGAAGTGACGCTCAAGCTCACCGTCGAGGTTTCCGACATCGCCGCCGCAGCCACGGCAGACGCTCCGCCGTCATTCAACACCCGCACAATCGAAGCGACAATCCGCCTCAAAGATGGCGAAACGAACTTCCTGGCCGGCCTGATTCAGGATACGAGCCTGACAACGAGCAACAAAACGCCGTTCCTTGGCGACATCCCCATCCTCGGACGGCTCTTCACGAAAGACCACAACCTGCGGCATCGCACCGACCTGATGCTGACGATGACGCCCCACATCATCCGCAAGCCCGACATCACCGAGGACGACCTCGCGCCGATGTGGGTGGGAACGCAGAGCAATCTGAGCTTCCGAGGACTCTCGCCGCGTCTCGAATCGCAGTCCACCGTCGATCCGTTCTCGGCGCCGCCGAGCGCGCAGCAATTCCGCACCGGCGCGGTCGATTCCGATGGCAACCCGGTCCCGCCGGCAAACCAACCCCTCGTTATCCCGCAAGGCTCCGCTCCGACTGATCCCTTCCGGCCGCCGGCGCCGAACACCCCGCCCGTGAATCCGCAGCCGAAGCCGCAACCGGAGAGCCTGCTTTCGACTCCATCGACCGGCACCGTCGTCGCCCAGTCGGTCGCGAACGGCGCCAGCAACCTGACCGACAACAGCGGGCTCGCGCCGCGCATCGAGCCGCAGCCGATGCGGATGGCGTTCAAGCCTGGCGAAGAGAAGATGTGGAACGTCGTCGGAATGGATCTCGAAGGTCTGTCGGCGACGCAGCTTCTGCTTCACTACAACCCGCAGACGCTCGATGTCAGCGAAGTTGTTTTCGGCCCTGCTCTGACGATCGATCTGAAGACGCCGCCCATCGCCACAATCGATCGCGAGCACGGAACCGTGCGCATCTCGTCATCGAACGGCCAGCCTCTGCAGTTCAACAGCGGCGGCGGTGAGATCGTGACGCTCCGCGTTCGCGGCGGAGCCCCGGGCGAAACCTATCTCGTGCTCGAGAATCCGAACCTGACGAACGGGGGCGGCACAGTCGTGGCCGCATCCGTCTCAGGAGGCCACGCCAAGGTCGACTGATGATTGGCCACCGGAACAAGAGGTCGAATGGATTCACGGTCGCGGAGCTGATCACCGTCGTCGCGATCGTGGCCATCCTTGCGTGCGTAGCGATGCCGCTTGCGAACTTCGGAATCCGCCGGCAGAAAGAGATCGAGCTTCACGAACGTCTGCGCCGGATCACCGAAGCCATCGACCGCTTCCACGAGCTGGCGTTGCAGCAAGCCGGTGGTCCCGCTGCGATGAAGGAGCCCGTGAGCATCCAGCAAGGGCCGTGGCCCAAAGACCTCGAGTCGCTGACCAAACCGATCGCGCTCAACAGCGGGCAATCCGTGCGCCTCCTGCGAGAGCGCGACCTGATCGATCCGATGACGGGCCGTGCAGAATGGATCACGCTCTCTGCTGACGATGACGCCGACACGCAATCGAGCAACGGCAACAACGTTTACGAGATTCACTCGAAGTCAACCGCGATGGCCCTCGACGGGAAAACGCATTACAACGAATGGTGAGGGGGCAGTGGATTAGTCACATGAAACGACGCAAATCGCAATCCCAGTCCGGCTTCACCCTCATCGAGCTGATCGTCGTCGTCACGATCATCGGCATCCTCGCGGCTGTGGCTATCTCGAACGTCAGGTGGGCGCAGACGAAGGCTCGCGAAGCGGCGCTGCACCACGACCTCTTCGAGATGCGCAAAGCGATCGACGACTACTACGCGGACAAACAGAAGTATCCCGAGAGCCTGCATGCGCTCCTCCAGGAACACTACCTCCGCAATCTTCCGCCCGATCCGATTACCGGTAAGTCGGACTGGGAGGAAGTGCAGAACACGCCCGATCCATCGGATCCCAACGCGATGCCCACCGACCCGTCCGCGCAGACCGACAATGCTGCCCCCGGAATCTACGACGTACACAGCCAGGCGCCCGGCAACGGGCTGGATGGCAAACCGTACAAGACGTGGTGAGATGAGGCCGCAATCATCCAACGCTGATCGTCAAGTGCACTGCGCTGCCGCCGGGCGGCGGCGTAACCGCACGTCCGAATCCGGCTTCACTCTCGCCGCGGTCATCGTTCTCGCGACGATCGTCATGATCTTCGCCGCCTACACGATTCCGCGCGCCTGGTCGACGATCATGAAGCGGGAGCGGGAACGCCAGACGATCTACGCGATGCAGCAGTACGCGAAGGCGATCACCGCGTTCCGCTTGAAGAACGGAAACGCCTACCCCACGTCACCGCAGCAACTGAAAGATGCCAAGCAGCCCCGCCTGATCCGCGGGCTTAAGGGCGAGCTCGTTGACGCCCTCACGGGCGAAGTCGATTGGCTCGTCATCCCGCAGTCGGCCGCGGCGGCGCTTCCGCAGCGCAACATCGGCGGCAATCCGAACGCCCCACAGAATGCCCCGCCCCCTCCACCCCCACCCCCGATCCCATCCACTTCAGGAACGGATACCAGCGGCACCAGCGGAACCAACCCGAATGCCCCACCCGGCCTCCCCGGCATTCCGATCAAAGACTACGCAGGCGGTCCGTTCATCGGCGTCCGTCCCAACGCCCACGGCAAATCGCTCACGACGCTTTACGGCGCCGACACGTACGAGACCTGGGTTTACACGACGGTCGACTACGATGCGGAGAAGACGTTGCGTATCGCCCAGGCGAGCACGGTCTTCCACTGATCGGCGGGAGTCGGGAATCGGGGGTCGGGAGTCGGAGACGAAGCCGCTTCTTGCTCCGAGCCCCCGACCCCCGACTAGCGACACCCTCCACTACAATCCCGCTCGCATGTCATCCGACCTCCTGAATATCACCCGCGTCGTCCTCCCCTCGGGGCTGACGATCCTGATCGAAACGCTTCCCTACGTTCGCTCGGTGGCCCTCGGCTACTACCTTCGCAGCGGCTCCGCCGTCGAGTCGGAGGAGCACAGCGGCGCGTCGCACTTCCTCGAGCACCTCGTCTTCAAGGGAACGGCCACGAGGTCGACGAGCGACATCGCGAAAGTCATCGACATCCTCGGCGGCGACGTCGACGCCTTCACTGGCAAGGAGTACACGTCCTTCTACTGCCACGTCCTCGACGAGCAGATGATGACCGGCCTGTCGCTGCTGACCGACATCGTCATCTCACCGCGATTCACCGACGACGATCTCGAGGTCGAGCGCGGCGTCATCCTCGAAGAGATCAAGATGGTCGAAGACACGCCCGACGACCTCGTGCACGAGATCTTCGTGACAGCCTTCTGGCCCGACCACCCGCTCGGCCGTCCGATCCTCGGCACCGAAGAAACCGTCAACCGGCTCGGACGCAAGCAGATCATGGCCCACTACGACGAGACCTTCCATCCGTCGAACATGATCTTCTGCGCGTCGGGCAATGTCCGCCCCGAGGAGATCATCCCGTTCCTGGAGAGAACGTTTGCCAGCGACACCAAGGCGCCGGTAGCGCGCACCTGGGGCACGCCCACGCCAGGGCAGCACGTGATCCTCCGCGAGAAACGGGAGCTGGAGCAGGTTCACCTCTGCCTCGGCTCGCGCGGGTTTCCGCAGCAGCGCGACGAGCGCTACGCCGCGGCCCTATTCAACGCGATCCTCGGCGGCGGGATGTCCTCGCGCCTCTTCCAGAAAATCCGCGAGAAAGCAGGCCTCGTTTACACCGTCATGTCGTACCACAACGGCTACGTCAACGGCGGCTACGAAGCCGTCTACGCCGCCTGCGCACCGAAGAACCTGAAGCGCGTGCTCGATATGACCCTCGCCGAGATGAAGTTGATCAAGACCGGCGGCGCGACAGCAGACGAGCTCAATTCCGCCAAGCTCCATCTCAAAGGCTCGATCCTGCTCTCGCTCGAGTCGACCGTGAGCCGAATGTCCGGACTGGCCCGCCAGGAGTACTACTTCGGCAAGCAGCTCTCGCTCGACGAGATCATCGCCTCCATCGACAACGTGTCCCTCGACGACATCGCCAGCGTCGCAAACACGATCGTCGACCCCGACTCCATCTCCCTCACGCTGATCGGCAACCTGAAGTCGCCCGGAGTCACGACCGACATGCTCCGCGGCGCGTTGGGGTAACGCCTCACGATTCAACGGGCGTCGCGTACGCGGGAAGCGGTCAACATATTGATGATCCTGGGTGCCGTCGCGTTGTTCCTGCACGCGCTCCAGGTTTGGGCGGGCCGTGATACCCGGCGCGACTTCTTCTTCGTCTTCGCCACGCTCTTCTCCGGTGGCGCCATCATCGTGGCCGGCTGGTTTGCCAACATCTTCGACGCTTCGGTGCTGCTTCTCGCCCGGGGTCTGGTACTCCTGACACGCCGCTGGTTTTTTGAAGCCGGCTTCGTCTTTGGCGTGGCTTTTCTTTAAGGAACCGGCGGTAATGACGTTGCCGCTCCTCCTCCTACTGGTGGCCATCGACCGACTCCGGCTTCGTGAGGCCATGAAGGCGGCCATTCCGGCATGGGCATCGGCATCCTCATACTTCGGCCTGCACAGCCTCGTCGTTCCATTCGGCTCGGTTGCCGACACGCACCAGTTCCAACTGAGCGCTCTCATTCCGACCGCGGCCGGTCTCATCGAGAGCTATTGGCGCGAAACACTCTGGGGAAAGCCGACCGTCATCGGCTACATCGTCTTTGCCTTCTCCCTGGCGGCCATGCGTGGCTGGCGTGCAAAGGCGGCCTTCGTCGCGTACGTCGCCGGTGCGGTGGTGATGTATTTGTCGATGTTCGGCATGTACCAGGGCCACAACCCGATCCACTATCTGATGTTCATCCCTCGCTCTACGTCGTTCCCCTCACACTCACGCTCTTCGTCTTCGCGCTCGATCGCCGCTGGTGGGCGGTAGCCATCCTGACCGTCCCTCTCATCATCGGCGCGGCCGGCACATACATGCGTTACGGGTGGTTTCAGCGCAGCTATCGCAATCTCTATCGTGCGCGCGAACCGCGCCCAAGCCGGTGAGGATCGATTACGCCATGAGGCCGTTACACGATCCGTGGCGCGCCATCGAAATCGGCGACTTCCCCGACGCGCCACTATGGCTAGATCCCGCCAACGGCCTGCTGGTGAGAAGGTAGCTACCTGAGGAGATCGAAACGCGAAGAGCCTACCGTTCACCTGCAGCGTACGGATTTCGTGGACGCAGTTTGACGGCGGTGCTAGTTCGTTCTGCCTATCTGTATCTCATCACACCCACCTGTGTTTATCATCACTGAGGCCATATCTCATGAACTATTATAACGTAGCCCAATAGGCAGGAGGCCGTATATGAAAAGGACCATCCTCACAATATTCGCGTTTATCGTGCTACTCTCGCTCGCCGCCGCGGCACAGGCTCAGACGTTCAGTGTTTATGGCATTGCATATGAGCAGCAGTCATCCGGCTACTACTACGCAGGCAACTACCAGATGAAGTGGTGCAGGACGGACAACCTTTCGAGGTGCGGGTATGGCTCGACCGATCTGTACGGGAATTACGGGGTTACCATTCCGTCAACTTACGGCGGTGGGTACTACTATTGCTACCTTTGGAAGGACAGCACCTACTGGGGCAATGAGTCGTATCCCGTCGGCTGGGCCTATCTGGTAGACACTCCGGTCGGCAATAATATGAACGGGAGTGTCATCTCGACACCACGCGCGCTGCCACCGACTGCCATCAACCCCTCCAACAATAGTGTGAATGTGGGAACGACCTTCACTCTGCAGTGGACTGACGGTCTGGACTCCGCGAGGAGTTCGTCCTCCTGGCCGGTCACGTATGACATCTACGGGGACGGTAACGAATACCCCGAGACCCTCGAATTCTCTAATATCTCCTGCGGTGGCGTCGGGACATGCAGTGTGGCTATTAGCGGTCTCGACCACACGATTCGTTACCAGTGGCGGGTCGTCGCACGCATGCACTCGCAGGCAGCGATCACCGGCGCGGGTGACCCCACCTTCTACACGAGCTCGTCTACGTTGAAATTCACCACGTCGTGGGATCCTTCGATCGCGGTGCACAACATTCGAACCTATAACGGTAACTATCTGCGCGCGCCGAGCGACTACAGTCTTGCCTTCGATGCCGCTGGAACAGCGAACAACACCTCGACGCAGTTTCAGTTCGACGGTAGTGGAACGATCTATTCCGGCGACTCGGTCAGCATCCGTACGAACCAGAACTACCACGTCAGCGCCGTCTACGGAGGCGGATACGGCACGAATTTGATGTCGTGGATCGGCAGTTACGAGACGTTTACGATCACTCGCCTGGCTGGGTCCGGACCGATCTATCCGGGAGATCAGGTGTCACTTCGCTCGACGTACGGGTATTATGTGACGGCTGAGGGCGGGGGTGGGGGAACGGTCAACGCAAATCGAACCAGCGTCGGGCCGTGGGAGACCTTCACGTACTACTAGTATAGCGTTTCGTCAAAAGCTTTACGCACTGTCGGCTGGGGCGAGGAGTCCGTCGAACTTCTTCCAGCGGTGCACCACGGGCGCGGCGTTGATCTCGGCGATTCCGAGGAGTATCCGCTGGATCAGTTCCTCGATTGATCGAACGCGGATGTGCCTGAGGAAGGTGCGAGCCATCTTTCCGAAGAGAGTCTCGATGATGTTGAGCCAGGACCCGTGTTTGGGCGTGTGCACGTAGATGAAGCGGTTGGGGCGGGTCGCTAAATACGCCCGTGTCTCACGGGAAATATGTGCTGAGTGATTGTCCAACAGGATTCGAATCGCACATTCATCCGGGTAGTGAGCGTCAAGATCCTTGAGAAGACGAATGAACTCGCGGCTGCGATGCCTGCGCTCGACACGAGCAGTAACGTGCCCGTCGTGCAGATCAAGGGCGGCCAGGATCGAGACGGTACCCATCCGGCGGTACTCGTGGTCACGAGCCGTAGTCGGGTACTTGCCGGCCACCGGTGGCAAGTCCGGGGCTGTGGTGCCGAGGGCCTGAACCCTGGCTTCTCATCGACCGATACCGTGATTACGGGGCGCGAGGAGCCGTTCGCAGGGGGCTGCTGATTCGCAAGTTCGACCTGTTGATACACCAGCAGAACTTCTCGCATTTTCGCTTCGAAATCAGGATCGCGTCGTTCCAGATAGTACGTGACGCGATGAGGCTGGAGCGTTTGCTCGGCCAGAATGCGGTGCACAGTCGCCTTCGCCGCACGCTCCAATGAGGGGTGCCCCGCGGCCTTGGCCAGCTTCCGGATATGGTTCGCCAGCGCCTGCCGCGTCCAGAGTTCAGATGCATACCCGAGATCCT
The DNA here is from genome assembly GCA_017883205.1 of Thermoanaerobaculia bacterium. Taxonomy (GTDB): domain Bacteria; phylum Acidobacteriota; class Thermoanaerobaculia; order Gp7-AA8; family Gp7-AA8; genus JADGNZ01. Next base: position 9,858 of record JADGNZ010000017.1, on the reverse strand, counting down.
TGGGCTTCGTACACGCGACTGACACCACCCAGGCACGCGCCTCCTCGGTAATCACCGCTTCTCTCGGACGGTGGTAGGTGTCAACAAGTCCGGCATCGATCCCCATCGCCAGGGCCTTGTCGATACACTTGTAAATCGTTACCCGGCTGACACCCGTCGCGCGTTGGATGTCGGTGATTGCTTCTCCGGAGCTGTAGCGAAGGAGAATCCCCGCACGCTGAACCTCCCGCACGGGTGAGGTGCGCGATCGCGTCAAAGCCTCCAACTTCGCCCGCTCGCCGGTCGAAAGTATCAGCTTCGGCTTACGCCCTCCCAACACCCAATCATGATACCCGATGTTCGATTCTTCGTAAATGTTTTAACGAAACGCTATACTAGATCTGAACTTAACTTCGCAACTATTCAAGGGGCCGGTTAGTCGCCGGCCCTTTTTTGCCCCGCTTGACCAACGACGATCTCGAGGTCGAGCGCGGCGTTATTCTCGAAGAGATCAAGATGGTCGAAGACCCGCCCGACGACCTCGCCCACGAGATCTTCGTGACCGCCTTCTGGCCCGATCATCCGCTCGGCCGTCCGATCCTCGGACCATCAACCGGCTCGGACGCAAGCGGATCATGGCCCACTACGACGAGACCTCCATCCGTCGACCATGATCTTCTGCGCGTCGGGCAATGTCCGCCCCGAGGAGATCATCCCGTTCCTGGAAAAAACGTTTGCCAGCGACACCAAGGCGCCGGTAGCGCGCACCTGGGGCACGCCCACGCCGGGGCAGCACGTGATCCTCCGCGAGAAACGGGAGCTGGAGCAGGTTCACCTCTGTCTCGGCTCGCGCGGGTTTCCCCAACAGCGCGACGAGCGCTACGCCGCGGCCCTCTTCAACGCCATCCTCGGCGGCGGGATGTCCTCGCGCCTCTTCCAGAAAATCCGCGAGAAAGCCGGCCTGGTCTACACCGTCATGTCGTACCACAACGGTTACGTCAACGGCGGCTACGAAGCCGTCTACGCCGCCTGCGCACCGAAGAACCTGAAGCGCGTGCTCGACATGACCCTCGCCGAAATGAAGTTGATCAAAACCGGCGGCGCCACGGCGGACGAGCTCAATTCCGCCAAGCTCCATCTCAAAGGCTTGATCCTCCTCTCGCTCGAGTCGACCGTGAGCCGCATGTCCGGACTGGCCCGCCAGGAGTACTACTTCGGCAAGCAGCTCTCGCTCGACGAGATCATCGCCGCCATCGACAACGTGTCCCTTGACGACATCGCCAACGTCGCAAACACGATCATCGATCCCGACTCCATCTCACTCACCCTGATCGGCAACCTGAAGTCGCCCGGAGTCACCACCGACATGCTCAGCAGCGCGTTGGGGTAATGCTTCACGATTCAACTGGCGTCGCGTACGCGGGAAGCGGAAGAGGTCACGCCGTACCGGTCGAGCGCCATCGCATCGCTCATGGTTTGTGAGCGATGACGATGTCCTGATGCGATATCACCGGCTGCTGGCGCCAACGGCCCGGATAAAACGCATCAAAAACCATCCCAGCCGATTCCAGCGCACCTGCCAGCCACTCCGCACCGAAGGCGACGGCTGCGTCGGGGTTCGCTGCATCTCCGATCATCCCCTCCTCGATTCGCTCCGTGAACCGGGGATCCGTCGTGCCACCCTCGGCCACGCGTTGCGATTGCTCATCGAGCACGTAGAACGAGGCAAACATCCGGCCTGCCGGCCGCAACGTGCGCGCGATCTCACGAAGGTAGTTCGTCGCCGCGGACGGCGACAGGTGGGTGAACAGCGATACGGCAACGGCGAGCGTGAACGAGTCGTCCGGCCAGGGAAATGTAAACGATTCCGGCGCAATCGACCCCTGCTCGTTGTAGTGAGAGCTCAAGATGCTGAAATGATGAAAACGAAATCTCGCGGAATCGAACGGAAGCGCACTGCGACACCACTCGATGTACTCGCGGGAGGTGTCGAATCCATCGTAACTGCCGCGCTGATCAAGGAATCGCGACAGCGGCAGCGCCACGCGTCCCAGCCCGCAGCCCACGTCGAGAACTCGATCGTCTGGTTCCAGTCCCGCCGTAGCCATCGTCAGTCCGGCGATCTGATTGCCGATTCGCCAGAAGTCGCCCGCCCCGATTCCGCCGATCAGATCCCGGGGCGGATCGGGCAACGTCATGATCGTGTCGTCGTCCCTCACGTCACGATCGTACACCACGCAACTCGTGCATCCCACGAGCTGCGACTGATGCAACGCCTGGTCACCTCTCCAATTCGCAGATGACAAAAGCAAAGTCACTGCCCACCGCCGAAGTGCGCCCCTCCCGGTGAACGCGGTAGACTTTCCACACGTCCGGTGATCACCTATCTCAAAGTCCGCAACCTCGCCATCGTGGAGGAATTCGCTGTCGAGCCGGGTCCGGGACTGAATGTTCTGACCGGCGAGACTGGCGCCGGAAAGTCGTTGCTCATCGACTCGATCGAGTTCCTGCGGGGGGCGCGGAGCTCGACGGAGATGATCCGCGCCGGCGCCGAAAAGATGACAGCCGAGGCGGTGTTCCATTTGCCGAGCACGGCGGGTGAGCCGCTCGAAGCGCTCGGCATCGATGTCGACCGCGGGGACGGCGGCCCCATCGAGTTGATCGTCAAGCGCGAGATTGCCGGCAACGGTCGCGGCCGCGTTCTCATCAACGGCTCGCCCCTCTCTGTCCGCGAGCTGGGCGAATCGATGAATGCCATCGTCGAGATCCACGGGCAGCATGAGTCGCACAACCGCGTCGCCGGGCAGGGCTACCGTGAACTGCTCGATGAGTACGGCGACCACGGCTCGCTCCTCGGCAGCGTGGGCGAGGCCCACCGCGAGTGGCGCAGCGCCGCGGAAGAGTTTCGCGCGCTCGCGGATGCGCAGCGCGACCGGACGCTGCGGCTCGATCTCCTTCGCTATCAGATCGACGAGATCGGCGCCGCGAAACTTGCGCCGGCCGAAGAAGAAGGATTGCGCGCGGAGCGAAGCATGCTTGCGAACGCTCGTCAGCTTGCCGAGGCGACGAGCGGTGCGTTTGCACTGGTTGATGATGATGAGAACTCCGCGCTGGCGCAGCTCGCGCGGGCTCTACACCTCGTGCAGCCGCTGGCGAACGAGATCGCGGATATCGGTGCGATTGCCGCCGAGCTCGAAGACGCCGTCTATCGGCTCCAGGAGACGTCGCGCGGCCTCTCGCGCCTCTCCGATTCCGTGCGCCACGATCCCGAACGCCTCGAAGAGATCGAAGATCGCCTGGTCACCATCGAGCGCCTCAAGAAAAAGTACGGCGGCGCCGTCGACGCCGTCCTCGCTTACCTCGAAACGATTCAGCAGGAATTCGAGCGGCTCAGCGACTATGAAGCGAACATCGACAAGCTGCAGCGAATCGAGGAGCAGCGTTTCACCACATGGCGCAAGACGGCGGAGTCGCTTTCGACGGCGCGCAAGAAGGCGGCGAAGAAGTTCGAGACCGCCATCCAATCGGAGTTGAACGATCTGGCCATGGAGCGGACGACGGTGAAGGTCGTCGTCGATGCCGCCGAGCCCGCGCGCGACCACGCCGCGGCGCACGGCCTCGACCGCATCGAGATCCTCATCGCGCCGAACCGCGGCGAGGAGCCGAAGGCGATGCAGCGCATCGCATCGGGCGGCGAGTTGTCGCGCATTCAGCTCGCAATTGCCGCAGCCCTGTTCAAGTCTTCGCGGAATGCAGCCGCGGCAACGCTGGTCTTCGACGAGATCGATGCCGGCATCGGCGGGCGTGTGGCGGAAGTCGTCGGCCGGAAGCTGCAGGAGCTGGCTGCGGGAAATCAGGTCATCTGCGTAACCCACCTACCGCAGATTGCCAGTTTCGGCAGCACGCACTTTTTCGTCTGGAAGGAAGATGCCGCCGGCCACACGCGGGCGCGCATCCGCCGCCTCGATTCCGACGAGGAGCGGGTGAACGAGATCGCCCGCATGCTCGGCGGCGAATCGATCCCGGCCTCGGCACTCCTGCACGCGCGCGAGCTGCTCGATGGCGCGCGCAGCCCCGCCGCCAGGTCGCGGCGATGAAGCAATGGCACGTCGACGGCGTGCCGGGCGGCGACGTTCTCGACGAGCTGGCAGCCATTCTCATCGCCGGTGGCGTGGCGCTGCTGCCGACCGACACGATCTACGGTCTGCATGCCCTGGCGGCGAATCAACAGGCGGTGGATCGGATCGCTGCGATCAAGGAAAGGCCTGGCGACAAGGCTTTCGTCGTCATCGCCGCGTCGATCGAACAACTGGAGGCGATGAAGGTGACCGTACCTGATACTCTCCGTACGATCTGGCCGGCACCGCTGACTGCGATTCTCCCGGCAGGGACATCCACGATTGCCGCGCGAGTTCCTGACCTCGCATGGCTGCGCGACCTTCTCGATCGTACGGGACCGCTCGTTTCCACTAGCGCAAACCGCAGCGGAGAAGCCCCGATCACGTCACCGGAGATGCTCGATTCAACGATGAAAAACAGGCTCGATGCCCTTCTCGACGAGGGCAGGCATGACGGAAAACCCTCGACGATCGTGGACTTTACCGGGAGTAAGCCCCGCATGGTCCGGGAGGGTGATCCGGACTTTTCACAGTTTCTGCGGAAAAGTCTGTGGAAAGACCTGTGAAAAACAGCGAACAACGGGCAAAACACGGGCTTCTGAGCAGTTTGCACAAACCCATGGGCGAATTCGCGCAAGTGTCTGATTCTACTATTCTTACTCCATTTCAGACACATCCGTAGCAGCGCAGTTTGTGCAGCTGCCCAAGACGTTTTGCAGTTTCCACATGCTCCCGGTGACAAAAATGACCGGCGCGCTCTTGCTTAATCGCCGCTTAACCGAACCGTGACAAAGGATTTAGCGCTCGTTTGTTCACCTCGGTGCGCATTGATATGGTGTAACTCCGCGCGTTGGAACGGATGGGAGGATCGCCGTCCTTGCGCACATCGCTGCGAAGGATTACTTTTCTCCAAACCAGTTTGCAGCCAACGGCAACGTGATCATGGTTCCGGGAAGAAGCGCCGCACTCCTATGGCGGCGGCGTCCTCGCCGCCTACACGCGTGGCGCACGAATCCCCCTACACGGACGTCGAGCGCATCTCGTCGCTGCACCTTGGCCCGCGCGCGAACGCGCCGCGCAAACAGGAAACTGATCGAAAGGAGATCCCATGAAACGCTCGATCGCCGCAGCAATCCTGATCACGTTCGTGGCCTTGGCTTGCGTCGCCGAGGTCCTCGGCGAACGGCCGGTGACGTCTCCGGTCTATGGTCCGCCGCCGGGAAACCGTGACGCAGCCGCCTCGGCATCCGACGGCCACGGCTTTCTCGTCGTGTGGCGCGACTCATCCCGCAGCCGCTCGTATAGCTACGAACGTACCTACGCTGCGCGGATCGACGCCTCGGGTCACCTCCTCGATCCTCTCGGAATTCGCATCCCAACGCTCACGACGGTTCCGAGTCAATTCAACGTCGTCTATCTTGGCGACGCATACCTCGTCTGCTGGAACGAAGGAGACGTCAGCGTACCTACATCACCAACCGCGCCGCTGGTAGGCGTTCGGATCAGCGCCGAGGGGCAAGTGCTGGATTCTGCGCCACGCGTCTTCGTTGACAAGGCGCGCTTGAGCACAGGAGGCGTAGCAAGTAACGGGAGCCACGCCATCATCGCCTACACCAGTCCCAGCGGAAGCCTGATGACCATCGTCGTCGATCGCGACGCTAACATCGTCGATGGTCCCAGAACGCTCCCCAACCCCGCCGGCGGGTCAAACGAAACTGCTCTCGCGGCATCGAATGGCCGCGGCTTTCTCGTCGTCCGGTCGTTCGGGAACACCAACTACACGGCCACGACCGCGCTCGACGCGAACGGCGTTCCGCTCCCGGCTACACCGCCTCTCATCGACACTCCGGGAGCCATCTTCGGCCTCGCGTCCGATGGCAACAGCTACGTAGCCCTCTTTCAGGCTCCCGGGCAGATCACCGCGCAGCACTTCGGCCCCTCCGGCGAGATCCTCGAGACCTCTCTCTTTCCGCTTCAGCAGGTTTTTCCAGGGCTCTTCTACCTGCGTCAGCAGCAGGTCTTTCCAGGACTCGTCTTCAACGGAGACTCGTACTTGTTCATGGACGGCGATCCCGCGCAAAAAACGCTTGGCATCCGGCGGCTTACCCGAACCGGCCAGCCAATCGGCGGATACAGCCCGATCGTGAAAGCCTCCTCCACGATTTCGTCCAGCCTTTGGTACACCACCACCCTGGCGTGCAACGGATCGAGCGCGTTCGCGGGATGGGGAAGCGGAGTTTTCACCGGCTCCGTGATCGAAGGGCCATCGCTTGCGGCATCGGCCCCGTTCGTCATCGCTCGGGCCGCAACGACGCAAATCACGCCCGACGCCGCAACGAGCGGCACGAACACGGCCATCGTCTGGAATGAAGATGACGGCGGCGTGTACGTGGGGCGGCTCACGCTCGATGGGCAATCGCTGGATGGCCGAGGCATTCGAGTCGGAGGCCCCAACCTGACGGAACCGCGTATCGCGTTCGATGGAGTGAACTACATCATCGGGTGGACAGAGCGGGACCCGAAGGATTCGTATTCTTCCATAGTCAAGGTGGCGCGGTTTGCACCCGGCACAGGCACACTCCTCGATCCAAACGGCATCGTCATCTCGCAGAACGGCTATGAAAATTTGGCTCTCGCGCCAGCGCCAAACGGAACGCTCTTGGCGTGGTCAGAAGGCGTCCACGTTGTCGCCACGATCCTCGACCGCGATCTGTCGCACGGGATGCCGGTTACCGTCAACCCTGCCGAAGACCCCGGCGGCACCAACGTCGCAGCAGCATGGAACGGATCCGAGTGGCTTCTGACATGGTTGAAGCCCGCACCATCGCCCAGCGATCCCCTATGTGAACCGGGACCTTGCTACGCCTATCAGATCGCCGCCACCCGCCTGTCGTCGCAACTCGCGCCGCTCGATCCGAAATCCATCGTCGTTTCCGACGCGCTCGACACCTACGGCCAGCCCTTCGTTGCATCCGACGGCGATGGCTTTCTTGTCGCCTGGACACGCTCCGCCGACGACTATTTCAGCGCGGAAGGTGGGTACGAGTACAACGTCTACGCGCAGAGGATTTCGCGTGGCGGCTCGCTCCTCGGCCCAGTCAACGGTGTTCGCCTCGGCGCCGGCCAGACCCGGAGCATCGTCTGGGATGGCCTGCAATATGACGTCGCGTTCACAGCAAGGCGCAATCCCCCGTACTTCGCCACGTACTCCTTCACGGCCACGCTCAACGTCACCCACGTGGCCGCCCATGGGGCGATGGAGAGCCTCACGCCACAGACGGTCATCACCGATCTTTCGGATCCCGACGCCTCGCTGATCGTCACCGGACCAGGCAACATCACCGTCGCCTACACGCGCATCGGCACCGAGCCCGAGTATGGCGACGTCGAGCGCGTATTCGTGACCGTTCCTCACGTGCCTCGGGGACGCGCAAGCCGATGAAGTGCGCCGCAACGCCTCGCACGGGCTAGAATCCGAGATCATGACCACGACCACCGAGCCACAAGCCAAACCAGCAGTTACCGACGCCGCCGCGGCGCCGCGTCAGTTCGTCAACTTCATGTTCTTCAAAGTCGACCGCGCGTTTCGCCGCGAGACCGCTGCCGTGCGTGCCGATGCGAAGGCCGAGTTCGCGGAAATCGTCAGCAAGCACACCGGCCCGATGATGGTGCTCCCCTACTCGACCGTCGGTATCAAGCCGAACACCGACTTCATGTTCTGGCGCATCGGCTACGACATCGACACGTTCCAGCAGATGGCCGCCGGCATCAACAAATCGATCCTCGGGCGCTACCTCGACGTCCCCGTCTCGTACTTTTCGATGACGAAGCACTCGCAATACGTCGACGAGCATTTCCACGAAGGGCAGGAAGGCCGCCGCCTTCGCATCGTCCCCGGCAAGAAGCCCTTCCTCTTCGTCTATCCGTTCGTGAAGACGCGCGACTGGTACCTGCTCCCGCAAAGCGAACGGCAGCGAATCATGAACGAGCACATCGCCATCGGCCACAAGTACCCGCGCGTGAAGATCAACACGACCTACTCGTTCGGCCTCGACGATCAGGATTTCGTTGTCGCCTTCGAAGCCGACTCCGCCGCCGAGTTCCTCGACCTCGTGCAGGAACTTCGCGAAACGGAGTCGTCGAAGTACACCCAGCGCGACACGCCGATGTACACATGTCGCCGTTCGACGGTGGAAGAGATTCTGGATTCGCTGGCGTAGCCTCAGCGATCGGCAGCGGGGCTCGCGTTGCGCAAATGCTCATCCAGAAACGCGAGCACTTGCCGCCACGAGTCTTCCCGTGCGTGTGCCGTCCCCTCGGGCGTTCCACCGAATTGTACGATTCGGCCTGTCAGCGGGTGGCGCGTGTCGTTGAGGTCCATCGTCGAGGTGTACGGCCGCCCGATGGCGTGTCCCGCGTTGTCGTAGGAGAGATGTTTGTACACGTAGGGGAACTGGTTGCGCTGGAGTCGGGCCATCACCTTCTCCGACATTCCCGATGAATTCCACACGTGGTCGTCGCGGCCGGAGATGAGGAGCACTGCCCCTTTGATCCGCTCGACTCTGATCGCAGTTCGCTCCATCGACATGGGGTCACGCGCACCGGCTGGCGTGACCCAGGCAAGCGGCCGGCCCTCAATCGTCCATGACGGCTCAATCCTCGAATCGCAGCAGCCACCCCAGACGACATTGCTCGGGACGTAGGCAACGACGCTCTTAATCTTCGGGAAGACGGATCCGAGCAGCAGCGCCAGCTCGCCACCGCGCGACGTACCCAGTACACCGATGCGCGATGGATCGACTGCGGGCTGAGCGGCCAACCAGTCGAGCGCCTTGCCAAAGTATTCGAGCGGAATGCGGGAGAGCGAGCGAGGCAACCCTTCGGCGCCGAAGTATGCGAGAGCCAGCACTGCGTAGCCGCGCGACGCCAGGCCTCCCGCGTGTCCGCTCGCCGGCGGCACGCCACCACCCGATCCGGAAAGCACGATCACCGCGGGATGCCGTTCCTGGCCGGGCGGCTGGTAGAACACGCCAACCAGACCATTCGCGCGCACCATCGTCACGTTGACATCAGCCGCCACGGCGCGCCGCAAGACGGTGGTTTCCGCAACGACCGCACCTCCCACTTCCGCTACGATCTGCCACTTCCGCGGCGGAGGGTTAGGGTCCCCAGCTTCCGGCACGCGGTCGGCCGACGAATCGCGGCGCGCCGACCAGAACAGTCCCATCGCATCCACCCCTCGATAGCTGCCACTCGCCGACGCCATTCGCGTGAGGTCGGCCACACCGTCCTGCCCTGCGATGAAGCCTGCGCTGGATGACCACGCCGGCTGATCTTCGCTTCGCAACTTCACGGTCACCAATTGTCCGGGCGGCAATCCCGAGATCACGATCGGGATCGGCTCATCGATCAGGAACGTGTCACGCGGAATCTCGAAGTGCGGACGTCGGCTCGGCGTCTCCGGCGCCGCGAGAGGAGCAGCACCGAGTGCCATCATCGAAACGAGAAGAAGAGCGATCGCCGGCATTCAAATGGCCTGTCCGGGTCAATTGTAAGAAAAACTGGGAGTGCAGGGCGTCCCGCCCGCGGTGGCGAGGCGTCCTCGCCTCGGCGTGGTTTCCGTGGTGCCGGATCTTTGTTCGCATCGCCGCGGACGCACCGCCGGGCGAGACGCCCATAGGCGCTAACTTAGCTTAGTGCTACTTTGAATGGATGGAACCAAGGGTGGATGAGAGGGAGTGGGTTCAGTATCAGTGGCCGT